>JBDKIW010000528.1:0-2955 GCA_039796955.1 Planctomycetota bacterium
CCAAGGTACGATAACTCCTCCAACAAACGCGGGTTCTGCGGCGACAGGGCCAGTCCTTTCCCCAGTAATTCCAGCGCTGTGAAAAAGTCCGCCTCCGACCGGTCCGAATTCAGCCGCAATCTACGAGACCATGCGGCATAGACATCCCCCGTCAGAAACACAACCTGCTGTCGCTCCTCTTCCGTACAGTGCTGCAGGTGCTGCTCCATGGCCTGCAACGCGGCACTCTCCTGCTGCGCCATCACCAGACAGCGGCAGTAATCAAGCAGAGTCCGGAAGTTGAATTTCTCCCGTGCCATCCGCTCACGAAACGCGTCCGCAGCCAACTTCGCTGCCGTGATCGCCTCCGGAATCCGATTCTGCTGCTGGTGACACATCGCGAGGTAATACGGTGCCTCCGGTGTTCGGCCCCCAGTCAGCGCGACCACGTCCGACAGGATCTCAATGGCGTTCAGAAATTCCCCGCGCCGAACATACACCACCCCCAGCATCGTCCCCTTGTCCGCGTTGTTCTTCTGCTGCTGCAAAAAGGCCTTCAGATGCACTTCCAGTGCTTCACTGAATTTCACCGTTTTTGCCAACTCGTCGGGGACTTTCAAAAACTGCTGAAACTCCTTGTTGCACAACCACTCCAGACAACCCATCGACTGAAACTGCAAATACCCCTCTTCCGCCAATCGAAGGCCCTGATCCAGTCGCCCCGTCCGCTCAAAAAAATCGCACTCGGCCAAACGCACCGGAATCGGATCTTCCGACAAGGCCCCCCACAACTTCAGGTAGAATTCAGCCGAATCCAGTTGTTCGGCTGAGGCCGTCCGGATGTAGCCGTTCTGCGCCCGCTGCAGCAATTCGCTCTGCGATGGTACGCGCCAGTACTCCGCCGCAAACGGCGCCACGGCAAATGTCATTGCGGGAATTGAATACAGAAACGACATCAGTTCACGTGACGCCAGAAAACGCAGCAAAAAACCCCAGAACTCCCTGAACCAGAAGAGCGGGTTCAACAGATTTGCAACCCGGATCCTGGCACGAACCGCGGTCCCGCCGTCCTGGCCCTCGGAGTCTGCTGTCTGCTGCGACGTCTTTCTGAACCAGCGCAGCACACCGGACGTAATCTCAAAATAACGCCATCGCAGATACAGAAACCATTCAGTCACAGTTCGTTTCAGATTGCGTCTGAACCTGCGGATCAATCTGAACACAGCAATCTCCTGTTCTGTCCTCAAAAACCTGCCAGAAAGACTCAGTGACCAACCACCCCAGACAACACTCACAAGCACCGCGTGGCTGAACCGAAGGTCAGAACGGCCCAGCCATCGTCCCCAAACACACTCAGGAAATGCTACCCCGCGAAACCACGATAGTACAATAAAATCAAAGGAACGGCCCCAACGCGCCAGGTAAATTCAGGGAGTTCGGCCGGGATTTCCTGACCGTCGCATTCTTTCAGATCACAGTGTCTGCCCACTCCTGTCCTTCTCGTCGGCCACGGCAACTGCCTGTATTTTCTACAATTCCCGCTCGCCGCGGCTTCCCACCACACTACGTGAACTTTTCCGTTTGTGACAAAGTCTTTCATTCTGCCGTTTGCAATGATTTTGAGCTGTCAGCAGACCTGTAGGGAATTCCAGCGTTGATTTTCCCGTATTCTCGCATATTCTTCCGCATCAATCGATGCAGTCGACGCCGTACACAGCAAAATAATTGCCACGCGCTGTCGCTGCCGCATCCGAAACCTGCAATCATTTGATACGCCAGACCGTACACTCAGCGGTCTACAGTCGGAGGACGCGATTGACGGCGTTTTACCTGCGCTGATGCCTGCTGCGATGTTCAGGAATTGCCATGACCTCTGGAACGTCAGAGAAACAAGACTCCAACAGCACATTCGACCTGCTGAAGTCACCACTGTTCCTCGCTCTAGTTCTTCTCTCACTCGCCTACTTCCCCATTCTCCGGGAATACCTGGCCCAGCAGTGGAGTCGCGAGTACTACCAGTTCTTCCCTTTCGCCCTGGCAACCACCTTCTGGTTCGCCACATCCCGGGCAGCGGGGAACCCCGATCTTCCGGGAAGCCAACTACGTCAGTCCTGCCGGGCGGTCGTGTTCGTCGGTGGCTCCGCCCTGACACTCGGCGGCGCTCTGGGCCATTCCCCCCTTGTCGGGTTTCTGGGTTTTGTCCTCTATCTGGGTCTCCTGCTGGATCTGTGGAAGGAACAGGGCGTCGCCCGCCGGTTGTGCTACACTCTGCTTCCCACCCTGCTGGTCATTCGCCCTCCGTTCAGTTTCGACGAAACTGCTATTCAGTATCTGCAGCAACTCACATCCAGCTTCGCCTCAGATTTCCTGAATGCCCTGCGGATTGACCACATTCTGATCGGAAACGTCATTCAGCCGATGACCGGCCCCGCCCTGCTGGTCGAAGAAGCCTGTTCAGGTGTGCAATCGCTGTTCACGGTGATGTTTATCGCGGCATTCATCGGGGTTTCACGCGAGTATTCGGTGGTGCGAACCCTGCTGCTGATCTCTTCGGCTGTCTTCTGGGCTCTGCTGATGAACATTGGCCGGGTCATGGCCATCGCCATTGCTCAGACTCAGCTTTCCATAGATCTCACTGCTGGCTGGAGACATGACGCCGTCGGCTACGCCGCAATGCTGGCGGCAATCCCACTGTTGCTGAGCACCGATCGCTTTATCCAGTTCCTGTTCGGGGGCATCCCAGATGACCCTCGCATCTTCGAACGTATCAATCCCTTCGTGTCCTCGTGGAATCTGCTCTTTACGGCACCGTCCAGCGCCCGGAAAAAATCAGGTTCCTCTCTGTCGTCCGAGCCCGAAAGCATCCCGTGGTCGGCGAATCCCAAACTGCACAAGGCAGTCGCTGTGGCATCGATCGTCATCGCCGCGCTCTGCGTGCTGCCCGCCTGGATCCTGCCGGGGTTCCTGCGATAGCCA
>JBDKIW010000529.1:0-5106 GCA_039796955.1 Planctomycetota bacterium
TTTACGCTTCCCGTACGCCCCCTCAAGTCGCCATCAGCACCCCAAGGTGCATGGCACCTAAATCCACGTTCAAGGTGCATGGCACCTTGATTGGCACCAAGGTGCATGGCACCTGGATCTACGGTGCCTAGTATCTTGGTCATGCAGTATTGGTGGTATCATTCATGAGTGTTCATCTGGATATACCAGATGACTCATCCAGAACTACCTCTAAGACAATCGTTCAGGCCTACGCAATGCAGTCTGAAGATCTGCGATTCGATAATTGGACCAAACCAAAAAAAATGCCTCAGCAACTGGCCTGTTGCTGAGGCGCCGGGGACGGAGTTCGTCAGTGCATGGGTGCAGGATTTCCTGACACCGTGTGCCAGCTTGATCCCGCCCCGGATCGATTCAAACCCGAACAGTCGCTAGAGCCGAGTCAAATCGAGCTCGTATTTTACTAGGCTGGGAACTTCGATGACAACCCTGCTTTCTACCGTAGAGTCCATTCCCCAGGGCCAACTTTCGAATTCGGCTTATTCGATCGTCGGAGTGGATGTCGCCAAACGCAAACTCGATCTCTATCTCCTCGATAAAAACGAGTCCCTCAAAATCCCAAATCAAACGGAAGACATCACACGTGTCTTCAACTTACTCAGCAAAAATTCGCAGCGACCACTGCTTGTCGCTATGGAAGCCACAGGAGGATACGAACTGACTCTACTCAATGCTCTCGTCGCCGCAAAGATCGCCTGCACGGTACTCAATCCCGTTCGTGTACGGCAGTTTGCACTCGGCTGCGGGCTCCTTGAGAAATCAGACAAAATCGATGCCGCTATTATCGCACAACACGCACACATCAGACCGCCAAAACTCTACGTCCCAAGGGAAGAATCTGCTCTACAGCTGTCCGAATTCTGCACACACCGCGAACGACTGCTCGCCGCACTACAGCAGGAAAAAAACAGGCTCGAAAGCTCCTTCCTGCCAAAACTCAGGACACTCATCACCAGTCAGCGTACAGCAGTACCATCAGGGATTTGGGGCCAGCAGCAGCATCCGGCATTTCCTGACTTCAACCTTTGGCCGCTCGTCGTTCTTCGCGAGCCCGTTGTTGTCGGTCGGCACGGTCGCGGCGTTCGTCTTTGCGGTAGTGTCGGATGTGATCCGGATGGTTGGTCGCCCAGACGTCGGGGCGGAGTGATTGGTAGTCCGTTGAGCCGGTCAGCAGAGCATCCAAAACTCCTTTGATGTAAGCCCAGACGTGCAGATCATTGCGGATCGCGCTGCTCACCAGAGTCATCAAATCGGCCGTGCGAGCACCAGCGGCAAGACTGCCGATGAACAGCCAATTCTTTCGACCAATCGCCACCTGCTTCATCAATTGCTCAGTCGAATTATTGTCGATCGGCACAAGCGCGTTCGACACGTATACCTGCAGCGCGACCCAATGATTGTTGAGATACGCGATCGCCTGACACATCGATTCTTTTGGCAGTAGTTTTGTCACGATCGGGCTATCGAGATATTCACGCATGCGAAGCCACACCCGCGTCGCTTCCTGTTGACGAAGATTCAATCGTGACGGTGCATCAAGGTCGCGAGCACGATCTTCGATGTCATATAAATCCTGAAACATCGCCAGCAGTACTGACGCCACCTGAGGATGATTGTCACGTGCTTCAAAAATCTTTCGACGCGCGTGTGAATTGCATGCGGCATGCGTGATGCAGTCATTGCTGCGCAGACTGATGCCCGTATAGCCGCTGTAACAATCGGCCATCAACACGCCTTTGAAGTTGTGATCGATCAAAAACTGATCCGGGCCATCGCGATGTCGGCTGACAGTGAAGTCAAAGATGTTCAGCGGGACGGTACTGCCGCGATACGCCCACATCTTTGCTTTCACATGTTTTTTGCCGCCCTTCATCGCCGCGGAAAACACGTCGTGAATGCGTTGACTGTACCCATCATCCGGCATGACATCGGGCAACACTTTCGGCAGCAGCAGGGTCACGCCCGTGTCATCAGTCCCCACGACATCGTCTTTGCGAACTTCATCCGCAAAGAATTTCACAAGCGGCTGCACCAGTTCAGCAGCAGCTGTCTTGATGTTGAGCAGCGTGCTGCGCTGAGGCACCCAGCCACTGGCGGCGAAAATATCCTGTTCGCGGTAGAGGGGTTGATGATATCCCAGATTGGCCGTAATGATTTCAGCGGCGACGCTGGTGTCATAACGATCGCCTTCGATCAAACCTTCAGGACGTTTTGCCTGAGTGACTTTGCATTCGGCCTGATTCGGACAGACATACTTTGGAAATTTCGTGACGCGAATTTCGAGCTGCGGCGGAATGTAAACCAGCGACTCACGCACGTCATAGCCGATCAGTGTTTTCTCACCATGCGTCGCGCAGTGCTTGTCGCTCTCCGACACATCCATGATTTTTTCGACTCGTGGCAGGCTGGCCGGAAGCGATGCGTCACGCTTCTTTTTCTTCTTCGGTGGAGCAGCCGGAGGCGTAGATGACCCCTCGGTGGCGGCAACAACAGCATCATCAGCAAGCTGCTTCTCATCAACCGCTTGTTGCAGTCCATCAGCAGCGTCGGTGACTTCCGGACCGCCGCCGAAGTCAATCTTCAGTTGCTGCGGGCTTTCCAGATATCGCTCGCTGCGACGACCGAACGCCTCGCGAATGAGTCGATTGATTTCCAGCTGCTGCGCGGCGAGTTTCTCTTCCTGCCTGCGAATCGTGGCTGACTGCTCGCTGAGAAGCGCGTCCTTCTGCTCAATCAGATTTGTATTCTGCCTGAGCGTCGCGACCTGCTGCGCGACGAGCTGCGACGCGGCCTGCAACTGCGAATTCTTATCCTCAAGCAATGCCGATGTCTCATGCAGCAGCGAGCGCTGGCGTACTTGTTCCGCCTGCAGCATCGCGATTTCCTGCCTGAGTTTTTCGAGTTGTGTCATGTGGGCCAGGGTAGCGCATGCGACGATTTACACCAGGCCAACTGACATCTTTTTTCATAAAAAGAAAAAGGTTTCTGCAGACGAAAGTCGCCCACAAAAACCTGTTGAAAAAGATGATGATCTGCTGAACGTATCATGACACGACGAGTATGCTTCACATCATCGCGTCACGCCACGAATCGCTTGCGGCGTTTGACCGACTGCAGCGAGATGCCTGACAACAGCATGCTGAGTTCGGTCGAGTCAATTGTCACTACAGAATCGCCGCTGCGACCTGTGATGATTTCCAGGGTGCCGGATTCCAGACGTTTGTACCACACCGCAAATCCTGTCGCTTCCCAGTACAGAATCTTGATGCGGTCACGCCGACGATTGATGAACAGAAACAGACTGCCATCATTCGGCTCACGTTGAAACTCGCTGCGAACAAGTCCCGAGAGACCATCGAAACTTTTCCTCATATCCGTGGCGATGGTGCAAAGATAGATCGCCGCTCCGGAAGGGATCGCAATCATCGCTCACCTCCCTGCAAGCGGACAACCGATGTCACCACGTGAGCGATCAGCTGATGATCACTCGCAGGCAACTCGACACGCGTGCCATCGGACAGCGTCATGACAACAACGGCACTACCTGCTGCCACTGTGCTGACGGCAGCGACAACGGGCACAAACAGCGAGCAATGATGCGTGTCGTCTGTTTTCGCAACGACTGTCGTTTGATGTTTCGGGGCCGCATCAACCCGCAGCTTCTTCCTCCACACATAAAACGCGGCTATTGAAACTCCTTCCCACTGGCAGAATTCGGCCACGGTCTGGCCCAAACCTTCGAACCGCTGCAGCCGTGCTCGCCACAATTCCCGCAACTCCACGCCCTTCAATCGACTCATCGAACTGGTCTCCTCGGTCAGGATCTCGAAACTCGAAACCCACCACGGTAGACTATCTGTCAATTATGGGACTGGTGTACGCTTACGGGTGTGGAGTGATTCCACGCAGCGTCAGCAGCAGGATTCTGGTTTTGCGTAGTGGTCATGATGATCGAGGCCAAAGCTCGGGAAATATGCGTGAACTGCGGATTCGGAACGGCTGGCGCGTGGAGATTAGCAGGACCACAGTGAAACGGAATCCTGGGGGGGCGGATTCTGATTTTGTCTGTTTCAAGCGGCAAGGTGGCCTGTGCCAGAAGTGGTTTGCCTGAAGAGCTCTTCGGCTCTTCCCGTCTTGAGCCATGCCCGGAGTCTGATCATTGTTTCGGCATTGTTGCGGAGCCAGTACGTCGAATTGCTTTTCACACGAAGGTGATAATCCGTTTGACCGCGCTTTCGATCGCTCCGCTGCCGATAGGCATGTGGTTCCGGCGTGATGTCGAGTAGTCCATCCGCCGACAACTGATCCCGTGAGTTCGAAAGTAGTTCATCCATGTCGCCTGATCCTTCGTGCGGCGCCCACTCATCAGCTTCTCCAGTTCCATGACAGCCGAACCGATTTCACCGTTCAGCAGCCGTCGTTTCTGAATCGTCAGCCAGTGTTTACGCTTCGCTCCCGTGAGCTTCCCGTGGACGAACTT
This sequence comes from Planctomycetota bacterium, assembly GCA_039796955.1. Taxonomy (GTDB): domain Bacteria; phylum Planctomycetota; class Planctomycetia; order Planctomycetales; family Planctomycetaceae; genus SXXK01. The sequence continues at coordinate 4,520 of JBDKIW010000529.1, forward strand.
CCAGTGGGTCTGCTTTTCAGGCACAGACGAGAACTTCGCAGGAAGTCGAGCACAGTTTGAAATGTCTCTCGCCACTTCACTGGTTGCACTGAACCAACATGCCTGCGAGTGGAAAATGAATCCACTTCCCACTGACCTCAGCGCCGGCGCCATGCAGGACTTGCTCGTAAGCAGCAAGCTGGCCCGTATATTCGGCAGCTTTCACAGAACAGGCTTCACGACGGATGGGTGCACTCTTGTGGTCGATGATCACGACTTCCCCGGTCTTTAACCTGAGCAACAGGTCGACCGTTCCTTCCCATTGCCCGCCCTCAGATCGAGGACCACTGACGGGGGTTTCTGTCTGCCAGACTGCGCCGGGATAGTTCTCGTCCACCCATGAAACGAAGCGATCTCCTGCCGAGACAAGCACAGAAGCTGGAACCAATCCAGTGGCCTCAAAGGCCGCAAGACAGCGTTCGGCAACCTTGGTTTTCAGTGCAGCACTGGCCTTGATCAGAGAAGGAAGTGCTGCCATATAACCGTGCACGGCATTTCCAATTTCCGCGTATGTTGCTTCCTCTGCTTTAGCCGGAAAAAACTGATCC
>JBDKIW010000530.1:0-2747 GCA_039796955.1 Planctomycetota bacterium
TCTGAACCAGTTCCTGGCGGTTCTGGAAAATTCTGAGTCGCTGGTGAATTCTGCCTGGGAGAATCTGCAGCACTCGTCTGGCGGCTGTTCAGCCGGTGTTTCAATGAGCCCGAATCGGGGCCACAGACGACGTTGGCCGGTTTGCACGGAATCTGTTGTCTGCCCGATGCATGGTTCCGAGGTGGAACAGGTCAGAGCGGAAGGCCCGGATGGTCTGCAGGTCCATGGGGCGACACGTGGGAGACTGTTGTGAAACTGGAGGGACAATTCAACACGTCAAAGGGCGGTCATTGCCCAGAGCAGCCTGTCTCCGACGCGTCGCGACTTAACACCGCGCAGCAAAAAAGCGAGTCGCACCGGGCCACTCGCTCTTTATGCACAAGACAACAACCATTCAGCCCGCTGCGGCTTCGACAACCTGCAGCCCCGGGATGGTAATGTCGGTGATTCTGATACGAGTATGCTTCTGGCGGTGACCAGTGTGACGACGAGAATTCTTGCGGCGTCGGATCTTCTGGATTTCCAGTTTGGGACCCTTCTCTTCGGCAATCAGCACTTCACCCGTGACTGTTGCACCGGTGATCACCGGAGTACCAATCACGCTGGCACCGCCACCGTTCGCCAACAACACCTTGTCAAACGTGATCGTCGCACCCGCCTGGACATCATCACGATAATCCACAGACAGGAACGAGCCCTTCTGAACACGATGCTGACGATTTCCGTCTTCGATCACAGCGAACATGAGACTAACGCCCTTCAACCAACAAAATGAAAGCCAACTGACAACGAGTGAGCCGCCCGAATTTCAAATGTTCACGTTCTGTGCAATGTCCGGAATCAGTCCGGATGGTGGCGGCCGCCGACTGAGAATCGCTTATGGTAGCGTAAATGTTCGGATTGTTCGAGTCGGAAACCCAGTAAGTTTCCGAGTTGCAGCAAGGAATTTCCCCCGATTCCTCCACCCTGCCGCGGAATCCTCCCCTGATTCGCCCACAGTTTTCAGCATTTTCGACTTTTTCCGGGATTCCGTGCACTTCGTTTCCCAGTTTTGAAACAAATGAGGATCCTGTGGTCTTCTTTTGTGGGCGACTTGAGGCCGCGTGACTCACACCGGCCGGCGATCCGCAACGCTCATGCCTGCCGTCAATCACGCCACACCATGTCCCCCGTTTATTTCACGGCACGGCCGCCTCGGTCTGTTCCGGAAGCAACGGCTGATACCGGTAATACACCTCCAGCGTCAGGGTGGCGAGGCTGGTGATCAGCAGACGCCCACCGCTGATGCTGTAGTCCGAACGGTCGCGGGGGGCCCAGCTGCCCTGTGCATCCCCGGTTTGCTCCTGCCACGCCACAAGGTCGTCCCGCAGTCGCCCGTTCCAGCGTTCCCATTCCTGACCTCCCCAGTTGCGCATCACCTGAGTGGCAAAGTAGCAGTAGTAGAGATTGTCGTACGGACCACGCTTGTCCAGTAGTGCCACACCAGCGCGCAGGTCGCCGTCATCACGCCCCCATCCCAGATACATTCGACTGAGTAAGGCCATCGACGTGACGGAGGCTTCGTAGGCCTTCTTTGTGGTTTCATAGCCATAACGCCCTTCCCGATCGATAGCGACACCGTCGAGGTAGTTGCTGACACCTGCCCAGGTGGTTTCCGGGATCCGGATGCCGGCTTTCTCTGCCGCTTTCAGGGCCATGACCTGAATGGCGGTGCAGGATGTTGATCCCGGTTGTCCGGGAGTGTATCGCCAGCCACCGCCGCGCGGGTCCTGCGAGTTCAGCAGGAACAGGACAGCAGCCTCCGCCGGGGCTTTGAGCGCGCGGTCTCTGGTCATGCCATAGGCTTCACACAGCACCAGCGTGGCGGCACCCTGCACATAGTACGCATAGTTGGGTTCCACATCGTCATCACGCTTATTCAACACGCCCCGCAGATCATAGCCCGCCGGGACGCTGACGCCGATCTGTGTCAGAAACCGCAGGCCGGCTTCGATCTGCTTGCGATAAGGGCCGGCTTTATGAGTATGCCCCGCCGCCAGAAACGGCATGAGCGCGTACGCCGTTCCGCCAATCGGATTCATGATCCGGCCCGGGCTGGTGCAGGGGCCCACATCCACGAAATCCCAGCTGCCATCTGCTCGCTGTCTGCGGGCCAGCCATTGCAGTGCGAGGCTGACGGCGTTTTCACTGCCCACCGAGCCTCCGTATTTCTGCAGCATCTGCTGGCGGCCCGCGGCATCGCGGTGGTCGAATTTTGCTCCCGAGGTCGACGCTTTGGCGTCCGGTTTTGCAGCGATCCTGCCAACCGGGCTCTCCGGAAGCGCTGGCTCAGCGTCCGCTGGCTCCACAATCGGGGGAGGAACTAATTCCGGCGGAATTTCCACTTCCGGTTCGGGCAGCATTTCCGGTTCAAGCGGGAGTTCCGGTTCCGGCAGCGGCTCTGCTTCCGGAGGCAGTGTCTCCGTCGGCTCCAGCTGCTGCTCACCAGCGGTCTCCATGGGTGGTTCCAGCACAAAGGATTCGTCCACTGGTTCGTCCGGGCCGGAGAAGCTGGCAGATAACGGCGGAAGTTCCTGATCCACCGGAATTTCGAGGCGACTGATGGCCAGCAGCAACAACGCAATTGCAGTGACGACCGTACTGATCGTTGCTGGCATACGACTGCGTTTCAGTTCCTCCGTCAATTCTTCGGTTGTGCTGCGCAACTTTGGTTTCAGGTCACTTCGACGGGCGCGAATCCTGACTCG
>JBDKIW010000531.1:0-7477 GCA_039796955.1 Planctomycetota bacterium
CCTGGCCCATCGGCATCCCGCCGCCAGCGAACAACGCAGATTGCACAGGAGCCCAGTGGTCTCGCCCCGCCTTGTCATTGATCTTCGGCGTGCGTCCGAATTCGCCCCAGACCACCAGCGTGACATCCTGATCCAGGCCCCGTGCATGCAGGTCCTGAATCAACGCGGCAATGCCGGTGTCAAACGTGGGCAGATGAGCCCGGCAGTGACCGAAGTTGTTGCCATGCGTGTCCCAGAATCCATAAGCCACCGTGACAACTCGCACACCGGCTTCCACCAGACGCCGAGCAATCAGCAGCTGGTCATTCCACAACGGTGCCCCGTCGCCAAGGTGTTTAGAAGACCCGCGGCCATACATGGCCAGTACGGCCGGGTCTTCCTGCTCCACATTCATCGCATCGACCAGTCTTGATGAGGTCAGCACATCAAAGGCCCGGCGATAACTTTCCTGCATATTGTCCAGACTGCGGGAATCCACCGACCGTCGGAACGAATCCAGTTGCGACAGCAGTGTCTGACGTCCCTGAAACTGCTGATTCTCGATGAACCGCAGTCGCATGCTGGCAAGGTCCTCGCCGTCAGCCCGCACCTGGTTGTAAGCACTGCTGAGGTAGCCAGCGCCTGTGCTGTTGTATGGCCGGTGCTGCATCGTGGGGAACAGGTCCACGAATGGCGGCGTCACCGCATTCACGGGGCCCTGCAACTGAGCGATCACGGATCCGAAGTTCGGGATTCCGTCGCGCTGCACTTCACCCATGGTGAATCCGGTCAGGTTCTGAAAGCTGGAGTGCTCATCACGCTGACCGACAATCGAACGGACCACGGAACACTTGTCGGCCACCATCGCCAGTTTGGGCAGCATTTCGCTGAACTGAGTCCCCGGGACGGTGGTTTGAATGGGCTGGAATTCCCCACGCACTTCGGCCGGTGCGTCTGGTTTGAGGTCAAAGGTGTCCTGATGCGGCAGGCCCCCGGACAGGTAGACCATGATCACCGACTTATGCCGCTTTTCGCGGGAGGCTGCGTCGCCGGCCATCAGATCCGCCAGCGTCAATCCACCCACTGCAAGTCCCCCGACCTGCAGGAAGGACCGTCGGGACACGCCGTCACAGTAGCGATGCGATGCACCCAGAATCTTCAGCATAATCGGCATCCAGGGTAGGAGTCTTTTCGGGGGGATTGAGTCGTACTGACCGAATTGCCGGTTCAACACGATTTTGTCGACGTGTGATGACACCAGCGAACACGTGAATCAGCGCTGTGGAATGACGGCTGCAAACTGACTATCGTCGTGCAGCAGGCGAACCAAGTCGAGGGAAATTCGGTGGTGGGAACGAAATTCGAAGTTTTCGCAGCCTCCCATATTCCCGCTGAAACGCATTGACGTCAAGTGGACGCCGGCGGCTTTTACCAGAATGCCCACCGCCCTGCCGCCTGCAAACCTGGGAGCGGAACCTGTGTGGAGAGGTGTCGGGGCTCACCTCGAAAGTCATAGAACTGACGGGATGGAGTAGACGAAACGGGCGCGGGGAGATGGCGAGTAAATGGGCAGTGGGGGCGGTGCCCTGCGGTAATCCAAACGAGATTCCCAAAACCTGGTCTCGCCGTGGGTTCACGATTTCCGCTCGCGTGGGGGGCCACTGAAGGCTGTTCAAAAGGTGTCGCCTGATGCAGCACCGTCATTGCGTTCACAAAGTCGCTGAAAGATTCGTGGATCGACGTGATAGGCAATGGTCCTGACCGATCCATCACAAAAGGCAAACCCGGCACCGCCGTCGTGTGCCGAACCAAACCCAAGTTCATTTCCCAGTTTATGTCCATCACGGGCTGGTGCCACAATGGCCCATCGCCGTGTATCGAGGCTGTCGCCGGTATACATCGGCTGATTATCGCCCACACTGGCTGTGTCATTGCCCGAGAACCACTTTTCACCCGCGAGGATCACCTGGCTACTACCATCCGTTAAATCCGCGAAGCGAATCTCCGCGCGTAGAAAAGAAACCCCGTTTAGCTGCGACGTGTTCGGCCAGTTGTAGACGTTACTATCTCCGGAATTCAGATCCACCGGCCCCTCAGCGCTGGCAACTGGATTCGTTCCGCCGTTGATTGCATAGTCACTCTTTGCGCACTGATTCAGCACCACAGTACCGCCGAAATAGGTAAGCGTTGGGTCAGCCGGACCGGGGTTTGCCAATCGCCTTTCAGAACAGACAAAAACAGGAAGAGATCGCGAGGCGAAATCCCGAATTGTCACCTCGTTTGGGGGAAACTCTGTTGACGCTGGGGCTTGCTGATGCACGACGCTCTGGTCACATTGCGGCAGAATATTGAAAACCCAGCTGCCCGATTGATGCCGGCCCGCGCCCCGGTTTGAAATTCCCATCCAGGTACTGCCCCATCCGTTTGAGGGGATGTGCCCCCAGAGGCTGGCGTGCTCCTGACTTGCCAGTGCGATCTGGCGGAGGTGATTCTGACAGTTGATTTGCCTTGCTGCCGCCCGTGATCGCTGTATGGCAGGCAATATCAACGACAACAGCACTGCCATCACGGCACCGACGATCAGCAGTTCAACAATCGTAAAGCCACGTCGATGACTGCGATCGAATTCCGTCTTCCCGCAGCAGGGATGTGTAAACTGTTGAATCCCCATGCCCTCAGATAACGCGAACTGTGATTTGAACCGCTGCATACTTGCCGACTTCGCTTCGAGGGAGATCGCCACATCATCTCTGGACTTTTGCGGGCCTTCATGCGGCTGAGCCAGGTTGGACTGCGACGACAGACCTGTCCATGGCTTCCAGAAAAAAACTCAACCAGGCAACGGCTGCAACGGTTGCAACGCGAGCGACGGACCAGATTGTCACGGGAGTGTCGCTGCCCGCCCCAAAGCAACCGCAGCCAATTTCAAGTCCACGCAGTACTGCACTCAACTGCACACACGCAAACAAAGACATCAGAGTCGCTGCGGAAAATAAGGTGACCCGCCTTGTGACACCCAGGGCAAGCATGCCTGCAAGCACTGTCTGAATCACAGGAAGAATACTCGCGACGAGTGTAGCCGCGTCTCCCTGGATCAGGCGATATCGCAGGATACTGACCAGAAACGCAAAGGGATTCTTCAAGTGCTCCGAGCCACTCCAGAACAGCAACAATGCCATCAGGAATCCAACACATCTCACGAAGCCCCATTGCAGGTACTGCCGATTTGTCATGGTTTCAAAGCCTGTGATTGCGGGAGTTTTCGATGACGTTGCGATTTTTCCCATCCAGCCCAGCCGTCGCGACAAATCCGTATATTCGTAAAACCGAATCCTGTCAGAGCCACAGCCATACGATCACTAAACCGACAGCCGCTGCTCTGACAGTACAAGACGACCGGCGTATCACGATTGATTCCCGAAATCGTCTTCGCAACAAACTGCTCAGTCGAATCAATCGGCAGTCCAATGGCTCCCGGCACCTGTCCGTATTGCCGGTCAACGTCATACCGCACGTCCAGGATCACAGCGTGCTCTCCGGTCTCAACGATTTTCGCCATTTGTTCAACCGTCAAATCCGAAAAACGATCAATGCCTTCCGCCGCGGCAATAAATCGCACGCATTTCGCGTTCTGCCATAGGCTGGTGTCCGTCGACCATTCGCGTGCAGCAATCAGCGCCAAAGTTGCGATGACGGCGGCCAGTACCCCGGGCAATTCAGATCGCCCGCGGAGACCGGCGAGGCGGCTGCAGGCGAGCACGCTCACACCAGGAATCAACAGACACCAAAACGCCCACCAACTTGTTCCAATCAATTCGACCGAGCCAAAACGCGTCATGGGCTCCGAACCCCGAAATACAGCAACCCCGACTCCGTCCCAACGAGCCAGCAGAGTAGGGATATCCATCAAATGCACCGAGCCCGATTCGTCAACTGTTCGCGCGCAACCCTGCTCTATCCCCAGAAACAACAGCCAGTGATTCCACGCGTCCAGCTGTCCAAAAGATGCGACGTGCAGAATCAAGGGATCGCGCGACTGATGAAGTGTCGCCAGCCCAAGCCCTGACATTGGGAGAGCCGACACTCCCAGCTGCTCGGCTGCCTTCACCAGATCCTGTGTCGTACTTCCACTCATGCCGGAAACAAACTGCTGATCGAGCAGGGAACTAAAATCACCTTGCACACTGAGCGCTCGCGCAGCACCGTAAACCGCATAAATTCCGCAATATCGCCCGGCATCCCTGCCGTTCACCTGGCCACTACCAGTGACGGACACCAGGAACAGGGTGACCAGGGCGCAGATTGGTCCCCTGATGCATCTCGTGGTCCGGTTAACATTGAGTTTAGTCCTCAACAAGTCGGTCCGAATCAGAATCGGTAAGCTGCGACAGGCTGACCAGAAAATCTGTCTCACGTTCAATGTGCCGGCCCCTCTGCATTGCATAGAATTCGGATTCAATCATTGCCTGCCTGTGTCTTTCGCATTGTCCAGAGAACTATTTCCCACCCGATATGTTCTGGCGGCCTCGTTTCCCTGCCTTCCTCAGGAACCAACCCGCGGCAATGACACCCAACGCGGCAACAATCCCAGCGACAATCCGCGGAACACTGGATTGCGGCGGTGCCATCTGCACCTCAGCAAGCTCCTCCACAACGGCCCCGTCGTAAACACGCACGATCTTCCCGTCCTGCCACTCTGCTTTCAATTGCTGGCTATCCATCAACAACACAGGAGTTCCATTTTCGATAGGCGACGTCACGCGAAATGAGTCAGGATCGGCAGGACGCTGCACCGCCTGATAATGCGTCAGATTGCCAAAACCACCTCGCGTACCGCCCGCTGACGTGGATGTGGATTCCGTCCGAATTGAGAATTCCGACCAGTCCGCAGTTACAGACTCGAGGCTCATCACGCTTTCCCAACGCTGCATGCGACCACCGTCCACTTCAATGTCGCCCACACGTTTTCCACTCCAGTGCAGATCATTGACACCGAGTACGGTTCTCAATTCAACCGGGGCCCACTGCAGTTCCGGACACACGATCATGCTGAGATCGCCGGACTGTCCGGACGGTCGGAACGTGATTTGCCAGCACTTACGCCCCAGACGTTCAATGGGGTCGACATTTTTCGCCTGAGCTGCGCTCCAGATGTCGAGAACATTGCTGCCGTCTCCGGTCCAGTTGCTTCCTGTCAGCAGCGCAACTTGTGGTGAGGGCATAGCCGCCGCTGTCGATGAGCCAGACTGTTCCCGCATCGTCACTCGAAATTGACTGCCGACACTTTCAAAGGCAGAGAAGTCAGCTCTGTTCACTTCTTCTTCTGTGGGAGTCCGCCCTTTGCCACGTACAGTGAGCACCCCATTCTCCAACGGGGCGACTTCAACGTAGTCAGCGGCAAAGGCCACTTTCGCCCCTGAAGTCCTGTAAAGATCCTTAGTGAGTGTTCGCGAAGCCGTTGGACTCCATGCAGCCTGCCCCTGCGCATGGCCGTAGACCTGCCATGCGCCTGCTGCCGGGTCATATGACAGGCTGTCCTTCCGGAACGTAAACTGAACTGAGTCCCACGACTTCCAGAAGTCACGGCACGCTGCCAGTGCTTGTTGTACCGACGGCGGCTGATCCGTCGTCACCGCTTCCTGTGCATGAACCCCTGCCGAAACAGAAAAGGCGAGCACGATGAACGAGAAATAATTCAGCAACCGATGTACGAGGCAATTGCAGGCCATAAGGAGTCTCCACACAGAATATGCCGGCTACTTTCCACAGACACTGTTCAGCGCACGATCGTACAGACAGTGAGTCCTTGACGAATTCGTGAATATGGTCAACCAATCACAACTTTGCCCCGCGATCGAAAATGCTTCGATTACTCTGCCGTAATCTGTTCAGATTGTCTGCAGAGTCAACTTGCTCGCGAGCACGACAATACGAAATTGCGATCATTGAGTTTGCAGACGCCCCAGATTCAGGTCTGTTGTGCAGAGAGTACACATCCAGGGAGTATGCATATTTAATTCGTTGATCAGAATAGTACCTGGGAAGGGGGGGGCAATGTCTCCTGGGTTGGTTTTTGGGATTTTGTCCATACCAAATCATTGGACTTGATGAAGGTGTTTGCGACGATCGACACGCGTTCACGATGTCAGCAAGGATCGTGTTGATGTCTCGAGGCGGTTCGAGGAGGCAATCATTCCAGAGATCGCCTATGATGCCTCATTCACTCCTGCGTGGAGCCCGGTGTGGCGATTGTGGATGTCGGTGTCGAGGACACGGGTTGCTGGATTGGCGGAAGAACTCTGGTTATCCTCACTCCGGTCTGGTTTCCGTGTCGTGAGACTCACGCACCAGCGTTTGCCGCTGCGTCATGCTGCAGGCCGAATGGGTCGTGTGTGCGTGTCTTTGCGTTTGCTCGGACAAGTCCTGATTGCTTTCTGACTGTTGCGGCCTGCGGGCCACAGGGATAGTTCCATATGACCGTGCTGCAGCGACTCCTGAATCCCGCGGGCCTGTTTTTTCTCGCCTGCGTCTCACTCGTGATCGACTGCCGGGCTGCGGATCCGGTCGCACCAAGACGACCACCCAACATCGTCTTCATTCTTGCGGATGATCTGGGCTATCGCGAACTCGGGTGTTTCGGGCAGCAGAAAATTCAGACGCCCCATCTGGACCGCCTTGCGGCTCAGGGAATGAAACTGACGCAGCATTATTCCGGCAATGCGGTGTGTGCACCATCGCGCTGTGTTCTGATGACGGGGCAGCATCCGGGCCATACCTGGATCCGCAACAACAGTGAAGTGGCACCGGAAGGGCAACGTCCGATTCCGGCTGCGACGATCACACTGGCAGAAATGCTCAAACAGCACGGCTACGTCACCGGGGCGTTTGGCAAATGGGGGCTGGGGGCGCCGGGCAGTGAGGGAGATCCGTTGCAGCAGGGATTTGATGTCTTCTTCGGATACAACTGTCAGCGCCACGCTCACAGTTACTATCCGGATTATCTGTGGAGCAATCGCGAGCGAATTCCGCTGAACAATTCGCCGCCGGTTCCGGGGCACGCAAAGCTTCCGCAGGGCGCGGATCCTGCGGACCCTCAGAGCTATGCCGCGTTTCAGGGCCGGGAGTACGCGCCGGACCGCATTCGGGACGAAGCCCTGCGATTCATTCGTGAGCACCGGGAGCAGCCATTCTTTCTGTATGTGCCCTCGACGCTGCCCCACGTCGCACTGCATGTTCCGGATGCGGACGTGCAGCGCTATCGGGAATTGGGCTGGGAAGATCCTCCGTTCACCGCAGAACGCGGCGGTTACACTCCGCACTTCACGCCACGAGCGGCCTATGCGGCGATGATTTCACGACTGGACAGTGACGTCGGCGAAATTCTGCGGACGCTGGACGAGCAGTCGCTGACGGATCAGACGCTGGTGATCTTCAGTGCTGACAACGGGACGACTCACCTGCAGGAAGAAGTGGATGCAGCATTCTTCGCCAGTGTCGG
>JBDKIW010000532.1:0-4120 GCA_039796955.1 Planctomycetota bacterium
ACCGGATCCAGCACCAGCGATTCAAAGAACTCAACCGCCTCTTCGACCGCCAGCCCGCACACCTGCGGAAGACTCAGGTCGGCCGGCTTTCCACGCTTCAGGTAGTCCTTGCCCGAGGTGCGAAGACGGACATTGCGAGCCTGCTGATTCAGGCGGTCACCCTGACACCCGGGGCATGTGACCACCTCCATATACTTTTCAAGCTGTCGACGGCGCATTGGGTTGGCTGCCGTTCGATACGATTCCAGCAGTTTGTTGACCCAGCCCTCCCATTTGCCGCCATGCTTCCACGCCCCGCCACGACTTTTCCAGGTGAAGGTGACGTGGCGTTCTCCTGTGCCGTACAGCCAGAGGTGGCGGGCTTTTTCAGGAAGGTCCTCCCACTTCGTCTTCAGCAGTGAGTCTGTCGGGAGTCCGCAGTCTTCTTCAATCGCATTGGCGGCGCCTACCAGCAGATGTCGTGGCCAGCGCCCCATTTTCGACCATTCCAGCAGCAGCAGAGCGCCTTTGGGGATGGTCTTGCTGCCGTCCACGATCATCTGCTCGAGCGGAAATCCGTGCCGCATCCCGAGGCCGTTACATTCGAGACACATCCCCAGCGGGCTGTTGAAGCTGAACAGCTGCGGGCTGGGTGGTTCGTAACTCATGCCGCTGACGGCACAGGCATAGCGAGCACTGTACAATCGATCGCGGAATTGTGGCTCAGTTGCTGGCTGCTCGGCCACCAGTTCGGTGTAGCGGGTTGCCGAATCCCGGGACGCCTGTTGGTCCGCAGACTCCGGTCGTGGCAGGCCCGACGCTTCCTTCTGTTCGACGCTGCAGATCAGACGTCCGTCGGCCAGTTTCAGGGCCTGCTCGACCGCTTCGGCAACTCGGGTGCGCTGATTTGCGGCCGCGACGATGCGGTCAATCACCACGTCGATCGTGTGTTTGTGATGGCGTCGCAGGGCCGGTGCCTCAGCAAGGTTGATCAGAGTGCCATCGACGCGGGCGCGCAGGTAACCCTTCTTCATCAGGTCTTCAAAGAGATCCCGGAACTCACCCTTCTGATTCTGCACGATCGGAGCCAGAATCAGGAAACGGGTGCCCGCAGGATGACTCATCAGGCTGTCAATAATCTGGTCGGTGGATTGAGCCTGAATGGGAAGTCCGGAAACGTAACAGTAACCCTGTCCGGCGCGGGCAAACAGCACACGCAGATAATCGTAAATTTCCGTGATCGTGCCGACGGTGCTGCGAGGATTGCGGCTGGTGGATTTCTGCTGGATGGAAATCGACGGTGCGAGTCCGCTGATCGCATCGACCTCAGGCTTCGGCATCTGACCCAGAAACTGCCGGGCATACGTGGACAGGGATTCCACATAGCGGCGCTGACCTTCGGCATACAACGTATCAAACGCGAGGGAACTTTTGCCGGATCCGCTGACTCCGGTCATCACGATCAGCTTGTTTCGTGGCAGCGACAGATTGACGTTTCGCAGATTGTGTTCACGTGCGCCACGGATAACGATGTCCGAACTGGTCATGGGTCGCGTACCAATGCGTCTGATGCTGCCGACCGTGGCCGGCTAACGCTCCCGATTCGGTCGGGGAGTCAACAGCCATGCCAGAGCACGGTTTTGAAAGGAGATCACTGCCGGACCCATGGCCGTACGAGGCCGAGCCTATGCTCAGGCTCGATGGCTGACTGAATGGCAACGGCGCAGGGCTGGCAGACCGATCACCGTGAGTCCGGCGGCGCGACTGTCCTGTGTCGTCGTACTGCCACTCCCGGTTCGGCAGTGCAATTGTAGACGACTCGCCGGATTTTTCCGCTGTCCCGGCGACGAGGAAGTTGCCGGGATCGTGGAAGTTGTCGGAATGGCGGCCTGAGATGGCCCCGGTTCAGCAGGGGATTAGCCGATCAGAGTGACGGTTGGTTCTTCGGCGGACTGTTCGCGGATCTCGCCCATGATGAACGCCGGATATTCAGGAGTTGAGCAGGCGGTGACGGCAGCGGTTGCCGCTTCGGGGGGTACGGCGAGAACGAGTCCGACACCCATGTTGAACACGCTGAACATTTCCTGCTGAGCGACGTTGCCGAGCGCTTGCAGCCACGGGAAGACAGGGGCCGGCGTCCATGAACTGCGGTCGATGACGGCCTGCACGTGCTTCGGGAGTACGCGTTCAAAGTTGTCGGCAATCCCGCCTCCGGTGATGTGTGCGATGGCGTGCACAGCGGAGCTTCCCAGAGCAGCCCGCGCCGCGGCCACTGTGCCGGCATAAATGCGAGTGGGCTGCAGCAAGGCCTGGCCGACGGTTTGCTGAAGATGCGGAACGGTGTCGGTGACTTTGAGTCCAGCGTGTTCGAAAACGACTTTGCGAACGAGACTGTATCCATTGGAATGGAAACCGGAGGACGGCACGCCCACCAGCACATCGCCGGGACGCACGCGGAAACGCCCGTCCACCAGATCCTCACGTTCGGCCACACCGACGCAGAACCCGGCCATGTCGAAATCACCGGCGGCGTAGAGATCCGGCATGATGGCGGTTTCGCCACCCAGCAGCGCGGCACCGGCCTGCAGGCAGCCGTCGCTGACACCGGAAACCAGTTGCTCAAGCAGAGCCGGATCATCCTTGCCCAGAGCGATGTAGTCGAGGAAGAACAGTGGTTCAGCCCCCAGGCACAGGCAGTCGTTGACGCACATGGCAACGAGGTCGATGCCGATCGTGCCAAACTGCCCGGCGTGGATGGCCACCTTGATCTTCGTGCCTACGCCGTCTGTGCCCGATACCAGAACCGGATCGCGAAAGGCGCGACGATCGTTCAGTCGGAACAGTCCTGCGAAGCCCCCCGGGAGATCCATAACGCCGGGGGTGAACGTGCGGCGCATGAGTTTCGGCAGTTTCTGCATCGCCTGTTCGTAAAGTTCCAGATCAACGCCCGCAGAACGGTAGGTCAGCTCAGACATGGTATTTCGTGGGGAAAAAGTCGGTTCAGAAGGGAATGGAAACGGGATTGCACGAGTTAACAGGCGGCCTGTCAAGCGGACGCGACCGGATCGCGGCGATTGCCGGGAATTCCGCTCAGCCGGGAACGTCTGGATTCTCTGTTTTTCACTGATGGAATTATGCTGATTCCGCCGATTGTGACGAGCGGAACGTCTTCGGGCGATGTCAGCCAGTCAGGATTTGCAAATGTTCGGGCAGAAATTTCAGCCGAGCTGGTTCTTTCCCAGCTCTGGTCATCTGGAAGCAGTCAGTCGACTTGTCTACCTCGTGGAATCCCGCGAACCGGCAGGTGTGCTCTGCGGTCCCGACGGCAGTGGAAGAACGCGGGTTCTGGAGCGCGTTTGTCAGGAACTGCGGCATTCCGGCCAGCAGACGATTTCACTGAACCTGGCAGGACTGGACGATGATGCGGCGCTTTGGCAGCTGGCCGGTCGCCTGTCGTCTTCCGTGCGTTCCTCCATGCGGCGGCATGAGCTGCTGGCTGTGCTGCGCGAAGAATTGAGCGGTCGCGTGCAATGCGGATTGCACACGACGGTGGTGCTGGACGATCTGCACCGCGCGGAACTGAACCACGGTACGTTCCTGCGGTTCCTGATCTCTTCGGCGTCGACCGGGTCCTGCCCGGTGAGCGTGCTGGCGGCCCTCTGGGGGCCGATACCGGAAGAACTGTCTGGTCATGTGTATGTCCCGGTGCGGCTGGATCGATTCAACGGTGCGGAGTCGCAGGTGTTCGTGCGGGAGTTACTTCGACGTCTGGGAATTGCGCCCGGGCAGGTTGAGGAAGCGGCCGTGGAAGCTGTGAGTGAGGCAGGCCGCGGATTGGTCGCCCGTCTCCGGCAGATCTGTGAAATCGTGCAGGTCTTTTCGGAGGCATGGCCGGAGGCTGTGATCACGGAAGACATCGTGCGCTCGCTGATGACGGAAATCGCTCCGTTGTCGGACGAAAGCGTGCACCCACGTCGCACCATCCGCATGGCCTGAACGCGAGCCGCTGGGCCACGAAGAAGGCGGCGTTGTTGTGTCGGTCCCAACCACCTCGCGGGCTCCCCGCCAACGGTGCCATCCACCCATTTTTCGGCGTCGGATCCGCGACGGAAATGGATTTGAGTGCTTGCTTTACGTCGAT
>JBDKIW010000533.1:0-3984 GCA_039796955.1 Planctomycetota bacterium
TATGATCTGCGGTTGCTGCTGCTGGATGGGCAGCTGCTGGGTTCTATGAAACGTATTCCCGCTGACGGGGACTTCCGCGCGAATATTTCCTGCCGGGGCACCGGACTTCCGCACGAACCCACCACCAGTGAGCTCAAACTTGCGATCGAAGCGGCCCGAGTTACCGGAACCGTGTTTGCCGGCGTGGATTTAATGTATGATGCGGATGGACAGGCGCAAATCATCGAAGTCAACGCGGTCCCCGGCTGGCGCGGACTTCAGCAGGCCTGTCAGATTGATGTGCCCGACCGTTTCCTGCAATGGCTGGAAGTGCGGGTCGCGTCCCGTTGAGTCATCACGGACCAATTGATATCCAGTTTTTTCAGAAACAGAATTGCATGAAGATTCGTCGAATTTTTGCCCATCGCGTGGAACTGCCGCTGACCGAGGGTTCTTACAAATGGTCCGGCGGCAAATCTGTCACAGTATTTGACAGCACGATCATCGGTGTGGAAACAGAGTGCGGAATCACAGGGTACGGAGAAGTCTGTCCGCTCGGCCCGTTTTACCTTCCCGCCTATGCAGACGGTGTGCGTGCCGGCGTTCGTGAACTGGCACCACATCTGCTGGGCTGGGATCCCCGGGCGCTGATGCAGCTGAATCACCGGATGGATGCCGCCCTGAAGGGACATCCCTATGTGAAGTCGGGCATCGACATCGCCTGCTGGGACATTCTGGGCCAGGCCTGTGGCCTTCCGGTCTGCGTCCTGATGGGGGGGCGTTTCGGCGACAGCGTGCGACTGTATCGTGCCATTTCGCAGGAAGCCCCGGAGGAAATGGCGAAGAAAGTCGCCGCTTACCGGGCTCAGGGCTACACCCGGTTTCAACTGAAAGTCGGTGGAGATCCTGATACGGACATCGCACGGATTCACGCCGTCCGGGCCATGCTGCTCCCGACCGACCGTCTGGTCGCGGATGCCAATACCGGCTGGACTCAGCACGAAGCCGTCAGAGTCGTCCGGGCCGTCAAAGATCTGGATGTCTACATCGAACAACCCTGCCTCACCTACGACGAATGCCTCGCCGTTCGCAGAATGACCGACCATCCCTTCGTTCTGGATGAAAACGTCGACGGCCTGGAGATGCTGCTTCGTGGACGGTCGGACAAGGCCATGGATGTCGTCAATCTGAAAATCAGCAAGCTCGGCGGACTGACTCGCACGAAACAGGTACGAGACCTCTGTGTCAGCATGGGCATCGCGATGACTCTGGAAGACAGCTGGGGTGGAGACATCACCACGGCAGCCATCGCCCATCTTGCCCACAGCACTCCGGAAGAATTCCGATTCACCAGCACGGACTTCAACAGCTACGTCACAGTCAGCACAGCCCACAACGCACCGCAGCGCGTTGATGGAATGATGGAAGCCAGCCAGCGTCCCGGACTGGGCATCCAGCCGAAATTCGAAGTGCTGGGCCCCCGAGTCCTGGATATTCATTGATCACAGTGAGATTACGGGCCGCCCGGAACATTGTCCCGGGTGGTCCGGATCGAAACGTCACGCGCGGTCAAAGCGCGGAACCAGATCAGCCTGTCGGTGATTGTGATGTGACGCGAAGCAACGGCAAGCATCAGCGGGCATGGCGAAACGGTGGTCAGCCCGGGAAGAGTCGCGCTTCGCTCCGACGAAACGTAGCCCCCCCGGTGCTACCACGCGAATTCAGCCGACAAACACCACTCCGCTGTCAAGCAAAATCCACTTCGATTTTCCCTGTCGCCGCTGGGCCGACAGACAGCCCGTGATTACTGTTTCTCGGCCCGCAGGCAGTACAGCGACTTGCCGCCGCGCACAAAAATCGCCCCGGCGGAAACGGCCGGAGTCGCCCAGACGGTTTCTGCGATTGTCCCGGAGCCGATGACGTTGAACGTCTCACCAATCTCCACGATGCACCCCGAGCCGTTCTCGTCGATGATCAGTAGCTTGTTGCCGATGATCAACGGGCTGGCGGCAACCATGTCAATTCCGGGCAACCGGTTCTGATACAACTGCTCACCCGTTGCCGCGCGGTAACACCGCAGAATGTTCTTGTCCACCACATACAGGAACTGGCCATTGGACACCGGCGACGCCATCCCCGGACCAGCCCGATCCTGCTTCCACGCGTTACCGGAAAATTCCGCGTTGCTCTTCTCCGGGCTCAGGTCACCGCTACCGCCAGCCGTGACGGCGAACAACGGTCCTTTGGAGAAGGGATCACTGCCACCGAAATACAGACGCTCAGCATCGGCGCACGGTGAACACGCAGTAGCGGCTTTCACTCGTCCCACCTTCCACAACAGGTTTCCAGTGGCGGGATCGAAACTTTCCACCAGCTGATCCCCGGAAACAATCAATTCCTTGCGCTGGGCATTCTTCCAGATCACCGGGGAACTCCACGACGTCGAATTCTTCTCACGCGCGGCTTTCCAGACGACCTGCCCGGTCTTCGCGGCATAGCAGATCACATTGGCGGATTCTTCGCTGAGATCCTGCAGGAACACGTGTCCATCGGCAATGGCCAGGGAGCTACCCGTTCCGAAGCTGTTACTGGTTTTGCGGACACCAACTTCCTGCTTCCACAATTCGTCACCGGCAGGACTGAACCCCGCCACAACGCCCGCCGCACCGAAGTGCACGTAGACGCCATCGGCATCTGCCACCGGCGTTTCGGTGGCAAAGGAATTGGAGGGATGAATGGGATAAAGCGGCTTCGCGGAATGAACAGTGCGTGTCCAGAGGACGCGTCCATCCGTCACGCTCAGACAACTGACTGTCCAGTCAATCACCACGTCCGGTGATTTGGACAGGAAACTGATCCCCATGCTCTGAGGACTTTTCACGCCTTCGGCAAAGTTCTTCGGTTGCAGGTCCTTCTCGGAGACGGCGGCGGTCACGTACAGCCGATCCCCGATGATGACGGGTTGCGACCACCCTGCCCCCGGCAGTTCCGCCTTCCAGGCCACGTTCTCGGTCTGAGACCATGTCAGGGGAATCGGTTGGTCCGGTGCCACCCCCCAGCCATTGACACCGCGAAAGCCCGGAAAATCGTGTCCGGAAACAACGGCCGTCACATGGTGAATCAGAGTCAAAGCGATGAAGAAACGAATAAGCATCCTGCGATTCCCCGGAGGACAGGAAACGGCAGATTCCAGAAACAAAACGCCGACACCGCGCCCGCGTCTGTTCCAGTTAAAAAAACTGCATTCCCGGCATATTTTAGACAGAAGCCGTATTTGGCAACGCATCGAACGAAGCAGAGGACGGAGCGTGGGAGACCGCAGGACGCACATTTTCAATACCAGGGCGAGGTTCCACCCGAGCCGCAACACCTGAATCGGATCCGGGGAACGTCATCCTCCCCAGCCATCCGTGGTCATCGATGTCCATTCGCCGTTTCAAAACGAGGACCATCACTCGCACTCGGATGAAAAGCATTCCATCTCAGGGCGTCAAAATGTCCCCTTAACGCGATTCAACGGGAGGGCGAGGTTCCACCCGAGCCGCAACACCTGAATTGGATCCGGGGAACGTCATCCTCCCCAGCCATCCGTGGTCTTCTGTGTTCATCCGTGGTTTGAAACCAAGGACCATCAATCGCACTCAGTTGAGGAATATTCCACCACAGGGCATCGAAGGCCCGACAACCTGGCACAGGAACGCGTAAAGTAGAATGTCCCCTTAACGCGATTCCCCTTAACGCGATTCAACGGGAGGGCGAGGTTCCACCCGAGCCGCAACACCTGAATCGGATCCTGGGAACGTCATCATCCCCAGCCATCCGTGGTCATCTGTGTTCATCCGTGGTTTGAAACCAAGGACCATCACTCGCACTCAGTTGAGGAGCATTCCACCACAGGGCATCGAAGGCCCGACAACCTGGCACAGGAACGCGTAAAGTAGAATGTCCCCTTAACGCGATTCCCCTTAACGCGATTCAACGGGAGGGCGAGGTTCCACCCGAGCC
>JBDKIW010000534.1:0-5017 GCA_039796955.1 Planctomycetota bacterium
GTTCAGGTTACACTGTATGTCTGATGATACCCCTGAAGCTGGTTTCGGCAATTGGAGCACCCAGGTCCGGCTGAACCCAGACTGGATTGAGCAGAATCATTGCGGCTTTGCTTGTCCGCTGTCGGGTGGAGTACACTTGGCACAGGGCGATGTTGAGCTTGATTCGTGATTGGTTGAGCTTTGTGGACGGCAGTTAATCGCCGTTCAGCGAGTTTCGAAGTCAGGAAATCCTCCAGATGCGGTTACGATTTCTCATCGGGGTCCTTCTGCTTGCAGTTCATCTTGCGTCGGCGACGGCGCACGACGCGATACGCGTGTCTGATCCGGATCTTGCGACCTATCGTGCCCCTTGTGACGTGGTTTACATGTCGGGACGCCTGCTGGTCGCAAACTCGAAGACCGGAACCATCAGCATTCTCGATGCAGAATCAGGGGCGTGCTGTTCGGAATGGAAAGTCGCAGAGTCACTTGTGGCGATGCAACGGTGTGGTCGCTGGCTGCTGGCCCTCGATCCCGTAATGCATCAGTTGATCGTACTTGGGCTTGATGCAGAAGGCAGAACACTCCACGTGCAGCAGCGATTGGCACTGCCTCGCTACCCGCAGAATCTTGCGGTGGATTCTGCGTCCGGTCAGGTGGCCGTTGCATCACTCTGGTCGCGGACTGTGACATTCTGCACACTTTCCGAAGCTGGCCGGCTCATGATCAGCACACGGACCAGCATGCCCTTTGCTCCCGGCAGGCTGCTTTTCACACGTTCTGACCGACTTGTTGTTGCGGACAATTTCGGCGGTGAAATCTGCGTGCTTCAGTCGGACTCAGGGCAGATCTGCAGGACAGTCGAGATCGATGGCCACAATATTCGTGGTCTTGCTGTGAACCCGAAAACATCTTCACTGATGGTGACCTGCCAGACGCTCAATTCAGGATCTTTTAGTACGTATGAGCACGTGTTTTGGGGAGTACTCATGCAGAATGGGCTTCACTCCATTCCACTGGTCCGTCTGGAAGCTGCTGATGATACCCGTGATTCAGATCCGGGTTCACTGCAAAAAACGGAAATCGCAACCTATGGGGCGACCTCTGTATCGCTGGAGCCGAGCAATTCTGTGGGCGCTCACTCACAATACCCTCTGGGAACACCGTCCATAGGCTCCGGCGATCCCGGTGCAATGGTAGTAACATCGCACGACGCGACTCTCCTCGTCATTTCGGGAACCAGTCAACTCGCCTTCCGAACAGCCAGTCATCTTCCTTTCGAACGCCTGAAAACCGGGCGTCGACCGGAGGCGATCTGTCTTGATGACAAAGAAGAGGTTGCATTTGTTGCCAATCGATTTGAAGACTCGATCAGTGTGATATCGCTGACCGGAAAAAGCCCTGAGGTTATCCGGACGTTTTCGCTGGGGGCGATGCGACAACTCACGACTGAGGAGCAGGGTGAACAGCTGTTTTACGACGCTACTGTTTCACTGGATGGATGGTACAGCTGTCATTCCTGCCATACGGACGGTCATACAAATGGGCGGCTCGCGGATACCTTTGGCGATGAGTCCAAAGGGGCCCCAAAAAAAGTAACTTCGCTTCTGGGCACTGCTGACACTGCCCCATGGGCATGGAATGGCAGCAGGGAATCGCTGGAAGATCAGGTCAGAACGTCGCTGATCATTTCCATGCAGACTCAGGTATCAACAGAACAACTCCCAATTGAGCCGCTCACTGCATTTGTGCGTTCACTGCCCCCTGCCCCATCGGTGCTGGAGTCGATTGAGCATCTGGCAGCCGCCCCCACACTGTCGCAGGCCCGTCACGAATTTGTCCGAGCAGGTTGCAGCAACTGTCATGCCGGGAACGCATACACGACGCCTGACAGCGTGGATGTCGGACTGGTGGATGAAATCGGATCCACACACTTCAACCCGCCATCACTACGTGGAGTCAGTCAGCGAGGTCCCTGGTTTCATGACGGGCGTGCGACCACATTGCAGGAAGTTCTGCGCTCCGGCCACCATGCGCCCGAATCCCCGCTGACACCAGAGCAGGTATCACTGCTCGAATTGCTCCTGAAATCCCTGTAACCGCTTCAGCACGCCAATTTCAAAACGGCAAACCCCATCAAGGTGCCATGCACCTTGACAAAGAAAAATCACCCTCTAAGATCTCCCCACCCTTGCTTCGGAGCTTCTGCCATGCCGCGCGTTAACCGTCGAGAAATCCTTGCTGATTCAGAAATTCAGGTCTTTCATGTGGTCAATCGGTGTGTTCGCCGGACAAACCTGTGCGGCCGGGATCCGTTTTCGAAAAAGGATTATTCACATCGTAGAGAATGGGTGCGTCAGCGGCTGGAGTTTCTGGCGGGGGTTTTCGCTGTGGAAATTCTCAGCTATGCCGTGATGAGCAATCATCTGCACGTCATCGTGCGAACTCGGCCGGATGTCGCTGCACCGTGGTCCGATGAGGATGTGGCCAGACGCTGGTGGAATCTGTTTCCGAAGCGAAAAAACAAGAATCAGACTCCAGCAGAACCCAGCGACGAGGACCTGGCAAAAATCACCAGTAGTCCGAATGGAGTTCGGGAAAAACGCCGGCGGCTGTCAAATCTGTCATGGTTTATGAAATGTCTTTGCGAACCGATTGCCAAGCGGGCAAATCACGAAGATGAAGTGCGGGGGCACTTCTGGGAATCGCGTTACAAGGCGCAGCCATTGCTGGATGAAATGGCCATTGCCGCTTGCATGTCGTATGTCGATCTCAATCCCGTACGGGCCGGCATTGCCGATTCGCCGGAAACCAGCGAGTTTACCAGTGTTCAGGCGAGAATTAGGGATCGCCATGAGGCTCAGGCGTGCCGTGCTTCTGAAGCTCGATCGGTGAAACTGGAGCACGGGGAGCACGCGGGTTGGTTAGCGCCGTTGCAACTGGAAGCAAAATCGAGCAAGTCCCGGGAAGCACCGGGGACTCGGCGTGCCAGCAACAAGGGCTGTCTGTCGATGTCTCTGGATCAGTACCTGCAATTGCTGGACTGGACTGGTCGTCAGTTGCGACGAGACAAGCCGGGTGTGATTTCCAGCGACCTGAAGCCGATTCTGGAACGCCTGGACTGCACGGTGGAATCCTGGCTGGACCTCGTTCGCAACTTCCGCAGGCGATTTCGAACTGAGGCTGGGAGGTCTGCCTCGCTGGCCGGGGTAAGTGCGTTGCGACGACATTGTCGTATATCTGGTCGTTCATCGTGAATGTGTTCTCGACTTGCTTCGCGATGTGGTTCAGCACCGTGCGCCGTATGAGGTTAATGCGCAACGACGACAGAGCGAATGTGCATTCTTGCCATTTAAATGTTTGGATGGGCGAGATTCTGTGTTCGTTCATCGAAAGCACGTTGTTGAATGCGCTGTGAGGGGGTTTGAGGGGACGGATTGTGTGATTTGGGGGAAATAAGGTCAAAGGGTGATCTGGGAGATGTCGGGTTGGAGCAAGTCAGGTGCCGGGCACCTGTGTTTGTTTGTCGCTCATGTCTTGGTTGAAATTGATGGCTTCAGGTGGAGCAAACTTTTGTTGCGGCTTGGACTGTTGTGGCGGTGGATGTCAGAATAGGCGGGGTGGAAGCGGCTGCGTGGGCTGGTTTCGGGGTTGGGGATTCCGGGTCTTTGTGGATTTTTGTGTGAGCGATGTCTGCAGGAAACGAGTTTGCTGAGATCAGTGTTTTGATTCCGGGATATTCCGTTGAGGATTTGCCGACGGATCTGGCGGAGGCAGAGGCTGCCAGTCTCTGGAATGCGGTCAGTTGTGCGTGGCATCCGCGATTGCTGGTGCAATCGGGGACGTTGCCGATATTCCGTCAGGCGGAGTCGCAGTATGGATATCCGGGTCGACGAATAGTGCTGGTTCCGACTCCAGCGGAGTCCTGGATGCCGCATGAGTGGCGTTCGGTACTTCGGGATCAGGATCACATCATTCTGGACGGGTGTACGTCGCGCGAGGATTGGTTGCGGCGGATTGAGTCGGAGGTGTCATGGTTGCCTTTGGCGGGTTCTGCGGCCGGGGCTTGCGAGACCGGTGAGTTTGTACTGGTCGAGGACTTTCTGGCTCTGGGGACCGTCCAGCTGCAGTTGCAGTTACTGAGTCGAAGGCGGCATCATTTTGTGGATCCGGATTTGGTCCTGATGTACCGCGAGGTTCGAGCGGCAGCGGAAGCTTCGTCGCGGGGCGAAGTGGCCGTAGTTCGGTCGCATCTTGCTGTTTGTTTCGAGCATCTGCGGGACATTCGGGAAAAGGTGTATCCGCAGAATTGTTATCTGCTGGACGTGTGTCTTCCCGGGGAGGGAGATTCGGCCGAGGTGATTCTGGGGGCGATTGAATCATCAGCTCGCTTGAATCTGCTGATTTCTGGTCGTGAGTTACTGAGTCTTGGTGAGGGGAATCCGGCGGCGCTGGACGTTGTTCGTGCGGCGGTGGATGCAGATCGTTTGTGTCTTTTGACCGGACATGACGTGGAGACACGAACAGGTCTCGGCTCGATGGCATCGGTGTTGAATGATCTGCGTCGAGCTGCGGAGGCTGTGGAAACAGTGACTGGGCGTCTGCCGCGTCACTGGGGGCGTCGTCGATTTGGGCTTGTGGCATCTCTGCCGATGATTCTGTCGCTGCGTGGATTTGAGTCCGCGCTGCATGTCGCGCTGGATGACGGGTTGTATCCGGATCGTGAGCGGAGTCAGTTTGAATGGCAGTCACCGGATGGGACGACGATCGCCGCGTCGTCTCGGATCCCGTTAGCAATTGACAGTGCAGCGGGGTTTCAGCGACTGGCGGATCGATACAACGAGAGTATGCAGGAGGATCCGGTCGCCGCATTATTCCTGGCTCGGCTACCGGAAATGCGGGGGCCGTGGCTTGATGATCTGCGTCGAACTGCCGCGTATGCGCCGGTGCTGGGGGAATTTGTGACGATGGAGTCGTTGTGTCATGCGGCTGAGGGAAGTCGGATGGCCGAGGCCAACCAGCACTCCGACTATTTGTC
>JBDKIW010000535.1:0-5540 GCA_039796955.1 Planctomycetota bacterium
CAAAGATCTTCTTTCTGAACCAGCTTAATCCCGTCCGCAAGTGACTGCAACCAGCCGAACAACCCGCCAACGCGAGTCGGGCCAAGGCGGTCCTGAATACGTCCCGAAACCTTACGCTCGAGCCAGATAAACACAGCCGGCGACAGGGCAAATGCATGTACCAGCAGGACCGCATGAATCACTGCCGCGAGAAAATACTGAAGGCCGTCCCCGAGTGTCTCCGGGAGTATCTTGTCGCAGATTCCCTCGAGGAATCCGGCTATTGTCTGTGCTGCGAACATCATGGATCACGCACCTGCAAACAGGCAGAATCAAACACCAAAAACGCCGACAGCCGTGGGCCGCCAACACTTCAGACCCCAGTATCCTACTCACAGACCCACCAGCGGCCCGGTGAATCTGAGCGAATTCGATTTTTCGAGTCCCAGCATTGTTGGCTACTACTGCCAACGACCAGATCCCCAACCGGTATGACTGAGCACCTTTTCGCGTGACTCACCTCACCTGCGGTGCAGGGCTGGAAGGCCGATCGGTTATCGAGCCCCGGAATATGACAAAAGCGAATTCTCTCTGCAACCAACCACCTGACTGTTTCTCCCGGAGTGCTCGGGTTCCGCCTCCTGAGACGGTCCAGGTTCGCATTTCCCGGGTCTGGGAAGGCTTTTCATCCTTACATCCTGCCCTGCTTCCACATCTTCCGTGTTTCTGTCTCTGCATCTGTCCGTCCCACTCGTGAGATTTGAGGGCGGATGTGCTGGTTGCTGCTCACGTTCGAGAACGCGGATCCCGGTGTTCGGGAGTGGAGGGGATTTTCCAGTGCCCGAATCTTGCGGACGCGTCGTCAGGGCTGCGAGGAAAAGTCGGCAGACGTACGGAAACCCCGCCTTGTTGACGTTAGGGTTCCTCTGCATGTTCAGCCCGCGGCGGCCTCTTGATGGTTGCCTGCCGAAATGCCGACTGAAGGGCCCCCTGGCCCGACGCCCCGCCTTTTCAAGCGGCTTCACCGGTCCACAGGCTGCGGGCAAGCACTCAATTTCCCGCTCTCCCCCGTCGTTTCCACAGGCACGTTCAGTTGCGGTTTTCTCAGAGTTGACCACAATGCAGGTCTCTGACGATCGCCGCCACTGCCAGCCAGCCCGGCGCTGCGTTCAGGGTTCCCGGATGATTTCCTGTGTCGCATGAGTCCGTTGTAATGCCGCTTGTACTCAACCTCCAGAATGTCGCTCGCTCGTTTTCCGGGCCAACGGGAACCGTGTCCATTCTTCGCAATGTCAATCTGCGAGTGCCCTCTGGGGCTGCCGTCGCCATTCGAGGACCGTCCGGTTGTGGAAAAAGCACGCTGCTTTACATCGCCGGCACGCTTGATCAGCCGACCTCCGGGATCGTTGAAATCCTCGGTGAGAATCCATGGCGACTTTCTGCGTCGCGGCTGGCGGCTTTTCGAAATCAGCACATCGGTTTCATCTTTCAGGACCACCAACTGCTGCCTCAATGCAGTGTCCTCGAAAATGTCCTGCTGCCGTCTCTCGCGGGCTTCGCAGCCCAGTCCGATGTGCACAGTCGTGCCATTCAACTGATCGATCGCGTGGGCTTGTCGCATCGCCTGCATCATCGGCCAGGGCGGCTTTCCGGGGGGGAACGCCAGCGTGTCGCGGTCTGCCGAGCCCTGATTCACCAACCTTCACTGCTGCTTGCGGATGAACCAACCGGGAACCTCGACCCCAAATCTGCGGCGGAGGTCGGCTCACTGCTGCTTGAAGTCGCCGCAGAAAACGAGACGGCGCTCCTGTGTGTCACCCACAGTGATGAACTTGCCAGCCGCTTCCCCCACACCATCCAGCTCAATGATGGCATGGTGACGTTGAATGCTCTGCCCGCTGTCGCCACCTGACCGGCGCTCTGCACCGACGCAGTTCTGTCGAGGTGTGTTCCGGCAGCCTCGCCGGTTGGCGCCGTGTCCACTGCTTGCATGTGACACTGCATGACCTTTTCGCCGACAATTCGAGGAATTTGATCCTCCGGGTGTATCTCTCCCGTTTGTCCGTGAGATCTGCTGCAATCGATACCACTCGCCAAGTCGATAGTGGCGTTCTCTCCTCGTGTTTCCTGCTCGACCCGTCTTTCTCAGTCCGAATTCTTCGCAGAATTCAGGCGGGGCGGGACGATACCCCCCGTGGTCGCGGCTTTCCGAACAACGTGTCTCTGTCATCCACGGATGCAGTGCATAACACATGTGGGGAAACCGATGCTGATCAAGCCTTTGCTGCTTGTCTCCAGGGGCCTTGCAGCAGAAATGAGCTGGTGTTCGTTGTCGCGCTGGCGTCTGCCGGTCCAACCAGACACCACAGGGGCTGAAAATTCAAGAATGTACTGGTGTTCGAGCATGGGATGCGTGTCATGAACGTCCGAGTTTCCCTGATTATTCTCGCAGCTGCCATTTTCATGGCCGTCTGGGACGCAGACCAGAAGGCGATGCACAGGGACAGCGTCGCCCTCGCGAAGGCACGGGCCACTCAACAGGCTCTGGTAGGGGCCACAACCGCCGTTTCCGGCGAACAGGCTTCCACAAAACCTGAGGTGCCGGCGACCGCAATACCCGTTGTGCAGACTGCGACTTCCGGAACAGACGTCGCTGCTGATTGCATCCCCGTGCCAGCCCGATTGGCCGCCGGAACATGGGAAGTGACCAGTGAGAGCGGACGACAGTCACGCATCACGATCCATACCAGCCAGTTTGAACAGTCCGAGCAGAATTTCTGCATCATCACGACGGAGCAGGGCCACCGCTGGTGCTTTGTGCGAGTTGCCAATCTGCGTGCTGCCGACGCTGGGACCGAGCCCACTGCACACTGAACGCTGTCCAGCTGATAACTCGTCACTATGAAATGCAGGGAGCGTGGTTCCAGTCCAGGGAACCACGCTCCTTTTTTTGTTGGTTGAACGTTTGCCTCACTTTTCAGCCATTCGTTCCCGGTGCCGGGATCCGATCGACCGACCTGAGACTCAGGCACCGAATTGGGAACCGCGCGACTTCTGTTCAGGGGCAGTCTGAGAATTACTTCAGTTCCTGAATGCGGATGTTACGAAACTCCGCCCACATCGGCTTACCGGCATGCAACTGCAGAGCGAGGATCCCGTCCAGCAGGGCGAGCTCCGGGTCGTTGTCATGAAAATCCAGAATCAGGCGGCCATTCATGTAGTGCTGAATGTGATTTCCCTTGCCGCGGATAATCACGTCGTTCCAGTCATTCAGGCGGAACAGTTCCTTCCATCCGGCTGCGTCAATCAGTGGCTCCGGTTCCGTCTTCTTCCCGGATTTCTCCCAGCTGCCGCGTTCGCCGGTCATGATGATCCGTCCTCGCTTGCCTCCCTCGTCATAGATAAACGCCGACACGTTGGGGAAGTCAACTTCATTTCGCAGTTCATGCTGATAGCCACGCACAACCCAGGCATTTCTCGGGTTGCCGTCCGTGATGTGCCGTGACCGATACTGAATGCCCGAATTGTTGGTTGCATTGCAGCGGAACGAAAGCCGCAATTCAAAGTCGCCTGTGCGACCGCCCTTCCAGATCAGAAAGGTATTGCCATCGGCTTTGTTCTCTTCAGTGGTTTCACCGTGAATCACGCCGTCACGCACAGTCCAGAGCCGCGGGTCGCCGTCCCAACCCGTCAAGTCGCTGCCATTGAAGATGCTCACCATGTCTGCTGATTCCGGCGGAGCGTCATCCGCGGCCACAATCATGGGAAATGCGATGACGGCCAGAAAACTCAAAATGTGTTTCATGTCATGGTCCTGAATTTCATGTGTGGGAGATCCCGGGGATGTTAGTCCCGGAAACAGGGCCGCTGTTGCTGTACATCGGAAAACTGGGCGGAAAAGCCCGATTTCCGTTCCCCGCTCCGGCGATCAGCCTCGGAGAGTATCCGATTGCTGGCGATCGTGAGTCGACAAGCAAAGGGAGCCTCAGCGGCATCGGCAGTATGGTCAATTCCCGGAGCGAACGCCAATGCAGCCCCGCGGCCTGTACAAAGAATTGTCCGGAACCTGTCTCGAATAAATCTCGCCATCGACCAAACTGGGGAATGCCACAGTATGCCTGTTCCGGCGAGACAGCATGGTTACCTGGGCTCGCGGCTCGACTGGCTGCTGCACCGATCAACATGCTGGTGAACTCGGGAACCGGAGACGCCCGGTTCCGGGATCCGGGGTTTGCCCCCCAGTCCATTTTCCTCCGCAGCCGCTGGCCGATAAGCTACCGGTTCAGCACTCGCATTTCTGCGTTCACCTCCAGCTCGGGCCCCTATGAGTCTGATCGTACTGACAACACTGAATGCTCGTTATTCGCATACCAGCTTTGGTCTTCGATATCTGCTGGCAAATATGCAGGAACTTCGGGGCCAGTCTCGGATTGTCGAGTACACCATCAACGATCACATCCCGGAGATTCTTGCGGATCTGGTAAGGCTGCAGCCGAAAATCATCGGCTTCGGTGTCTACATCTGGAACACGGTTCCTATTACCCAGCTGATTGCAGATCTGAAGCAGGTGTTGCCACAGACGATCATTGTGGTCGGAGGACCGGAGGTTTCGTGGGAAACCGAATCTCAGGAAATCACAACGCTGGCCGACTATGTGATCACCGGAGAAGCGGATCATGCTTTTCGTGATCTGTGCCGTGAGCTGCTCAACGGACGTCCACCAGCTCAGAAGATCATCTCAGCTCAGCTGCCCACGCTGGCAACTCTGAATATGCCGTATGAGGAATATTCGACTGAAGATGTGGCTCATCGCATCATCTACGTCGAAGCTTCCCGAGGGTGCCCGTTCACCTGCGAATTCTGTCTGTCAGCCCTCGATATTCCTGTTCGCCAGTTCCCGCTCGAACAATTCCTGCAGTCGATGCAGTCACTGCTGGATCGCGGCGTCCGACAGTTCAAATTCGTGGATCGCACGTTCAATCTGAATCTGCGAGTCAGTCAGGCCATCCTGCAGTTCTTTCTCGATCGACTCGTTGACGGACTGTTCCTGCATTTCGAACTCATCCCGGATCGCCTGCCCGAGGCCCTGAAAGAACTCATCGTCAGGTTTCCACCTGGGACGTTGCAGTTCGAAATCGGCATTCAGACCTACAATGAAAACGTTGGACACCTGATCAGTCGACAACAGAACAACCCGTTGACCGATGCCAATCTGAACTGGCTGCGGCAGAATTCCCAGGTGCACCTGCATACAGATCTCATTGCCGGGCTTCCCGGTGAAACACTGGAGAGCTTTGCTGAGGGATTTGATCGCCTGTTTCGGATCGGCCCTCAGGAAATTCAGGTAGGCATCCTGAAGCGACTTCGTGGGACTCCGATCCTGCGTCATACAGAGGAATGGCAGATGCTCTACAGTCGCCATCCGCCCTACGAAATCCTTAGCCATCGACTGCTGTCATTCGACCAGCTGCAGTCAGTTCGAAGGTTTGCACGCTTCTGGGATCTGGTGGGAAACAGCGGGAACTTCAGAGATTCGCTGCGACTACTGCTGCGACCCCCGG
>JBDKIW010000536.1:0-9356 GCA_039796955.1 Planctomycetota bacterium
CCAGTCAGCAACAGGGCAATCACGGCAAGGTCGAAGTTTGAGGAACGGCTGGCCGTCTCGACCACAGGCTCCTCAAGCTTCGACACGTTTCGACTTTCCGAGACGGGCAGCGTCTTTCGGACCCGATTGGGTTTCACCGCACTCAATTCCCGAGGAACCGGCGGAATTCCCAGTTGCTGCTCCAGCGAAACAATCTCGTCCTCTGCACCTGCGATCACGTCGGGTTTCTCTACAGACACGCTTCTCCGACTCGTCACAAGCCCTCCACGCCGCAACTCCGACGCACCCGGCCGTGGTTCTGATGTCAAAACCTCACTCGTCACCGGCAATCCGGACCCGAAGCCCTCGACAGGCCACGTTGGAACCGTCGCCGCTGATCCCGGCCCCGCCCCGAGCTCCCCTGCAATCAACGGTACCGCCGTCGACGTGGGAATTGGAGGGACGTCGGGATACTGCACAGCAGGAGCCGCGTCGGCAAACGGTGCCGACGTCGGCCATTCAGAAACAGCCCCGCCCGGAACCATCATCGCTGGCGCCGCAGCATATCCCAGCGGTGCGTCAACACTCAGCACATCCCCGTGCTGCACCAGAGTCGATACGCTTGCCTGCTGGAGTGGCCGCTGGCCCTTCATCCGCGCCGAAATTGCGACCCGCGCTCCGGAACTGCCATCAATACCCAAGCCCTGCAGCACGTCCCCAACGACCACGCCACTGTCTTCAATCGCAATCACGGATGTCCCGGTTGTCGTACGAACAGCAGCGTTGCGAGGCCCTGCCGACTGCAGTTGACTCAACGCTTCCACCACCAGAACGTCACCCTGCGCGGCATGCTCCCCGGAATCCCGGGAACTCAGTCGGATCAGCTTGGTCCACTGTGCGCCCGGTTGGCCATTTCGCAGTACCGTCACGTTCACCGCTTCTGCCAGAGGATGCGCCCCGGCAATTGCATCGCGAATCGTCATCGGCGGCTGGAAGCCGAACTTCCCGGGGCTTGCCACATCACCGATCACAATCAGTGTCGATTGCAACCCTGCAGCCGGCGCAGTCTCCTGAGCTCCCAGCAGGTTTGGTACTGCCAGCAGACAGCAAGCCACAATACAATTCCGCCAATCCATGGCTCACACCCCGTCCTGTCGCCACGAAACAGCACCTGCGAACAAATGGTTAATCGGCAGAATTTGCAGGTGCCGATGGCGGAAGCTCACTCTCAGAGTCGTATCGGCATTCTTCCCCATCGGCATCACTGGATAGAGATTTCTGCGACAGTTTCCCCCGACCACGCCAATAGGGCAGCGGCCGTTTCAGCGGGTTGCTTCACCCCGCGAAACAGTCTTTCCCCGCCCGCGCAATCAAACACCCCCCGTTCAGTTACAGCGACTCCGAATGCCACCGACAATGCGAGGTTACACCAATCGTGACTCCTGAACCCTCAGCCGTGCTTTGGCAAGCCTTTGAACAATCGACGATCCATTCGCGGGTTGAAAGGCGTCCACGCAGAATCCGTGTTCATATCCTCTGTGATCGTCCGCGTGAACTCGTGCAGCTTCGAATCCAGAGTATCTATGCAGTTCAAGGTCATCGCTTCCGGAGTCATCGGGACCGCCGGACTGCCAAACTCACGCGTCCCGTGATGACTGATAATCATGTGCTTCAGTCGCAGAATCTTTTCAGCGTCCAGAGCTCTCCCGAGCCGCTGCTCTGCCTGCACCAGCTTCTCGTTCAGAATCTCCATGCCCAGATGAATGTGCCCCAGCAGCTGCCCCTCATCCGTATACACCAGCGCTGGATCCCAGGCCAACTCACGAATCTTACCGATGTCGTGCAGCAACACGCCCATCAGCAGCAAGTCCCGATCCAGTGTCGGATACAGCACACACAAACGATCCGCCACCTCACTCATCGATACGACATGCTCGATCAGTCCGCCCATGTAGGCGTGATGCGCCTTCACTCCGGCCGGTGCAGAACACAGACCATTCACCAGCGATTCATCGTCCAGCAGACAACCCGCCACTGTTCCCAGATCCGGACAGCGCATTGACCCCAGCAGCTGCTTCAGACGGGCCAGCAGAGGCCCCGCGCTGGCCTGCGGCTGCATCTGAAAGTCCTCAGGATTGCAGGTGGTCTCAGGCACCCCGTCAATCTGCGTCACAATCATCTGCAGACTTCCCTGGTACAACTGCACCTTGCCCCGGACTCGCACGTAGTCACCAACGGCAATGTCCTGAACCATGTCCTCCGACACGTTCCACATCAAACCACTGATCACCCCGGAACGGTCACGCAGTGTCGCCAGCAGATATAGATTCGCGTTTCGATTGGCCCGCAGTTGCCGGTCCGCCAGCAGAAAAACTTCGTTGACGTTGTCCCCGTCCTTCAATTCCTTCACAAACACGCGCGCCATCGATCCGCTTTCCAGTCTGACAGTGTCGGAACCGGCATCGCTTCCGGCGAATCATCTCCGTCCCGTCCACCCATGATAGAATTCCCGGGCAGGCGATCCCAGCCACTCAGGACACCCGATCAACCAAACTCCACAAGCCGCCGCCAACTCCCCCACACCCAAACTCCAGCAACCACTGTCCCGCCCACCTCGCTTTTCGCGAATTTTTCAGCAATCCGCGGCAAAAAGACTGGTTTTTTTCGAAACTCATCTTTCTCAATCGCGACAGTTGGTCTACGCCGTTTTGGGAATCCTGCTAAACTTCTGCCTCGCGTTTGAACTTCACCGTCTCCTCGTCCCTCTGGAATTCAGGTTCCCTATGCGCTGGTCTCAGACGTTCATTCCGACCATGAAGGAAGTCCCCTCCGAAGCCGAAGTCCCCAGCCATCAACTGATGCTGCGCGCCGGACTGATTCGACAACTGATGGCAGGCGCCTACACCTACCTGCCCCTCGGCTATCGCTCCGTCCGCAAAGTCTCGGAAATTGTTCGCGAGGAAATGGATCGCGCCGGCGCAGTCGAATTGTTCATGCCCGCCCTGCAACCCATCGAAATCTTCGAACGCACCGGTCGCAAAGAAGCCTTCGGAAATGTGCTCTTCAATTTCGAAGTCAAACGCGGTGATCGCAAACTCCACTTCGCGCTCGGCCCAACCCACGAAGAAGTCATCACCGACCTGATGGCCAGACACATCGGCAGCTATCGGCAACTGCCCATCACCCTCTATCAGATTCAGACCAAGTTTCGCAACGAAGAACGCCCCCGCTTTGGTGTTCTTCGTACCAGCGAATTCCTGATGAAGGATGCCTACAGCTTCGGCACGTCCCTCGAACAACTCAACGCGGCCTACGATGCCATGTACAACGCGTACTGCCGCATTTTCGAACGCTGCGGTCTGCGTTACCTGCCCGTCGAAGCCGAAAGCGGGCCCATCGGTGGTGATGCCTCCCACGAATTCATGGTCCCAGCCAGCAATGGCGAAGACTTCGTGATCCATTGCACCTCCTGCGGATATGCCGCCAATCAGGAACGCGCAGAAACCGGTCGCACCCCCGCGCTGCCAAAACCCGTCGATTCCGCTCCCGCCCCTGTGCTCGTGCCCACGCCCAACGCTGGCAGCATCGAACAGGTCAGCCGGCTCCTCAAAACCGATCCCACGTCCTTCATCAAAACTCTGATCTACAAGGCCGATGGCCAGCCCGTGGCGATCCTCCTCCGCGGTGATCACTCCGCCAACGAAGGAAAAATCCGCCGCGTCACAAAGGCCTCTTCCGTCGAACTGGCCGACGAAGCCACCATTCTGAAGGTGACCGGGGCACCCACCGGCTTCGCCGGACCCATCGGACTCCTCTGCCCCTTCTACGTCGATCATGATGTCGCTCAGATCAGCTCCGCCGTCATCGGCGCGAATCAGAAAGATGCCCACTTCACGCAGGTCATCCCGGGAACACATTTCGAAATCACCGCCACCTTCGACCTTCGAAATGCCGAATCCAGCGACCCCTGCCCCAAATGCTCCGGATCTCTCCAGATGGTCCACGGCATCGAAGTCGGTCACGTCTTCAAACTGGGAACCAAATACAGCACGTCCATGGAAGCCCGCTTCGTCGATGCCCAGGAACAGTCGCACCCCATCATCATGGGCTGCTACGGCATCGGTGTCACCCGCGTCGTCGCCTCCATCGTCGAAACCTGCCACGATGACAATGGCATCATCTGGCCCATCAATGTCGCCCCCTACACTGTCCAGATCATCCCCCTGAATGTCACCGATCAGGAAGTCATGTCGGTCGCCAATACCCTCTACGGCGAACTCTCTCAGGCCGGGATCGATGTGCTCATGGATGACCGCGATCAACGACCGGGATTCAAGTTCAAGGATGCCGATCTTATCGGTATCCCCCTCCGAATTACCGTCGGCGGCAAAGGCCTGGCCGAAGGCATCACCGAAGTCAAATGGCGGGCGTCAGCCGAGACTCACAAAGTCCCGGTGGCCGATACCGTTCGCTTCGTGACCGAACTCGTCGCCAGCAAACGCTGATTGCCCCCCCCCAACCAATCCGGGCCGTAGCGGCCGTGCTGAATCCCACGGCCGCTACCCCAAATTGACTTCCCCTAACCCCTATTCCCTATTCCCTAATCCCTATTCCCCGCCGCGGTTTCATTCGCACGCACCACGTCCGCAAACTCCCGCAACTCCGCGTAGTTCTGCCGCCACGTCGTGTACATCGCCCCACGCACCCCGGGGATCTTCAATCGCCGCACCGTCTCCAGCCAACGCCCAATCTGGCCCGCATCCGTGTCGTAATAACCCGCCAGAATCTGCTGATGTCCCCGGTCCGCGAAAAACCTCAAACTCTCCTCGCGCACGCCAAAGTTCCAGTTCATGACCAACACGTCACGCGACAACCCCTCCCACGCGCCACTCAGGTCCCCATTCACCAGATAGTAGTTGTCCACCGCGTTGTGATGCGGGTCAAACATGTCACTCCACACCAGCACGCGCCGCGCTGGCTGCAACGTTTTCAGATATCGCGCACAAAAACGCACGTTCTCAGCCACCACCTGACCCGGCGTTTGACCCGTTCGCCGAAAACTTTCGTCCCAACCCAGCACCCGCCACTCATCATGAGACATCATCCGGTCCGTGCCCGGAAAAATGGACTCCACACCGTCCGCCTGCTGCTTCAATAAGTCCCGGAATTCCGGTTCCGTCACGCATCCACACACCTGACCGTCGTAGATCACATGCGGGTGATACCACGAAACTCGTAATCGTGTCCCATCGTCCCATTCCCCTCGCATCACGATGTCCGGCGACTCATGCCAGACGTCGTATTCCCCGGCGTACGGAACCACGCCCAGTCGCGGATCACTCACCCTCTCATAATCCCGCCCCTCTTCCAGCGACTCCCCCGAACCCTCAGCACGACGAACCACCAGCGGCGTTCCATTCCGCCGCAGCACGTTCAACAACCCACACTCTTCCAGCCGCACATCTTCCAGCCACATGGAGCCGCCTGTGGGGCCCCACGCGCCCACATACACCGACACCTGCTCGTTGCCCAGCGAATTGAAGGTGATGTGACAGTCCGTCCAGTCCGACGTGCGACCAACACGCAGATTCGTATGAGTCAGTCGACGGCCTGTCCCCGGCTCCAGCACACTGATCTGTGGCTGGCCACGAAAATCCATCGTCCGGATCCGCACCGAAATGTGATAATGCCGAAACGGTGAAACTCGCACCGTCTTCATCACCCGATAGTTCTCACCCTTCGGTTCCGTCACCCGCAGCCCACGCCCTTCCGGTCGCAGGCCCTCATCCACAAAATCCCAGGCTTTCGAATCCTGCAACGAAGGCAATGACACCTCCGGGTCCGGTACCAGGGCTGCCCGACCACCCCGAACCTCAAACAACGCGTCCCGAACAGGTAACCCTTCCGCAAGGTTGGGGTTCTGCGACAACAGATCGTTGGAGTACCCCACCGGAAAGACTGCAGGAACCAGCTTCAGGTTCAGCTCCATCGCCAATTGGCGAATCCGCTCCACATTCCGGAAGTATCGCTCATCCTGGTCCCGCAACCGACAAAACTTCGAGTCCGTGACGAGGATGTGGGTATACCCCAAACCCGCCGCATCCCGCATCAGCGCCGCTAAACGGTCCGCCTCTTCCGCCACCAGCAAATTCACCGGCGCGTAAACCCACAACTCCAGTTGCTGTGCACGCACAGATTGCCCAATGATGGCAACCACCAGCACAACCAACGCCCGCAACACAACGCTCCACCCGTTGCCGTCAGGCCCCCTGGCCAGCGCCCTCCGCAACAGCTGCACTCTCGCTGTGTTCGACATGGATCCTCTCGCGGCACGTCCTCACTGTTGCCCGGCAGAGCCCTCGCTCTGTACGGTTCACTGCCCCTGGGCCAGAGCCCACGCGGCCGAATCTCACAGAACCTGATCGGGAACATTCACGCCCGACAGCCCTCCAAAATGTCACACATCTCAGAGGGCTGCTGGTGGCCCGAGACCGCTGTCCGCTCCCGACTATTCCTCGTCCGAACGCAGCTTCGCCAGAATACTCAGGTCCTCCAGCGTCGTGGTGTCCTGAGTCGACTCGCGGCCAGCCGCGATGTCCCGCAACAAACGACGCATAATCTTGCCACTCCGCGTCTTCGGCAACGCTGTGGCAAATCGGATCTGATCCGGTGTCGCCAATGCCCCGATCGAATGCCGGACATGCTGCACCAGCTCAGCCTTCAACGCCTCGTCACCTTCGCCGGATTTCAGAGTGACAAAACAACAAATCCCCTCACCCTTGATCTCATGCGGAAATCCTACCACGGCCGCTTCCGCAACCTTCGAGTGCGCCACCAGAGTACTCTCAACTTCCATCGTACTCAAACGATGCCCCGAGACGTTCAGTACGTCGTCGACTCGCCCCATCACCCAGAGATAGCCGTCTTCGTCATGCCGTGCACCGTCCCCGGCAAAATAACACCCCGGCACTTCGCTGAAGTACGTCTTTTTGAATCGCTCGTGGTCCCCGTACAACGTCCGCAACATCGATGGCCACGGCTGACGCATGACCAGCAAGCCACCCTCGTTCGGCCCCAGACTCTGGCCGTCTCGAGTCACAATGTCGGGAACAATTCCCGGCAACGGCCGACAACAACTGCCCGGCTTCGTCGCGGTCACCCCCGGCAACGGACTGATCATGATCGAGCCCGTTTCTGTCTGCCACCAGGTGTCCACAATCGGACAACGCTCCTGACCAATCACCTTGTGATACCACATCCACGCTTCCGGATTGATCGGCTCGCCCACCGATCCCAGCAAACGCAGGCTGGAAAGGTCATGCTTCTCCGGCCATTGATCGCCCCACTTGATAAACGCCCGAATCGCCGTCGGTGCCGTGTAGAAAATACTCACACGGTACTTCTCGATGATCTCCCAGAACCGCCCCTCGTCCGGCCAGTTTGGCGCCCCTTCATACATCACCACCGTCGCACCATTCGACAACGGGCCGTAACAAATGTAACTGTGCCCCGTGATCCACCCGATGTCCGCCGTGCACCAGTACGTGTCGTCCTCTTTCAGGTCGAACACCCAGCGCGAGGTCATCGTCGTCCCCAGCAGGTAGCCCGCTGTGGTATGCAGCACGCCCTTCGGCTTTCCCGTGCTGCCCGATGTGTACAAAATGAACAACGGATGCTCGCTGTCCAGCGGCACCGGATCACAGTCCGCCGTCACGCTCTCCATCAATTCGTGCCACCAGAAGTCCCGGTCCGGCACCATGTCCACTTCACCGCCCGTCCGCCGGACCACAACCACTTTCTCCACCGTCGGACACTTGTCCAGACTGGTGTCCACGGCCGCTTTCAACGGCACCTCTTTCCCACGCCGCCATCCGCCATCCGCTGTCACGACCACCTTAGCCCGCGCATCATTGTTGCGGTCAGCCACCGCTTCTGAACTGAACCCACCAAAGATGATCGAATGCACCGCGCCAATCCGCGCACACGCCAGCATCGCAATCGTCAACTCGGGAATCATCGGCATGTACAAGGTCACCCGATCTCCCGTCTGCACCCCCAGCTTCTTCAGCACATTCGCAAACTTACACACCTCGCGATGCAGGTCCTGGTACCGCAGCACCCGAGTATCCCCGGGTTCACCTTCCCAGATGATCGCAGCCTTGTTTCGATGAGGCCCCGTGAGGTGACGGTCCACACAGTTGTAACTCGCGTTGATCCTGCCCCCGACAAACCACTGAGTCTCGGGCATCTGCCCCTGCAACACCGTGTCCCAGCGCCGAAACCAGTCCAGGTTCTCCGCCATCTCTCCCCAGAAACCAGCCGGATCGTCCTTCGCCCGCTTCCACATGGCGTCATACTGCTGCTGACTGCCAATGTGCGCCTCCGCCGAAAATGTTGCCGGCGGGGCAAAGGTTCGCGTTTCCTTAAGCACACTCTGAATACTCTGGCTGCCGGAAGAACTCATGCGGTCAACTGCTCCTGCGTGATGAAGTCAGCGCTCTGAATAAAAATGAATCAGGACAGAAACTCTCTGGGACATCGGCACCCACGGACTCGCCGTTCACCGATTGAACCCGCATTCTGAGAATCCCATCGGCAATTGTCCACCAGAACAGGCCCTCTTGTCCGTTCCAGTGCAACCTCGCCCCCTCTTCAACCCACCATTCAGCCTTCATCCTTCATCCTTCATCCCTCATCCTTCATCCTTCATCCTTCCGCCTTCATCCTTCCGCCTTCATCCTTCATCCTTCCGCCTTCATCCTTCCGCCTTCCGCCCCAGCCACCGCGCAGCAAAAAAGGGGCTGCCGAGTCCCCCTCCGCAGCCCCCTGCTATTCTGATGTTCTACAGCTTGCGCCGGATTTGCTGCACGCCGTCCCCGTTTGGAACGGTCGCCGCAGACGAAATCGCCGCTTTTTCTACTTCGCTGGTGCCAACTGGCGAATCAGAGTCCCCGATTTGCGGGCAATCAAATCCTTGCTGCCGTCTGCATTCACTCGCACGCTGACACGCGTCGGCTTGTCAGTGGACGGATCAATCAACGCGACATTCGAAACGTCAATCGGCAGCTCAGTCTGCAGACGACCACCCTGAGGACTCTTCGGGTGACCACGCTTGACGTGCTTCAAAACCCGGTTCACACCCTCAACCACCAGCTTGCCGCTCTTGCGGTTCACAGACAGGACCGTTCCGCGCGTTCCCTTGTCGTCGCCCGTAACGACCACAACCGTGTCACCCTTGCGAATGTGCATCTTCCACTCCAAACACCAGCTAAACCCGTGAACAAAATCCCCGGCTGAGATAAAGAACTTCTGGAATCGACTGTTTTTCACCGAAAAATCAGCAAAAATTCAGCACTTTCCAGTTTCAGACGCCGTTT
>JBDKIW010000537.1:0-7422 GCA_039796955.1 Planctomycetota bacterium
AATGACATGATTGTTCCCAGTGCGGATCCACGGGTTTCGTTTGGGGGGCGGCATGCGAGTGGGTTTGGCATGACCCGGGGGGCACTGGGGTTGCAGGAAATGACGCAGGTGAAGCACATCATCCGGGCTCGTCCGTTTTTCAGACCACATCTGGAGCCACCGTGTTCGGCGGATGCGGACGTGCTGGAATCGCTGATCAGACTGGAACATGCAGGAAATCTGCTGGTGAGATTGTGGCGGGTGCCGGGAATGATCTGGGCCTCGCTGAGACAGGTATGGGTACGACGGGCGGAGAAAGGGACATTGCAATGACGAAGGCTGACGTGGTGGTAACGGGGAGTGGACTGGGTGGGCTGGCGACAGCCTGTACACTGGCGGCGCGGGGGTACGCCGTGACGGTGGTTGAGAAGAACGCGTGGCTGGGGGGGAAAGCGGCTCAGCTGGAAGATCGAGGCTACCGGTTTGACATGGGGCCCACGATTCTGACATTGCCATCGGTGCTGCATCGGATTTTTCAGGAAGGCGGTCGGCGTCTGGATGAGTACCTGACGATGGTGCGACTGGATCCCCAATGGCGTTGTTTTTTTGAAGGCGGGACTCAGTTTGATCTGGTGGATTCGCTTCCGGAAATGCTGACGCGATTGCGTGAGTTCACGGGATCGGAACAGACGGGCGAGGGGTATGCCCGGTTCATGGATGTCTCGAAGAAACTGGACGAGGTCTCACAACGCTTTTTCTTCTGGAAGAGTGTGGGGGGGATTGCCGACACGATGAATTTCCGACAATCGCTGAGTCTGGAGGTACTGAAGGACGTGCTGAGTCTGCGGTTTGGTCGGACGGTTGCGGGGTTGGTGCGATCGCATATTCCGGATTCGCGGATTGCGCAGATGATGGATCACTTCACGCAGTATGTGGGGTCATCGCCGGAGGCGTCCCCGGCGGTGCTGTGTGGCATTGCGCATATGCAGACGAACGAGGGGATCTGGTATCCGATGGGTGGTACGCGTGCCGTTCCGGAATCGCTTGTACGGCTGGGCAGCGAGTTGGGGGTGAAGTATGTGACGGGTCGTCAGGTCACCTCCATTGACTCCGCGCATGGCCGGGTCACTGGAGTGACATTGCAGGGCGGTGAGCGTTTGCTGGCGGACGTGGTGGTGTCCAATTCGGACTGCGTCCGCACGTGTGAGGAGTTGCTGCCGAAGTCGATTGCCGGGAAGCTGCTGTCGAAACGTAAGTACGAAGCGGCCTGTTCGGGGGTCGTGCTGTATCTGGGCCTGCGAAAGAAGTATGAGCATTTGCTGCATCATAATTTCGTGTTCAGCAGGGATCCGCATGTGGAGTTTCAGCAGATCTATCAGCAGGGTGAACCGGCGGCGGACCCGACATGTTATGTCTGCGCGCCCTCGCTTTCAGGTGACCATGTCGCTCCAGGGGATGGCGAAGCCCTGTACGTGCTCGTACATACCCCATATTTGCGGCCTCATCATCGCTGGTCCGAAATGCTGCCGGCCTATCGGCAGGTGATTCTGGACAAGCTGAAACGGACGGCGGGCATGGAAGATCTGGAAGAGCGTATTGAGGTGGAGCATTCGCTGACGCCAGCCGGAATTCATGCGCGGTATCATGTTCTGAACGGGGCGATCTACGGATTGGCCAGTCATGGGCGTTTTCTGGGGGCCTTCAAGCCGGCCAATCGCGTGACGGAGCTACCCGGGTTGTATCTGGCGGGAGGGTCTGCTCATCCGGGGCCGGGGATGCCGATGGTGATGATGTCCGGCTGGATTGCGGCGGACACTGTGGATCAGGACCTGCGTGGGAAACGGGAACGCTCAGTCGCCTGAACGGTCATGCGGTGCGTGTTTCAGCCGCGAGTTTTCGGGGGCTGACGTGTTGTCCAGGACATGAGTTCCCCGGAAAGGAGTGAGCAGGTTCATGAGCGGAGGTCGACCGGGGTTGGCTGGGAGAGTGCTGTATCGAGGGTTTGAGCGGTACGTACGCCGATTCGTCCGGGCGAATTTCAATGCGGTGCGTGTCAGCGGGCATGCAGCGTTACCCGGGCTGCAGGCCACCTCGATCCTGGTGTTTGTGAATCATCCGGGATGGTGGGACCCGATGACCGCGGTGTTGATGACTCAGCTGTTTTTTCCGGGGAAGCGATTTGCTGCGCCGATGGACGCCGAGGCGTTAAAAAAATATCCGATTCTGGAGTCACTGGGTTTTTTCGGATTGTCGCGGGATTCGCTGGTGGGCGTGCGGGAGTTTCTGCGGGCCGGTCGGGAACTGATGCGTGCCGGGGACGTGGTGTTGTGGTTGACGCCGAGTGGACAGTTTCATGATGTGCGGCAGCCGGCATCCTTTCTTCCGGGGCTTGGGCATCTGGCGGACGCTGACTTCAGCGGGGTCCTGCTGCCGATGGCGATTGAGTACACATTCTGGAACGAGCGCCGACCGGAGTTGCTGGTACGATTCGGGGGTGCGATTGATTGTCGGGCATTGCCTGAGGATCGGCAGGCGCGTTCGGAGCAGCTGGAGCGACTACTGGCGAGTGTGCAAGCGGAGTTGGCGGCGGCGGCGATCGGTCGTCGGGCGGAGGCCTTTGAAACGGTGCTGCAGGGACGCGGTGGCATTGGTGGCCTGTACGACGTCTGGCGGCGACTGGTGGCCTGGGTGCGGTGGCAGAAATTTGAAGATCGGCATCAGGGGCCGGACGGGCACTGAGTCAAAGCCTGGTGTTGCGGTTTGAAATGGACAGAGTGTGGTCCCGAAAAGGCGAACGTCGGACCTGCCGACCGGAGGACAATGGATGTCGGATATGTGGTGGGACTGGCTGATTCAAGCATCTCTGGGAGCCGCCGTGTTTGTGGCCATGGCGTTCGGGGGGAATCTGTTGTTTTTCCGCCGTGCACCGACTGGGCATCCGGCGGAATCGCGGGGAAATGATGCGGGGCCGAGTGGGGAACCGCACGTTTCCGTGTTGATTCCTGCGCGAAATGAAGCGCAGCGGATTCGAGGGGTAATGGAAGCCATACTGCGCAGCACCGGCGTGCAGCTGGAGTTGCTGGTGCTGGACGATGAGAGTAGTGACGGGACGGGCGAGATTGTGCAGGAGTATGCTGAGCGTGACCCCCGTGTGCGGCTGCTGCGGGGACAGGCGAAACCTGTTGGGTGGAGTGGCAAACAGTACGCGTGCTGGCAACTGGGGCAGGCGGCTGGTGCAGAGGAATGTGTGTTTCTGGACGCGGATGTGCGTCTGGAGCCAGCGGCATTGTCGCGGGCCGTCGGGTTGCGGCAGCGTCTGGGAGTGGACCTGCTGAGTGGTTTTCCGCGGCAGGAGGTAGTGACCACGGGTGAACAACTGTTGATTCCCCTGATTCACGTGATTCTATTGTGTTTTCTGCCGTTTGGTCTGATGCGATGGACGCGGATGGTGGCCGCGGCGGCGGGTTGCGGGCAGATGTTTCTGACGACGGCGACCGCGTATCGTGTGAGTGGTGGTCACAGTCTGATCCGTCAATCACTGCATGACGGGGTGATGCTTCCGCGGGCCTACCGCCGTGCGGGGTTACGGACTGATCTGTTTGATGCATCGGATCTTGCGACGTGTCGCATGTATGCAGGCTTCGACGAGACGTGGGTGGGGTTACTGAAAAACGCCGTGGAAGGATTTGCGAAGCCCGGTGTGTTGCCGGTGATTACGGTGTTGATCGGTTTATCGTCGATCCTGCCAGTGTTTCTGGGGGGGCTGCTGATTGCCGGGTGGATTCCGGAGCGATTGGCTGTTCTGGTAGCGATTGCGTGTGTCTTCAGTTACCTTCCGAGGTTGACATGCTGTGTGCTGTATGACGGAGCGTGGCGTGGCGCGGTTCTGCATCCGGTGGGCATGCTGATGTTTCTGGTGATTCAGTGGGTTGCGTTGGTCCGAAAATGGCTGGGCCGTGAAGTGCAGTGGCGTCAGCGATCGTATGAAGTCATGTCGTGATAAACGAAATGCGTGAACCTGTCCTGACTCTGGACGCGATACGGAAAACCTATCGTCGACGTGAAGCCCTGCGCGGCATTTCGCTGCAGTTGTACCCGGGTGAGCTGTTGGGGTTTTTCGGTCCGAACGGGGCTGGAAAAACCACGATGATTCGCTGCATTTGTGGTTTGCTGCGCCCGGACAGTGGGCGGATTGTCATTCGTATACCGCCGGAGTTTGCCGGGGAAAGAAGTCAGCGTCCGGGCCTGGTACCGCAGAATCTGGCGGTCTACCCGGATCTGACGGTGCAGCAGAATCTGGAAGTCTTCGGCCGTCTGGAAGGGGTCGCCCGTGGTCAGTTGCGTTCCCGCATCGATGAGGTTCTGGAATGGGCGGCTCTGCTGGACCGTCGGAAATCGCTGGCCAAAACGCTTTCCGGCGGTATGCAGCGGCGACTGAACATTGCATGCAGCGTCCTGCAGAAGCCCGCGATCCTGTTGCTGGACGAACCCACGGTGGGTGTGGATCCGCAGAGTCGTG
The DNA here is from genome assembly GCA_039796955.1 of Planctomycetota bacterium. Lineage (GTDB taxonomy): Bacteria > Planctomycetota > Planctomycetia > Planctomycetales > Planctomycetaceae > SXXK01. The sequence goes on from JBDKIW010000537.1 coordinate 4,499, forward strand.
AGCGGATTTATGCCATGATGGAAGAGTTGACGCGCGAAGGTACGGCGGTGCTGCTGACCACTCATCAGCTGGAAGAAGTGGAAGCGCGGTGTGATCGAATTGTGGTGATGGACCATGGTCAGATCGTTGCGGATGGGCGATTGCCGGAGTTGGTGGCAAAGAGTCTGGGCCAGCCGCATCGGGTGGAATTGTGCTTCGACAGTCCGTGTTCCGGCGTACTGGACGGCTTTGAGTTCGACGAAACGCGGCAGCGTGCCATTTGTCGACTGGAATCCATGCAGCAGTTGCCGCAGGTGCTGGACGTGCTGCGGCAGCTGGAGCAGGCTCCGGACCGGATTGATGTCCGAAGTTTCGGGCTACAGGACGTGTTTCTGGCGCTGACCGGAAGGAGCCTGCGGGAATGATCCTCACATTTCTGCGCATTATGCTCCTGCGGCTGCGCAACAATCCGCTGGAACTGCTGCTGGTGTTTGTGATGCCAGTGCTGTTTTTCAGCATCTTTGCCATGATCTTCAGCCAGGGCATCGCCTCGGGAACTGAAAAGCCAGTGCGGCTGGTGCTGGTGATCCCTGACGAAACGGTGGCGGCCAGGGAGTTACGGGAGTCGCTGGAGCAGAACACATCGCTGGTGTGTTCGACTTTGAGCGAGGAGACAGATGAGCAGCAATCCGGAGTGACTCTGGAGCAGCGGATTGCTGGTCTGCAGAATTCCGGACGTTGTGACGTCATCCTGCGATTGCCGCCCGGCTTTGCGGACGATGCGGAGGAGACGTTTTCTGTGCGGCTGATCACCGACGGACAAAATGCCATGGCCGTGGCCATGGTCACCTCGATGCTGCAGGAGTTTTATGCAAAGAGGTCTGTGCAGCAGCTTGCGGAGCAGTTGCAGCAGATGCCGCGTATTCCGCCACCCCCGGCGATGTCGCAACCGGCAGTGCCCAGTGTACCAGCGGTTGGCGACGTTGATGGGGCTGGTGGCACCGTAGCTGCGATGCACGAGCCGGGGGACATCGTGGCTGCTGAACAGCCGATTGATCTGGAAACATGGCTGGCGACGGGCCGGGGGGATTCGAGTTTGTCGGAGATGCTGCCGGGCACGAAGATACTGACCCCGGATTCGGTGTTTCAGGAGACTTCGAACGACTTTCCCGGGGGCCCGGGACGTGAGTCTTTGCTGACGGTCTGGGACCCGCCTCGCCCGGAAGCCAATCCCGCTGGCGGGACCGGGGAGAATGGGACCGGAGTTCAGGAATCGGTGGTCGGCGATCCGCAAAATCGGGTGCTGGAACCTGGCGGTCAGGACCCCGAAGGAGTGGAAGGTGCAGTGGGTGCCGACGATGTGGCAGATCGGAAGACGCTGCAGATCGTCGTCGAGAATCCGCAGGCAGCGCAGCAGCAGAACCCACGGATTGCCATGTATGCGGCGGGGATTGCGGTTTTGTTTCTGTTGTTTGCCTGTACGGGGCATGCGGCAACGCTGCTGGAGGAAGCGGAATCGGGGACACTGGATCGGATTCTGGTGAGTCGCGCCGGGATCACTCAGATCATCATCGGCAAATGGGCCGGGATTTTTCTGATGGGGTGTGTGCAGTTGACGGTGATGTTTGGCTGGGCGGAATTGATCTTCCGGATTCAGCTGGGCCGACATCTGGCTGGCTTTGCGATCATGATGGCCTGCACATCGGCCGCCACGTCCAGTTTTGCGATGCTGATGGCCACCTTATGTCGTTCGCGAGCGCAATTGAATGCAGCGGCCACAGTGATCATTCTCAGCATGTCGGCGATGGGTGGCAGCATGATTCCGCGGTTTGTGATGAGTGAGCGGATGCAGGAGCTGGGCCGCTGGACCTTCAACGCGTGGGCACTGGATGGATTTCAGAAGGTCTTCTGGTTTCAGTCCCCATTGAGCAGTCTGCGACTGGAAGTGCTGGTACTGCTGGGGAGTTCGGCAGTGATGGGCGTGCTGACGTTGATCTTCAGCAGTCGATGGCGTCGCGGACTGTAGCCACCGAGCTCAAAGGCGTGCGCAGACAGATGTGGTTGTTGACAGGATTGTGATTCCGAGATGTTGAGCGGATGTTCTTCAGAGATGAGTAGAAGGAAGTCCGGTGCGAGCTCAGTCGAAGTTTTTGATTGTCCTGTGTGTCATGTTAGTCATGCCTGTGCTGCTTTGGTGGGATCAGCAATCTGGTGCTATAAAAAATGAATACCCTGGTGGATTGAATGATAAGTTAATTAAGGGTGGTGCGATGTCCGGTGCGGTGTCGGCGGCAGCGGCCGGGTTAGACGACACGGCGGAGACGGTGCCGTCGAGTGAGACGCCGCCGGCTGAGAATGAGGCGTCCGCATCCGCAGTGCCTGCGGAGGATTCGAAACCGGAGAGTGTGAGCGACGCCGCGGACGTGGCGGCTGCGGGGACGCAGTCGGTCGAGTTGACGGTCCGCGGGCTGAAGCCGGCTGAATCGCGATTGCAGGTCGCGGTTTTTGAGGGGGCTCAGGGATTTCCAGACGCCGATGCGGCGGCGGAGCGTACGACGGTGGACGCTGGCAGCGAGACAGCTCAGTTGACACTGACCCTGAAGAGTGGCGTTGTGGCGGCGATTGCGGTGTTTCAGGATCTGGATGGCAATGGAGTGTTGACAAAGAACGGGCTGGGGATCCCGACGGAGCCATATGGATTTTCGAACAACGCGCGCGGGACATTCGGCCCGCCGCGATTTGACAAAGCGCAACTTACGGTCGCTGAAGAATTGAAAACGCTGGAAATCCGCGTGCGCTGATCGCCGCTATGGATTGTGCTGCACGTGGCAAGTCCAGGCGAAACCGCCCTAGGCGGTGAAAGGCGTGTGAACTCAAGCGTGTGGCGTATCGGACTCCTGGCATTCAAACCAGTCGCGAGGAATTCACCGTGTTGGGACGATGAG
>JBDKIW010000538.1:0-5976 GCA_039796955.1 Planctomycetota bacterium
TCCGCAGGTCGACCTGTCCCTCGGACACCACAAGTTTTCTCAGCTCTTCCTGCTGAGGGACCGTGGTGACTTCGAGCAGCCCGGTCAGGACTCTGTCAGGCTCTCGGTCCTGTTTGGTCACAGACTTGTCGCCATCCTCCGCATTCGGCTGCACGGGGGATTGATACAGGGATTCCTGAGTGAGCCATGCACCAGCGCGCCAGGCCAGTCGCTTCAATTCACTGCGCACTTCGGGCTCTGCTCCGCGCAGCTCGGCTTCGACTGAATTCATGGCAGCCAGTCCGGATTCAGGCACTGTTCCGGATCGCCATGCCAGCACAACCGACTCTTTCTGCTCCGCGGAGAGTGAGTCCTCCAGCGCGGCAAAGAGCCGCGCCTGCCGTACGGTGACAGCAGCCTCAACGCGACCAATTTCCTGCACACTGCCCTGCCCCGCTACCTCAATGGGCCTGCGAGGATTCAGGTTCGATTCCGTCCGCAGGCCTGCGAGCAATTCTGTCAGTTCCCCGCCGGACTTTTGCAGTTGTTGCAGGTCACGACGATTCTCGTCGAGAATGGAGGCCAGTCGTCGTCGATGCTCGAGATCCATGCAGGACAGAATGAACAGCCCGCAGCGGACTTCTGTCTGTGGATCCGGCTGAACAGCATCCGGACTGATGCCCGCGGCGGACGCAACGATGTATTCTGTGATGTGCTGAAATACCGGATCAGGTGGAGTGTGATGCAAGAGCCAGCGCTGCGCCTGTCGGGCGATCTCTGTCAGACGCTGCACATCGGAATTGTCCAGACCCTGAAAGGCAGGAGGCAGCATTTCCGAAAGCTGTGTTTCCTTTCGACCGCGTCCGCCTCCTTTCTGGCCGGGAACAGGTTTCATGGATCCCCGCGGCTTTGTGCCTTTCTGAGCCAGTGCTTCACCAGTCAACGCGACACCGACCACAAGTGACAGCAGCATCACCCGGAGCAACGGTGTCCGGCTGCAGCAAATGAGTGATGGGATGTGCGGTATCATGGGAACCCTGCCCTACGCTGACGACCTTTGTCCACGAATACTGATGACCAGCGAATTTGTGTTGGTGATGCTGCTCACGCCTGCTCTCGTGCCGCGCCCTTTTTGCCCTTCTGCCCGCCGGGTGCCTTGCCACCTTTCATGCCGCCTCCGCGACCCGCACCACCCTGTCCGCCTTTTCTTTGCGTAGGTGGAGCGCTGGGGTCAAAGTCCGGATTTTTTTCCGGCATCTGTGCGTCGATCGCCTGCAGGTAGGCCGTCAATCGATCATTCAGTTGTTTCGCGTCTTCCGCTCTCTCACTCGCCAGATCAGTACGTTCGCCAATGTCCTGCGAAAGGTCGTACAGCTCAACGTGGTTATCTTCCAGAAACCGAATCAGTTTCAGATTGCCGAGCAGGAGTGAGGATTGGGGACCGTCAATTCCCTGATAATGCGGGAAATGAAACACTAGTTCCTCACGTGGCCGTCGAACGGGATCTTTTCCTGCAGTCCGCAGCAGTGGCACCAGACTTCCGCCCTCAACATTTGCAGGAATGTCCGTCGCAGGGACCCCTGCCCATTCGCAGAACGTCGGTAACAGGTCATAACCCACGACTGGGGTGTGACACCAGGAATTGGCGGGAATACCGGGGCCGCGGACGATCCAGGGAACGCGAATCCCTCCTTCCCAGACACCTCCCTTACCCCCGCGCAGGCCATTGCGTCGACCGCCGCCGGCGCCATTGTCAGCGATGTAGAAAACGTAGGTCGAATCAGTCAGTCCCAGACGATCAATGGCGTCCATGACCCGTCCGACCCCGGTGTCCAGATCCTCCGTGATGGCAGCCACGGAAATCATTTTGTCATTCTGTCCGCTCAGTCGATTGCGGTACTTTTCCATGGTGGCCTTCAATGCGTTTTCAGACGCATGCAGCGCATTCCATGACAATTGAATGTAAAACGGCTTGCCCGCCTTCTGACTTCGTGCCATAAACTGCTCGGCCCGGTCGGCCATGCCAAACAGATCGACAGGATTGGGATCCTGAAACTGAAAGGCGTTCTCGTTGCCGGTATCACCATCGTGCTCGTCGTAGCCATGAGCACCGGGGCCTCCGCCGGAAATGTGCCATTTGCCATAATGAGCTGTCGCGTAACCGGCCGTCTGCAGCAGTTCTCCCAGCGTTTTCTCGGAATCACTGATCTGCTTAATCAGACGCGGCTCGATCAGCCGGTGGCCTGTCTCAGCGGGTGCTGCTTTGGTCCAGTGCAGCTGCGCCGGACTCTTCCCCGTCTGAAGACTGATGCGCGTCGGCGAACAGACCGGTGCCGGGGCATAGCCCACGGAAAACCGCATGCCCTGCGAAGCCAGCTTTTCCAGATTCGGGGTGTGATGAATCTCGCTGCGCGATCCCGGAAACTCCGGATGCATCGCGACAGACAAGCCTCCCCAGCCCTGGTCATCCGACATCATCAGCACAATATTGGGGCGATCCGCTGCACCGCAAATTGCTGACAGGACCAGACACAAAATTCCCGCTGTAAATCGCATACTTAAAACTCACTTTACATGCCCATGAAATCGAGGAACAAGCCCACGCGCCTCGGGCAGATCAGCGTTTCTTCCCCTTTTTGGGCGGACTGTCCGGCACGACGTTGTTCAGGTTGCGAAAGTCGGGACGCTGGACACCATCCGGAGGGGCTGCGACGACGTGGCGAAAGAGCACCGTGTTGTCCAGGGCAATGTCATCAGACCAGATAAACTTCGCTCCGGAGAAATCCGTATCGAAATACGGCTGTTTGGGATCGACTTCTTCTTCAGAGTACTCCTTTGCCTGTTTCCAGGAACTGTCGTCAAAGTCCACGGCAAACCAGTTTTCCGGCAGCGGCTCAGTCGTGACACGCAGGTTCTTTGTGTCACGATCCACAGGGCCGTGAAAGATACTTTTGGCCTTCCACGCAGAACTGGTGACTGTGCCATCGCCGAACTTCAGAATAAACCCCGCATCTCCGATGTTGGTGTTGGCGTATTCCATCCCTGTTTTCGGATCGGCATTGTCCCGAGCCATGACAGCGATGGTCATCGGATAGGCCGGCAGCAGGTCCACAGTAATTACGTTGTGAGGGACAAACGCAATCGAGTCGACTGCGACAAGCTCGCCATTGACGTACAGCATGAAGTTATTGTCCGCATACATGCTGGCCTTGATCGTGTCGCTCATCTGTGGCTTGCGAATGCGTCCGCCGGGCGGCTGCTGGCTGCTGTTTGGCCCCTGTCCCCGGACAGCCCAGAGACTAACCATGAGCGCCATGGCCGCGATCGCTGTCGAAATGGTTTTTGTCATGTTTATTCCTCGATCACAATTCTGTCAGCACCGTGATGCTGTGCATGTCCGAAATCTGCCACCCCGAAGTCTGATTGCTGCAACAGCGTCATGCGAATCGTCAACCGATCCGGTCCGTAGGGCATGGCAACAAAGCGAATCTGTCGAATCTCACCGGTTTTGACGTCATAGACAATTTCCACACGCTCCGGCCCCGGCATCTTCCGCCGGCGCATGGCAATCAGAAGTCGCTCGGTACTGTCAGGTTCGTCGTCGGCGGGCTCGTCATCCACGACGCCTTCCGGAAGCACACGAATCTCGTACCCCCGCTGCAACTGCTGCAGGGTTTCATCGATCTTCAGGAAGGTCATCGAATGTTCATGGCCCGGGAGGTCATGACTGAAGCGGGTCAGATCCCGGCTGGTGCGCACCGGACCGTCCGGTCGTATGGACCAGCTCAACCGTCCGTCACAGCCTGTCAGCAACTTCTGTCCGTCGGCCAGCGTGTGAATCAGGACGAACTGTTCGGCACCTCGTACGTGAAGCACGGCGTCATTCAGCGGCGGCTTCGGCGGACGATGCTGTTGCTCTTCGGGGCTTGGACGATTCTTCCTTCGGGATTTGAGCGCCACGTCCTCCACCGCAATGTGATACGTGCGAGCGGTCTCTGTGGCGTTGGCCGTGATCAGCCGATTCAATTCTGTGGCGGCTGCCGCAGCGGATGTTTCAAAGAAACCATTCCACAGAATTGCAAAGGCAGCGATACCCATCACCACCAGGCTGAGTGCAGCACCGGTCCAGCGACTGGTCCGAGTCCACCGGGAACCACGGGTAGTACCCGGGGGCTCAGCAGTTGGCGAGACCAGAATTGAGGAAACAAGTTCGTCGGCCATCAAGGTCGCCCGCAGGCGATCATGCAGCATCACTTCGGAGACGAACTGCTGGCGGTTCTGGGCGGAGTCCCGGAGCAGGGATTCGAGTTCCGCAAACTGCTCGGCCGTCAGTTGTTCGTCGAGATAACCAGTGATCAGAGTCTGAAGAGAACGGTCCATCAGGACCCCGCTTTCATCGAGGATTTGTGATGAATGCAGGCTCGCAGTTGATCCCGAATCCGCTGCAGTGCCTTGGAAACAGCATTGGCTGACATACCCAATCGCTGGGCGACAGCGGCCGGCTTGAGATCCTCGGCATACCGCAGGTCACACAACAACTGCTCGCGTTCCTCCAGTCGCCCCAGGCAATCCTTCAGATGATTCAATCTCTCCGAGAATCCTTCAGCAGATTCCCGGAAGGCCGTCTGCAGAAGTTCCTGCATTTCCTCCCCGAAGGCCCGTCGTTCCTGCCGCTGACGACGCAGAAACTGGCGAACGTGGTTCTGAGCGATTCCCAGTGCCCACGGCAGAAACGGACGGCTGCTGTCGTAGCGAGCACTCTGCTCAAGAACGGTGATGGCAATGTCCTGAAGCAGGTCATCACGTTCCGAAAAGTCACGGACAATCGACAAGACAAAGGCCGAAACCACGGGCTGAGCCAGGGTCCAGTGACGCATGATATTTCGCGTGTTTTCGTCCAAAACGGAGTCCTCTGTACGGTTTCTGTACCAATAATTGAACGAGCCCGGCGAATCATGACTGAAAATCTGCGGGAAAACCGCCGGATTCTTTCTTTCACCTGGACCGGGAGCGAAATTCCAGTGGAAATCCCAGTCGGCTGGTCGGCGGGGTTCGTTCCCGGGCGGTCCTTCTGATGGGGGCCGGACCAGTGGTGAGCGGTCCCGTTGCCGTAGTCAAAAGACGACTGATTGCTTATGCTCGACTGACCTGAGCTTTGACCGCCTGCACCGTGTTTCCTGCTTCCCTTGTTCTGAAGTGGCCTTTCTGATCGATGTCTCAATCTCAGCCCACGCCTCGTCGAAATGATCTGGATGCACTTCGAGGATTTGCGATGCTGCTCGGCATCGGACTTCACGCAGCCCTTGCGTATGCAATGATCCCGTGGGCCGTGGAGGATTCACGCAGGCATCCGTTCTTCGGGGCATTTGTCGCTCTGGTGCACGACTTTCGCATGCCGTTGTTTTTTCTGATCAGTGGTTTCTTCACCGCGATGCTGTGGCGACAAAAGGGACTCAAGGCCCTGCTATGGCATCGATTTCAGCGCGTGTTGATTCCCTGTCTGCTGGGCGTGGTCACCATTTTGCCGCTGACCGCGTGGGTCAAGCAGACGTTTGTGTTCCCGGATGTGCCGGAGTCGGCTGAGCAGACTACGAATATTCCGGTCGCCGCACCGACCACGTCACTGACGGAGGCCATTCGGCGAGCTGATCGTGAGCGAATTGACCAGTTGTCGCGGGAGCCTGCCAGTCTGAGTCAGCCGGATCCGGAGTTTTCTGTTCAGCCGCTGGCATGGGCGGCCATGCTGGGCGATGAACAGACTGTTTCACTGCTGCTTGATCGTAAGGCCAGTCTCGCGGGCAAAAACGGGGATGGTTCAACCGCGCTGCATGGCGCGGCGTTTACTGGTCGCCCGGCAATTGTCCGGATGCTGCTGGACCACGGCGCCGACCCATTGGCCAAAAGCAATGACGGAACAGTTCCGTATCAAACGACGTTTGCTGACCGCGGGATCACGGATTTTATTTTCGGGGCCCTGCGGATTCCACCTCGCAAGCC
>JBDKIW010000539.1:0-5735 GCA_039796955.1 Planctomycetota bacterium
CACACTGGCAGTCCAATCCGATTGACAGATTCGTACTGCAGCAACTGCTGGCCGCGGGACTGGAACCCGCGAACGAAGCCGATCGGCGAGTGCTTGCACGTCGCGCCGCGCTGGACATTACCGGGCTGCCGCCAAGCGAATCGCTGTTGCAGGAATTTCTGCAGGACCAGGACCCGCTGGCCTATGAACGGTACGTGGACCGACTGCTGCAGTTGCCGGAATGGGGCGAACACCGAGGACGCTACTGGCTGGATTACGCGCGGTATGCGGATACTCACGGCATTCACTTCGACAATTACCGCGAAATGTGGGCCTATCGGGACTGGGTGATTTCGGCCTTCAATCGCAACATGCCATTCGACCAGTTTACCCTGGAAAACCTGGCAGGAGATCTGTTGCCCAATGCCACGCTGGATCAGCAGATCGCGTCGGGATTTAACCGCTGCAACATGACCACCAACGAAGGCGGTATTATTGACGAAGAGTATGCCGTGCTGTACGCGCGAGATCGAACCGAAACCGTCTCCGCGGTCTGGCTGGGTCTGACCTCGGGCTGTGCCACCTGCCACAACCACAAATTTGATCCGCTCAGTCAGAAAGAGTTCTACCAGCTTTCAGCCTTCTTCAATAACACCACGCAGGCCGTGCGCGACGGCAATGTGCGGGATACGCCACCAGTCGTCGTGGTGCCAATGCCAGCCGATCGCGAGCGATTTTCGCAGCTGCCCAATCTGATGGCCGCAGCAGATCAGGCGGTCCAGTCCCGTCAGGCCGCGGCAGGCCCTGAATTTCAGACGTGGTTGGCCTCAGCCACGGTGGATAGCCTCGGTGAGCCGGTCGCGCGTGAAGGCCTCGAACTGCAGTGGCCAGGCGGCAAGCCATCGGGACGGCAGCTGACCCTGCAAGTCGGTCAGGACACAGAGCGCACCGTGGATCTGCCCGAGTCCTCGCAGTGGCAGGAAGAACAGGGAATCGCCTTTCTGACCGTGCAGGGCAAGGTCTGCGAGGTTCCGGAGGTCGGGGACTTTGCTGCCGACCAGCCATTCTCCTGCGCCATGTGGGTCAAGGTTCCGGCCAGTGATGGTTCCGGATCCCTGTGTGCGCGAATGGACGCCGGACCGAATTATCAGGGCTGGGACATGTGGATTCAGCAGAGGCGAATCGGCATGCATCTGGTCAGTAACTGGCCGGAGCAGGCTTTGAAAACCGTGAGTCGCCAGCAGATTCCGGCGAATGAGTGGGTGCACGTGGCCGTGACCTACGATGGTTCTCGCACGGCAGCGGGCATCCAGATTTTCTTCAATGGAAAACTGCAGGAACGAAATATTGAAAACGATCGTCTGGGGCAGGCTCCGATCCGGACGAGCGTCCCGTGGACACTCGGATCACGATCGGTCAGTGACCCGTTCACGGGGGCCATGCAGGGTCTGCTGATGCACCGCCGGGCGCTGTCGGCTGCGGAACTGGAAGCCCTCGCCAATCGAACTCGATTCGAAACAATCCTGGCCAAAGCGTCGACTGATCGCACAGAATCGGAAGTGCAGTCCCTGTACGAATTCTGGCTGAAGCGATTCGACGCCCCGTGGCAGTCCCTGGTGGAACAGCGGGACCGGCTGCAGCGCGAGCAGGCGGAAATCAAGGCCCGCAGCACGATTGCTCACGTGATGCATGAGCGTTCGGAACCTGCCGTGGCCTGGGTGCTGACTCGCGGCGAATACGACAAGCGCGGCGAACAGGTGCAGGCAGAAACACCGGGCGTTCTGCCCGCGTTCCCGGCTCAGGCCCCCCGTAACAGACTGGGATTCGCACAGTGGCTTGTCAGCCCGGAACATCCTTTGACAGCCCGTGTGACCGTGAATCGGTACTGGCAGGAAGTATTTGGAACCGGATTGGTCCAGACGACCGGCGACTTCGGGGTCACGGGTGAGCTTCCCGTCAACCAGCCACTCCTGGACTGGCTGGCTGTGGACTTCCGCGAACATGGCTGGGATGTCAAACGACTCATTCGGCAAATGGTCACCTCGGCGGCCTACCGTCAGGCAGCCATCGTCACCCCGGAAAAACGCGAGCGAGATCCCGGCAATCGTCTGCTTTCACGAGGCCCGCGTTTCCGTATGGATGCCGAAATGGTCCGAGACTACGCGTTGACGACAAGTGGACTGCTCGTGCGGAGACTTGGCGGGCCCAGCGTCAAACCGTATCAGCCTGAAGGTGTTTGGGAAGCCATTGCGATGAATGTCAGCAACACCCGCAGCTACCAGCGGGATTCCGGTGAAAATCTGTATCGCCGCAGCTTATACACCTTCGTCAAACGGATGGCCCCACCGGCCTCTCTGGACCTGTTCAACGCCCCCAATCGCGAATTGTGCGTGGTGCGAAGAGAACGAACCAACACACCCCTGCAGGCGCTTGTCACACTGAATGATGAGCAGTTTGTTGAGGCGGCGCGAGTCCTCGCGGAGCAGGGTCTGAAGAATAGTCCAACTGCGGACGAAGACCGACTGCAGTGGCTTGCCGAACGACTGCTCTGTCGCCCCTTCCGTGCGGAGGAGTTGTCGCTTGTGACGCAAACGCTGACGCGGCTGCGGGCATGGTATGCAGGTCATGAGGCTGAGGCCCGGCAGTTGATTAAGACAGGCGAATCCACCCCGGATCCCGACCTGTCGGTTGGAGAACTGGCCGCATGGACAATGCTCTGCAATCAACTGCTGAATCTTGATGAAGTGCTGAACAAGTAGTTGTGCTCTGCAGGGATGTCGTGGCTGCGGTCACGGACAGTCTTCACCGGGTCCATCGACGGAAAGAACCATCATGAACAGAGTCCTGAACGAACTGCGGATGAACCTCACACGTCGGCACTTTTTCGGAACCGGCAGCAGTCTGCTGGGAACGGCCGCACTGGCCTCACTGCTGCCCTCCGCTGGCGTAGCCGGGGAGGATGGCCCTGCCGGCAGCGTCACCGGCGGTGCCCTGCCCACAGATCTCCCGGCGAAAGTCAAGCAGGTGATTTATCTGCACATGGTGGGTGGCCCGCCGCAGATGGACCTGTACGACTACAAGCCGCAAATGAAGGATTGGTACGACAAGGATCTGCCGGAAACGGTACGCGGTGGCCAGCGGCTGACCACCATGACGTCCGGACAGGCTCGCTTCCCGATTGCCCCCAGCATGTTTCAGTTCCAGCAATCGGGACAGTGCGGGATGTGGGTCACAGAACTGCTGCCGTGGACGCGAAAAGTGGTGGACGACATGTGCTTTGTCCGCAGCATGCATACGGAGGCCATCAACCATGAACCAGCCATCAGTCTGATGCAGACCGGAAATCAGGTCACCGGTCGGCCGTGTCTGGGAGCATGGGCCTCGTATGGCCTCGGATCGCTGAATCAGAATCTGCCGGCATTTGTCGTCATGGTCGCCAGACCCACCAACACCGAACAGGTGCAGGCCATTTCCGCGCGGCTCTGGTCGGCCGGTTATCTGCCGGGTGAGTACTCGGCTACGGCGTTTCGCACCTCGGGCGATCCGATTCTGTTTATCAATGACCCACCTGGGGTACCCCGCGAGATTCGCCGCGAGACACTGGACGGCCTGAATGCCTTGAATCAGTTGAACTACGAACAGCTCGGGGATCCGGAAATTCGCACCCGCATTGCCCAGTACGAACTGGCGTTTCGAATGCAGGCCAGTGTGCCGGAGTTGACTGATCTGGCAGCGGAACCTGAATCCACGTTTGAAATGTACGGAGAACAGTCCCGCAAGCCCGGAACTCTGGCCAACACGATGCTGCTGGCCCGACGGATGGTGGAACGCGGCGTGCGATTTGTGCAGATTTATCACAACAACTGGGACACTCACGCCAATGCCGCGGGTCGACTGCCGGATCAATGCCGGGACCTCGATCAGCCGACCTATGGATTGATTACGGACCTGAAACAACGGGGGCTGCTGGACAGCACACTGGTGATCTGGGGCGGAGAATTTGGCCGGACGATCTATTCTCAGGGAGGACTGTCACCGACGAACTATGGCCGCGACCATCATCCTCGCTGTTTCACCATGTGGATGGCGGGCGGTGGATTCAAAGGCGGCACAATTTACGGCGAAACGGATGACTTCAGCTACAACATTGTCCGTGATCCGGTGCACATCCGGGACTTTCATGCCACCGTGCTGCATCAGCTGGGCTATGACCACGAGAAGATGACGTTTCGGTACCAGGGACTGGACCAGCGACTGACAGGCGTCCTGCCGGCCCGCATCATTCAGGACCTGCTATAGTCGCGTTTCGCTCCGCCGAAACGTACATCCAGCCTTCTCCCACCGGCCAGCCGACGATGCCTACCCTCCGAAATGTTTTTTTGGCGAGCGGAGGGTCAAGTTCCGCGCATTTTCGCCCTTCTCCCCCGTGGGGGAGAAGGGTCGGGGATGAGGGGGCCAAAAACGCGCCAATTCAACTGCCGCTTGTTCACTTCGTGCTCAGCGCAGCGGTGCTCGTGCTCGTGCTCGTGCTCGAATTAAACACCCGCGTTGCTGTCACTAGCACGTTTCACGGCGTGGCACCTCGCTACGGCAACCAGGGGCCGGAAGTCGCCTCACCGATCAACGCATTCACACCTGCCGTTGCATCGCAACTCCGACATTACCATTCTGGACCAATCCTCGGACTCGCGTCCGAGGCTGGTGCATGACATTGCTTCGCAATTCAATCGCAACACAGGTACGTGCCAGCTCAGCCCGGAGCCCAGCCATGTGCCTGTGTGACCGCCGCAACGAATCCCGGGTGAGGTCTTCGCGACTGCGGCGCTCGGGATGCCAGAAAGCTCAGAAACGCCGGCTGGGGGATCTGAGTCCGAGTCCGAGCACGAGCACGAGCACGAGCACGAAAAAAGCAGAGGCGAGGGCGAGCGAACTGTCAAGGTCCGCCGGGCATTTTCGCCCTTCTCCCCCGCGGGGGAGAAGGGTCGGGGATGAGGGGGCCAAAAACGAGAACAAGCAACGCGGGGCCACCCATCTGGAGCTCTTTGCGTAATTCCGCCAAGCTTGACGACGCCGCCTTTCAGTCGCAAACCGACGGCATGCGTGAGCCTCCGGATCGACAACCAACTGCGAGGGTTTGCGGTCAGGAATTCAGTGACCGCCCCTGGGCATTGGAAATGTTCATTTAACCACGGCTGAACACCGTGGAACACGGCCTGTGACAGCGAGAGATCTCGGGGGGCGAACCGGTATGGGTTCTCCAAGCCACGGCTGCGGGAATGGCCCCCTCCATTCCCGCATCTCAAACCTGAAATCCCACCACTCTGTCGACGCAAGTGCCTTTGAAGAAATCACTTGTGACAGACCTCGATAGATGGCTGGCCCCAAAATCCCAGTGAACATGGAATTCAAAAACCGATTGGCGGCGACTTCGGTGCAGCACGTTGTCAGGCGGGTCGCTGGATGGGGCAATGCTCTTGCAGCAATTTTTCAACAGCCTCCTTGTGCTCGGGTGGAACAGGCAGTGCTCCCCGGCCAAGGGACGACAGGGCCCCTTTGGTCTTCAGCAACAACGTGCAGTCATTTGCCCAACTGTAAGTATCGATCCTGCTCCACCGGAGGAGACTCCAGTATTGCCAGATTCCAGTTTCCCGCATCTGGAGTCGCCCAGTGGCCATGATGACCCAATAAAGGGCAAAGGAGATTCCAAAGAAGGGTCCGGCGATCCCCGGGTCCATCGAGGCGGCTGATGTGCCGGC
>JBDKIW010000540.1:0-4017 GCA_039796955.1 Planctomycetota bacterium
AATCCTGCCCCGCGATAGAAGTCGGCCACACTGGCTGAATTAGCGGTCAGGGCAGCGGTGCGTGAGCTGAGCCAGCGATCCAGTCGCAGCTGCCAGGGAGCTTTCCAGGAATCGACACAGCGTTCACTGACGACGATCTTTGAAAGTGGAGGGGCAATGCCAGGGAGCCTCACCGACGTGTTGGCGGAAAACAGAAACGACTGCACGATTTGAGGGCGAATGGAATGCAGAATGCGACGGAGAGAGAGCAAGGCAAAGGGATCAAGGCGGAAGCGTTTGGAGAGAATATGCAGAGGAATTCCGGCCGACTGCAGCATGTCTGCGTAGGGGCCACCACGATTGAGAGCAATCACGTGGACGTCGCATTCAGCCTGGGCCAGTCCGCAGGCCAGCAACGCCATTTGGCGTTCGGCTCCGGACTGATCGAGGGTGGGGATAACAAACGCGATCGTGGGCAAGTTGTCGCAGCTCCATGGGGGAATTCAGACTTTGGACTGCAGGAACTGTACGCCCGAGGCTGGTTTTGAAGAAATGTCATTCCGGCGGGTAAGATTCGGAGAAATCCGAAAATTCTGACCAGAATCTCTGGCTTTTGGCGGTGAGTGTCGCGTGGTTGGCGAGTGGCCGTCGTCAAAAATGAGATTCCGGCAGGGAAATTCTGGCTTCCTGCCTCCATCGTGCTGCTCAGCGTGGCCGTCTTCTTGAATACCCGAAAAATCGTGTTACCCTGTGCGAAATTTTGCGCGGTTTTTTTCTGCTGTCTGGCCGGGGTGTTTCAGTTTCTCTGCCAAGTGTTCCGGGGTGTACTTCGGACGCGAAAATCTGCAGGGTTCTGTTGCGTGCTGCTGGTGGCGGGTCTGCTGTTCAGGAAGGACACCCTTCGGTGCCACGTCGAAACGATATTAAGAAGATTCTGATCATCGGTTCTGGTCCGATTGTGATCGGTCAGGCCTGTGAATTTGACTATTCAGGGACCCAGGCCTGCAAGGCGCTCCGCGAGGAGGGCTACGAGGTGGTGTTGGTGAATTCCAACCCGGCCACCATCATGACGGACCCGGATACGGCGGACCGGACCTACATCGAACCGATTACCTGGCAGTATGTGGAAGAGATCATTCGTCAGGAGCGTCCGGATGCGTTGCTGCCGACGCTGGGTGGCCAGACGGGTCTGAACACTGCGATGGACCTGGCGCGGCATGGTGTACTGAAAAAGTACGGCGTCGAGATGATCGGCGCTCGCGAAGACGTGATTAAGCGCGCGGAAGAGCGGGATGCGTTCAAGCAGACGATGATCGCGATCGGACTGGATGTTCCGAAGAGTTTCACTGTGCACACGATGGAAGAAGCGCGTGAAGCGGTGCGTGAGATCGGTCTGCCGATCATCATCCGAGCCAGCTTTACTCTGGGCGGAACGGGTGGCGGGATCGCGTACAATTACGAAGAATTCGAAGACAAAGTGCGCCGCGGGCTGGCACTGTCTCCGATTCAGGAAGTGTTGCTGGAAGAGTCCATCCTGGGATGGAAAGAGTACGAGATGGAAGTGATGCGGGATCACGCGGACAACGTCGTGATCATCTGCGCCATCGAGAACCTCGATCCAATGGGCGTGCACACCGGGGACTCTATCACGGTTGCACCGGCCCAGACGCTGTCGGACAAAGAATACCAGCGGATGCGGGATGCCACGATTGCCGTGATGCGAGCGATCGGTGTCGAAACCGGGGGATCCAACGTTCAGTTTGCGATTCAGCCCCAGACGGGGCGGATGGTCGTTATCGAGATGAATCCGCGAGTCAGCCGGTCCTCAGCCCTGGCTTCGAAAGCGACCGGATTTCCGATCGCTAAAATTGCCGCCAAACTGGCGGTCGGTTACACGCTGGACGAGATTCCTAACGACATCACGCGGGAAACGCTGGCCTGTTTCGAACCCACGATTGATTACGTGGTCACCAAGATTCCTCGCTGGACGTTCGAGAAGTTTCCTGAAGCCGACCCCACACTGACGGTGCAGATGAAGTCCGTGGGTGAGACGATGGCCATTGGTCGGACATTCCGCGAATCCCTGCAGAAGGCTTTGCGGGGCCTTGAAATCGGTCATTTCGGGCTGGGCGGTGGCAAGAAGGATCTGTGGGGCACCGATCGGCAGCCGACCCGTGATGAGATTCAAAGCAAACTGGCGATTCCCAATGCGGATCGGATTTTTTACATCCGGTATGCTCTGAAGCACGGGATGACTGTGGAGGAGATCCATGGACTGTCCTACATTGACCCATGGTTTCTGCGGAGCATTGAACAGATCGTTCGGCGGGAAGAGCAGATTCGGAGCGTGGCCAGCCTTGACGAGGCCTCTGCAGACCTGATTCGTCAGGCAAAACGAGACGGATTCTCGGATGCTCAGCTGGCGGGCTGGTGGGACTGCTCCCAAATGGACGTCCGGGCTCGCAGAAAACAGTTGGGCATTGTGGCGACGTTCAAGCAGGTCGACACGTGTGCTGCTGAATTTGAAGCCTACACGCCGTACTACTACTCAACTTACGAACATGAAGATGAGACTCCGGCAAAGCAACCGGGGGCACGTCGAATTATGATTCTGGGCGGAGGGCCCAATCGAATTGGTCAGGGGATTGAATTTGACTATTGCTGCTGTCAGGCCGCTTTTGCTCTGCGGGATCTTGGGATCGAGAGCATTATGGTCAATTCCAATCCTGAAACTGTCTCTACCGACTATGACACTTCTGATCATCTGTTCTTTGAGCCGCTGACGATTGAGGACGTGCTGAACATCTGCGATCGGATGCAACCGGACGGTGTGATTGTCCAGTTTGGCGGACAGACGCCGCTGAACCTTGCACGTGGTCTGGAAGCCGCCGGCGTCAATATCATCGGGACCAGCCCGGACATGATTGACGCGGCGGAGGATCGCGGGCGTTTTCAGGCGATTCTGGAGCAACTGCAGCTGCATCAGCCGCCTAATGGAATTGCGACGAATGCCGAAGGGGCTCGCAATGCTGCCAATCGCATCGGTTACCCGGTGCTCGTGCGTCCCAGTTACGTGCTGGGTGGTCGGGCTATGGAAATCTGCTATGACCAGCAGAGCCTTGAACGTTACATGTCCGAAGCGGTCGACGTTTCTCCTGACAAGCCGGTGCTGATCGACAAGTTTCTTGAAGACGCGATTGAAGTCGATGTCGACGCGATCTCGGACGGTGAAACCACTGTCATCGGGGGCGTGATGGAACACATCGAAGAAGCAGGTGTGCATTCCGGTGACTCCGCCTGTGCCCTGCCGCCGTATTCGCTGCCGGCAGTAGTGGTCGATGAAATTCGAACGGCTACGCGGGCACTGGCGTCGGCACTGCAGGTTCGAGGTTTGATGAATATTCAGTTTGCTGTCAAAATGGATGGCGATCAGCACACCGTCTATATCCTCGAAGTCAACCCGCGAGCCAGCCGAACGTCACCGTTTGTGTCAAAAGCCATTGGCCATTCGCTGGCGAAAATTGCCGCCAAAGTGATGGCTGGTACGTCGCTCAAACTGCAGGGCTTCACCCGGGAAATTGTTCCGGAATACACTTCTGTGAAGGAAAGTGTGTTCCCGTTCAATCGCTTTATGGGGGTCGACATCGTACTCGGTCCGGAGATGCGATCCACCGGAGAAGTTATGGGCATCGATGCCGGCTTCCCGATGGCGTTCGCAAAGGCGCAGATTGCAGCCGGTAGTCGCCTGCCGGCTCAGGGCCGTGTCTTCATCAGCATGTCCAGCAGTCACAAGCAGCGAATGATCGAGCCTGCCAAGCGGTTGCAGAAACTGGGTTATCAGATTGTCTGTACCAGTGGTACCGCCCGTGTGCTGCAGGATGCCGGAATCCAGGTGGATGTTGTGCGTAAGATCCATGAAGGCCGACCAAACCTGCTGGACCACATGGCGAATGGGGAAATCCAGCTGATCTTCAACACTCCGGGAGGCAAGGGAGCTCGGACTGACGAAGGACGCATCCGTGCCGCTTCGGTGACGCA
>JBDKIW010000541.1:0-7867 GCA_039796955.1 Planctomycetota bacterium
TCGCGGCTGCGAATTGTCGCCCGAGTATCGGCCAGCAGACCTCCCGCGATCGTCCACTCGCCCACGGTCCCGGCCCCCATGCGATCCACCGGTTGGGCCCCGGCCAGACTCGCGCGACTGCTGCCGCTGCCCCCCCTGATCACGTCGACCACGTTCCCGATAATTCTCTCGCTGGCGGCCGCGGTCTCGCCCCCCGGATCGGTCGCCCGCACCTCGGTCCTGAGGCGAGGGCTCAGCCGACGCCTCGGACTCCGCTGCCGCCGATTCCGTCCCACTCACCCCTTCTGACAACCCAGCCCCAAACTCAGCAGGTTGATATCGTTCAATGTCCTCAGATAACTTGCGACGGCCAGGATGCTGAGGCGGACGAACAGGAATCTGAGGAACATAGGGGACGTACGCCTCCTCTGCCTCCAACTGGGCTGCGTCTTCCACCTCAACGTCCGCCGGGTCAGCCGGACTGATAAAGGCGGTGACATCCGGTGACACCGTCGCGGGTCTGTCTATCGCGGTCATGAACTGCGGCGGGTCACTGCAACCACAAAGATGGCTGGTCACACTTCCCGGTACCGAAATCTGACGCCCACAGGACCGACAACGAAATACTCGCAAGGCACGCAGGTCGAACTGCTGTCCCGGACCCTTCATGATCGTCAGACTTTCATCACAAGAGGAAACCGGTAGAGCGAGCGCCACCACAGACGCCCACGGACCATCAGCACCACAAAGTCCGTGAATGCACGTCTCACAAACAGCACAGCAAATCTGCCGCCCTCGGCACCGCCAACGTCAGATGCCCATCCAACTACAACAGACCGTGCTCCAGACCCACAAGGGTTCGCACCAGTTGCTGATGCCCCAAACAATTCGGCGTTGAAACTCAGCGCTCACACATGCCACTGACACGACGATACTCAAACCCGGCAACATCGGCACTCAGACTTGCGCTTTCCGACGTCAGCCCTTTTCGACCGTCATGGTTCCGCGCCATACTCGTTAGCTGCGTGAGAGATACAGTCGTTGAATGTCTTCAAGCGTCACGTTGATAATCCGAGTGAACCCCGTGTGGTTCCGCTCGTAAGAAATACGGGTGGCCAACTGAGGCGACTTGTGAATGGCCGCCGAAACCCACCGCCGGTCCTCATCTGCCAGGTTACCAACCGCCGCGTCCCACACGGTCTTTGTTTCCACGACAAGCGAATCGATACGCGGGTCAAACTTGTCCATCGTTCCGTTGCTCCCATACTGGGCCTTCGACCATGGTCGACCGACCTCATAACGCACCTCGCAGCCGCCAACTCGCCCGCGAGATTGAAAACAAAAGCCCGGTATGTTCAACATACCGGGCTTCGCAGATTGTAACTCGAAGTTCAGGGATTCCCAGTGAGACGAATTTAATCTTTCCCAGCCAGTGCCAGCATCCGTCGCGCCTTCTCAAGCCGACGAGCCACCCCACGATACTCTTCATCGGTGCTGGCACGCTCCGCCTGCGCCTCAGCTAACTTAGACGCCGCAACCCTGCGACTGATGTCAACACATGGAACGGCAGAGTTCGTCAGCACAGAGACAATCGGTCCCTTCACCTGAACAAACCCACCATCCACGAAGTAAGACTCCGCCTCTCCCGAGGGACCGACAAGCCGCAACTCACCAATCCCCATGCGCCCCACAAGTGGAGCGCGGCCGGGATAAAACCCAGCTGATCCGTCGAACAATGGCACCTTGATGGAGGCCACAGGACGGTCAAAGAGGGTCTTTTCCGGGGTGACAAGTACCAGCCGAAGCTCTGCCATGTTCTACTCCTGCCGCGTTGACTGAGCAACCGGGATTTGCACTCAGGCCTGAGCCTGCATCTTCTTGTACTGCTCTTCAGCTTCTTCAATCGCCCCCACATACATGAAGGCCGACTCCGGCAAGTGGTCCCACTTCCCGTCGCAGAGTTCTTCGAAGCTGCGAATCGTGTCCGCGAGAGGCGTGATCTTGCCAGCCTTCCCGGTAAACACTTCCGCGACGAGGAACGGCTGCGAGAGGAATCGCTCAATTCGTCGTGCACGATGCACAACCAGCTTGTCATCTTCGCTCAATTCGTCCACACCAAGAATCGCAATGATGTCCTGCAACTCACGGTATCGCTGCAACGTCTGCTGTACACGACGTGCCGCGTTGTAGTGACGCTGACCAACGTACTGCGGATCGAGAATTCGGCTGGAGGAAGCCAGCGGGTCAATCGCCGGGTAAATCCCCTTCTCAGAAATTCGACGCTCGAGATAAATAAACGCGTCAAGGTGCGCGAACGCTGTCGCCGGAGCAGGGTCAGTCGGGTCGTCAGCCGGTACGTAAACCGCCTGCACCGAGGTGATCGCACCGTTCTTTGTCGAGGTGATTCGCTCCTGCAACTCACCCAGCTCGGTGCCCAGCGTCGGCTGGTAACCCACAGCTGATGGCATACGTCCCAACAGAGCAGACACTTCCGAACCAGCCTGAGAAAAACGGAAGATGTTGTCCACGAACAACAACGTGTCCGATCCCGTGGCATCTCGGAACCACTCCGCCATCGTCAACGCCGACAAGGCAACGCGGAGACGAGCTCCAGGCGGCTCGTTCATCTGGCCGAACACCATGCAGGTCTGCTCAATCACCGATCGACCAGTCTTGCCGATTTCAGTTTCCTGCATTTCCAGCCACAGGTCGTTTCCTTCGCGAGTTCGCTCTCCCACCCCGGCGAACACGGAGTAACCCCCGTGAGCACTGGCGATACGAGCGATCAACTCAGTCAAAATCACGGTCTTGCCAAGCCCGGCACCCCCGAACAATCCCGCCTTACCCCCGCGAACGAAGGGCGTCAGCAGGTCAACCACCTTGATCCCCGTCTCGAAAACTTCCGTCTTCGAGCTGAGCGATTCCAATGCAGGTGGATGGCGGTGAATTGGCCAACGCTCCTGATGGTCAACGGCACCGCGGCCGTCAATCGCATCACCCAGAACGTTGAACACCCGGCCAAGTGTTCCCTTACCGACTGGAACCGACAGTGGCCGACCCGTGTCGACCACGGCCATTCCACGACGCATCCCGTCCGTATTCCCAAGAGCCACACAACGCACCCGACCGCCACCAAGATGCTGCTGCACCTCGCCAGTCACCTTCACGTGCTTGCCCTTGAGCTCTTCTTCAATCTGAAGAGCATTGTAGATCTCCGGAAGACTATCCTCAGGAAACTCGGCGTCAAAAGTAGAGCCGATTACCTGAGAAACTCTGCCGTTCTTTTTCGTTTCACTCATGGGTCACTTGCCCTGTGAATCCAGTTTATTGTTTCCGCCCGACAACCAAACCATTGTCGGACCGTGATGAAATGACCAATTTACATCGACAGCACACCAAAGTGCACTGCCAAGCTCTGACCCGACACTCGTTAACCCAGTGCCGCAGCCCCACCAATAATTTCGGCCAACTCAGAGGTAATCCCGGCCTGACGAGCCCGGTTGTACTGCTGTTTCAGGCTACCCGCCATCTCGTCGGCGTTCTCCGTGGCCCCCTTCATGGCAACCATACGAGCGATCTGCTCGCTCACAATTGAATCCAGGAAACACTTAAACAACTTCGCCCGGAAGGCCGCAGGCACAATCTCAGCCAGAATCTCTTCCGCAGACGGCAGAAACTCGTAATCAATCTCGCTGCTACCGCTGCTCGCAACACCACCAAGGCTGGCGATGGGCAGAATCGACTCAACAACAGCAAACTGCTTTGAGGCCGATTCAAACCGAGTGTACGCGACATCCAGTCGGTCGATCCGACCGGCGATGTAGTCGTCGACGTAACGGCTGGCCAGCACTTCCACGTCTGCGAATGACGTCTTGTCTTCAAAATGCGTGTAACTTTGTGCAATCGCCACACGCTGAAAATTCAGAAACTTGATGCCGCGCTTACCGGAGACTTCAAGAGATACCTCAGTACCACGTTCACGTAATGTCCGCAAATGAGACAATGTCTGACGCAGCACACTGGCGTTGTATCCACCACACAACCCTCGGTTGGCAGTCAACACCAGTAACACCGACCTCTTCTCCTCAGGATGTTTCTCCAGAAGAGGGTGCGAAAACTTCAGGTTAGCCTGCCCAAGATCCCCGACGATCTCCGAGATCTTCCGGGTGTACTCGGCAGCTTCCGTCGCACGATCCATCGCCTTCTTGAAGCGACTGGTCGCGATCAGCTCCATCGTGCGCGTAATCTTGCGAATGTTGCGCACGGCCTTGAGCCGTTTGACAAGTAAGCGTCGGTTCGCCATGAATCAATCACACCGCACAAAAAGTGTCAGGGATGCCCTCGTTGAATGTGCCTGCGGAACATCTCGCTCCACAGGCACGTCCCATTACGCCTCAGCCCTTGGCTGCCTGTCGAGCCACAAACGCCTCCAGGGCCTTCTTCAGCATGCCCTCGATCTCGTCCGTCAGTGCAGCTTCGGCAACAAGCTTGTCACGCATGTCTGCATGCTCAGTCCGAATGAACTCGTGCAACTCACGCTCTACTGCCTGCACACGATTCACCGGCACCTTGTCGAAGTAACCCTTGGTGCCGGCGTAAATCGCAACCACCTGGTCCGCAACATGCAACGGCCCGTACTGCGGCTGCTTCAAGAGTTCCACCATCCGGTAGCCACGATCCAGCTGGGCCTGAGTCGCTTTGTCGAGCTCGGTTCCCAGTTGCGCGAAGGCTTCGAGCTCTCGGAAGGCTGCGAGGTCCAGTCGCAAGCTACCGGCGATCTTCTTCATGGCCTTCGTCTGAGCGTTACCACCCACGCGACTGACCGAAATACCCACGTTGATAGCAGGCCGAATACCCTTCCAGAACAAGTCTGGCTCAAGGTAGATCTGACCGTCGGTAATCGAAATCACGTTGGTCGGAATGTACGCGGAAACTTCGCCTTCCAGCGTTTCGATAATCGGCAATGCGGTCATCGAGCCGCCGCCCAGCTCTTTGTTCAACTTCACAGCCCGCTCCAACAGTCGGCTGTGACAGTAAAACACGTCGCCCGGAAACGCTTCACGCCCCGGAGGCCGCTTCATCAGCAGGGACAGCTGCCGGTAGGCAACAGCCTGCTTCGACAGGTCATCGTACACAACCAGCGTGTGCTTGCCCTGATACATGAAGTACTCAGCCATCGCTGCACCCGCATAGGGAGCGATATACTGCAATGGGGCCGGGTCCGAACTGGTGGCTGCAACGACAATGGTGTAATCCAGCGCACCGTTCTGTCGCAGAACTTCCACCACACCGGCGATCGACGACGCCCGCTGTCCACAGGCCACGTAAACACAAATCACACCGGTACCCTTCTGGTTCAGAATGGTATCGATTGCAATCGCGGTCTTGCCCGTCTTGCGGTCGCCAATGATCAATTCGCGCTGGCCACGACCGATAGGAGTCATGGCGTCGATGGCCTTGATCCCCGTCTGCAGCGGTTCCTTCACCGGTTGTCGCTCAGCGACACCGGCCGCCTGCCACTCCACCGGACGAGACTCCGAGGTGATCACTGGTCCACGACCGTCAAGCGCAACCCCAAGCGGATCCACCATTCGACCAAGGAGTGCTTCGCCGACTGGCACGGACAACAGTTTCCCTGTCGACCGAACCTCGTCACCCTCTTTGATCTTCAGGTAGTCCCCGAGAATCACCACGCCGACGCTGTTCTCTTCCAGATTGAATGCGAAGCCGCGCGTCCCGCCCGAGAATTCAACCATCTCGCCGGACATAACAGTCGACAGCCCTGTGCACCGCGCAATGCCGTCGCCCACTTCAATCACGCGACCAACCTCCGCAGTCTGCATCAGACCGCGGAAGTCTTCAATCTCCTTCTGGATGACTGAAGCGATCTCGTCCGCTTTGAATTTCATTGAAAGCTTTCTCCACCAAACGACCCTGCAGTGTCTTCAACCGGGATCGCAGCGATGAATCAAAAACGGTATCCCCTACCTGCAACACCATGCCACCAAGCAGCGCCGGATCAACCGATTCTTCCAGAATCGCGTCAAACCCAAACGCCTGTCGCAAACTTGTGCGAACCTGTTCCCGGGCTGTCTGTGAAAGTGAACGAGCAACCCGGACTCGCACCCTCTGTTTCCCCGCCGCCTGCTCCTGAAGACGTTTGACGACTTCACGAATCACAGGCAACATGTCCAACCGACCGTGCCGCGCCAGAACCCTCAGAAAGTTCGCAAAGAACTCGCTGCTGCGGACTGACACCACACGATTGATCAAATCCAACTTCTCGTCTCGACCAACTGCATCCGACATCAGAACCGCGGCAAATTCCGTGAACCTGCCCAGCACGTCATCGACGAACGAATCCAATTCCTGCTCAGGTGCCGACTGACCATTTGCCCCCGCAGCGCTCAGGTAAGATTCTGCATACAAAGTCGCGACCGCTCGCGCACCGGGATCTTCCAGCACACTCTCCGGCCGACTTTTCAGCTTTGCGTCAGACATAACTTACCTTCACCACTTCGACAACAATGCCACAGTCCCAAAACCCTGCAATGGCTGCCTGAGCCGACTCTACTTGCGCAGTTGCGCCAGGGCCTCGCCGACCAGACGATCCTGATCGCCATCCGACAGGGCTCGCCCCAGCACGTGCTCTGTAGCGAGAATCACCTGAGCATTCACCTGACTGAAGACTTCAGACAGGGCAGTGTCTTTTGCCTGACGAATCTCGTCCTTCGCACGAACTCGAATCGCGTCGACGTCCCGCTGGGCTGCCGCGACCAAATCCTGACTGGTCCGCTCTGCGTCTCTGCGCGCCTCAGCCACCATCGCCTGAACGGTCTGCTCAGCAGCCTTCAGTTTGCTCTGATAGTCTGCCAGCAACGCTTCTGATTTTCGCCGATTCTCTTCAGCTTCGGCTATCGCATTACGAATCCCAGCCTCTCGCTTATCTAACCCCTCAATCATCGGCTTCCAGGCAAACTTACCCAATACGCCGAGAAACAAAAGGAAGATAATGAAGGACCAGAGCGCGAGGTCCGCTTGCCAGTTCATGGGCACGCCCGTCGGATGACCACCATGATCCTCTTCCGCATGCCCGTCCTGCGCCGCGGCGTCCTCCAGAGCAACGCTTGAAGGCGCCATTCCGAAGACAACCGGAGCCGTGCAGCCCAGCACAAGAAGCAATACACACAGTGAGGTAAACCAGCGATTCATCTTTGTGACTCTGCCCGCGGACATCATTGCAGCCATCCCACAAACACCCAGCGACTCTGAACCGTCGGGAGAAACACTACTTAATCATACAGACGATCAGACCGATCACAGCAGCACCTTCAATCATCGCCGCCACGATCACCATGCTGCCCTTAATGTCAGCAGCGACTTCCGGCTGGCGAGCCATGCTCTCGAACGCAGCGGTGGACAAACGGGAAATTCCCAGTCCAGCACCGATTACCACGAGACCAGCACCAAAGGTGGCCGTCAGGTTGATCAACGGCTGGGCAGCTGCCGCACCCACTTCAACAATGGCTTCCTGAGCCATTGCCGGAGCCGATACCGCGACGAACGCACCAACGAGCAACATTGCATACTTCAGAAACTGAGCCACAACAATCTCCTCTCAATTGCTTAGACCACAAAGGTCCCAAAATCTGCTGACGCTCGCACGCAGCTCTGACGTCAACACCGTTATCCAGACACTCTGCAGGACACCGCCCTGCAGAACTAACCCTCAAAGAACTACATTACCACAGAAGTCAATGCTTGTGCACCGCTCCGGAGATAAAGATCGTGGCAAGGAACGAAAACACATAGGCCTGAAGCACTGCCACCAGCAACTCCAGAATCCCTACCCCAATCTGCCCCAGAACACTACCCACTGTCACCACGC
>JBDKIW010000542.1:0-18181 GCA_039796955.1 Planctomycetota bacterium
GTCCTGCACGAAAAGGATTTCGAACAACTGCAGTTCGACGAAGAATTCCTGAAGTCGCAGGAACGCCCCAACACGCAGTACTTCCACGACACCTCACAGTCCATCATCTCCGAAAACAACAGCCCCGACATTCCGTTTCGCTACAGCCTCAATCCCTACCGCGGCTGCCTCCACGGCTGCAGCTATTGCTACGCACGCCCCACTCACGAATATCTCGGGCTTAGCGCCGGACTGGACTTCGAAACCCGGATCTTCGTGAAACCGGCTGCCCCCAGCCTCTTTCGAGACTGGCTGACTCGACCCGCATGGAAGTGCGAAGCCATCATGCTGTCCGGTGTGACCGACTGCTATCAGCCTGTCGAACGCAAACTGCAAGTGACTAGGCAATGCCTGCAGGTGGCCCTTGAAGCCCGTCAGCCGGTGTCTGTCATCACCAAAAATGCCCTGATCTCACGCGATACAGATGTGCTGGGGCCCCTCGCCGAACTACAGCTCTGCCGCGTCGCTATCAGCCTCAGCTCCCTCGATCAGTCCCTGACAAAACTCGTCGAACCCGCCTGCTCCGCTCCCGCCAGCCGCCTGCAGGCCATCCGGACTCTCACCGCCGCCGGCATCCCCGTGCACCTCATGGTTGCCCCCGTGATCCCCGGACTGAATGATTCTGAAATCCCCGCCGTGCTCAATGCTGCCGCCGAAGCTGGTGCCCGCTCCGCCAGCTTTATCATCGTACGCCTGCCCCTGACAGTAGAACCCGTGTTTCTGGAGTGGTTGAACCGCCACTTCCCGGATGCCGCCAGCCGTGTCCTCAACCGCATTCGCGCCACCCGCGACGGTCAGCTCAATCAAAGTCAGTTTCACCAGCGTATGCGCGGCAGCGGGATCTACGCGGAACAGATCGCGAAACTCTTTCAGATCCATCGCAAACGCTGCCAACTCGACCAGCAGCTTCCCCCCAGCCGAACCGATCTCTTTCGCACACCAAAATCGACGTCCGGACAACAGTTTCTCTTCTGACACCACCCCTCAGCCCTCGGATGGCGCAACAGAGTAATCCAGAAGATAGTCGCGTTTCGCTCCGCCGAAACTTGCCGCCTGGGTTTTCCAGCACACCGGCGAGCAGCGAGTCCACAGCTCGGTTGGAAACTCGCGCCGCTCCGCCGAAACAGCAGAAAAAGCGAGCAAGGCACGTTCACCACCAATCCCGTCGCCAGCAGTGCTTAGTTCTCCGCGTTTCGCCCTGAAACTCTGTGTCCCCCCGCGTCCTCTGTGTTTAAAAAAACTCCCCTGTGGCCCTCGTTTCCCCACCCCGATCCACCTCCGAAACACGTCAACGCCAGCCTGCCGGCTTTTGACAAAGTCCTCTGGATCCCGATCCGCTGTTTCCTGTAACATCTGCAGAAATTGCCGGTTGGTTGCCGTAGCGACTTCGGGTTCCCGAAAAAACGAATCACCACAAATATCAACCAGCAAATAACTTACGACAAAAAACGACAACCTGCAGGAATTCATGGATCAGCATTTGCTGCCCATGAGTTCCCATCAG
This sequence comes from Planctomycetota bacterium, assembly GCA_039796955.1. Lineage (GTDB taxonomy): Bacteria > Planctomycetota > Planctomycetia > Planctomycetales > Planctomycetaceae > SXXK01. The sequence goes on from JBDKIW010000542.1 coordinate 1,544, forward strand.
AGCAAGTCTTTGCCGAGAAGGGATTTCTCAGCACTTGCTCCCCGACAGCACGATCACCCGCTCCTCAACAAGCTCGTGATCACACCGCTGGTCGATGCAGAACGTTTCACAGCGGCAAGGACAGAGCATGGAAGCTCAGACATGGCGTTTCAGCACCTGTGTGGTGCTTTCATGGATTGCAGCCTGCTCCTGCACGTTCGCCGCAGAACGCTTTGAAACTGCAAACTTCATCGTCGTCGCCGAAAACGCTGATGTCGCTCGACAGGTTGGACTCGCCGCCGAACACCAGCGCAAAACGCTGGCCATCTACTGGCTGAAAAAAGCCATGCCCAACTGGAGCAAGCCCTGCCGAGTCTCCGTGAATGTCGGTTCCATGGGGGCCGGCGGGCAAACCACCTTTCAGTTCATCAACGGGGAAGTCGTCAATTGGCGCATGTCGGTCCAGGGCAGCCTTGAACGTATTCTCGATTCCGTACTGCCGCACGAAGTCAACCACACAATCTTCGCCAGTCACTTTCGTCGGCCTCTCCCACGCTGGGCCGATGAAGGTGCCGCGACCCTGTTCGAACACAACTCAGAGCAGCGAAAACAACTGCACCTGCTGCATCAGGTCATTCAGCGCAAGGAGGATTACTTCGCCCTGCAGGAATTGCTGTCCATGAAAGAATATCCTCAGGATGCCACTCGCATGCTGACCCTCTACGCACAGGGGTTCACCCTCGCGGATTTTCTCGTGCAGCAGAGGGGACAATACACATGGCTCCAGTTCCTTGAAGACGGAGAAGACGTGGGCTGGGAAGACGCCATCCGGAAGCACTACGATCATGAAGGCGTCCGCAACCTCGAACGCAACTGGCGCGGCTGGATCCTCGCCGGGATGCCCAAACTCAAATTGCCGGAATCGTCCACGCCGGAAACTTTGCTTGTCGCCGCAGAAGCAACTCGCGATTCCACAGTCCCGACAGCGACGAACAAACGCAAATCACCCGCAGCACCCGCCGGCAACAGTGTCATCCGCTCCCAAAGCCCGGATGGTGCTGACCAAACAGCGACAGCAATCACAGCCGCCCCGAATCAGGCTCAGACAAAATCAAGCCCGTCTCCGATCCCGCGTTCAGAGTCTGTAGCGATGACCGAAAAAACGGCCGCCGCCAGCTCTGCGAAAACAGGGGCCGTCGCTGCACCACCCGTGTTTCGACACCAATCCCTGCAGGCCCCGCGTCCGAATCACAAATCCCCCAACACGTCCGGCCAGCCTTCCGGCACTCAGCCCCCCGCAACACTAACCGTGCCGCCAGCTGACACCACGAAATCAAAGTCCAACCCCGCGGACGACACCTGGTTTGAAGACACTCGCCCCGCAACCATGTCACCCTCGAACTCTCGCAAAAACCCACGAGCTGACGCACGCCGTCCACGAAACAGTCCCTCCTCAGCAGCCGCAGACCAGTTTGTCCCCACCGGTCTCTCCACCATCAATGCCGCACAAACAACATTGCGCACCGCTGAACCCACACCCCTCCCCGCAAACCTCCCCGCAAACCTCCCAGGAGAACGAAAGGGAGGAACCAGACCACCGCAGTGGGCTGGCTTCCCCGGGCAAGTGAAGTTGTTCTGACTTCAGGCAGCGGAAATCTGCAGGCCATTCAGGTTCTGCTTTTCCACAGTCCAGAGTTTTCCATCCTCTGGTCTCGCTTTGCCGCCCTTCGTTCCCAACGGGCGAGTCATCGACACCCGCAACGATGACTCGCCCGGATTTTTTCCCCCAACTCAAGCGGGAGGGCCAACTCCCACCTGACCCGCCCCCCTATTCCACCCCACAGTGAGCGGCAACGCGCTAGCGGCCGGTCCAACACAACACCTCCCCTAATCCACAACGAACGCCAGCCCCCAAAAACAGGGATGGCAGAAGTCCACCCCACCCACAATCACGAATGTCGAAACACAGAAAAACAGCACGAAAACGCGCGGAACAAATTCCCCACAATCCCATCACCAATCCTGCAGAATTCTCTGCGTTTCGCCTTGAAACTCTGTGTCCTCTGTGATGACCAAAAATCGCCTCGTGACCCGCCGCCTCACGGCTCGTTGCGAACGAGAGCACCCGTACCGCAGGCTGACATCCACAACCATCACTCTGACCACCAACATCCCGCATTTATCCGTGTCTATCCGTGGTTCCCCAGTCCCCCAACCACAAACCCTTTCCCCTCCTCAACCTTCATCCACAGCGGCCCGGAACTGACTGATCAGTCCTTCTGAGGCGTTGACAATGTGTTCGGGTCCCGGGAAGGCGCCCGTTTTGACATCATTGATGTAGTCCCGGAATCCATTCACTCGCTCTGCCTGAATCCTCTGCTCCATCTCGTAGAGATTTCGATACTGTTTGGTATGTCGTGGATATGGAGGAGCATGACAGCCCAGGATGTCTTCGGCGAACATGAACTGAATGTCGCCGCCACTGCCAGCACCAATCGACGAAGTGACCAGACGCGTCCGTTTGGAGATTTCGGTCAGCAACTGAGCGGGCACAACTTCCACTTCAACCGCCCACGCTCCGGCGTCTTCAAATGACTTGATCTGTTCGAAGATCCACATCGCTTCGTCAATCGTTTTTCCGACTGCCCTCAGGCCTCCCGTCCAGGTACTCAGGCGAGGCACCAGGCCCGCGTGAGCTTCCACGGGAATACCGGCCTCCGAAACAGCCCGAATCAGTTTTGGTCCCCATTGGCACATAATTCCATCGGCGCCAGCCTCCATCGCGATGTAGCCCGCTCGAACCGCTTCGTCCGCAGTCGCAACCTTTGTCAGCCCGATGCAGAACGTCATGAACGTATGAGGTGCGGCTTTGCGCATCGCGATGGCGTCACCCGGATTCGCGGGGTCAAATCTGACCTTCAGCAAATCGATCCCCGCTTCTTCGGCGGCCACAGCCTCTCGGGTTGTGAAGGGCATGGTCTCGGTGAGAGTGGCTTTGCCCTTCAAATCCCTGAGATGTTTCACCGTGTAGTTGCGGGTCGCATATTGTCCGCCCAGAGTCATCGTCCGGTGGAGTCCTCGCTTGTGCGCATCTCTGGGAGCCAGAGCACCAAATGGATGTTCGTCGGATTTCATAGATTTCGCAGACAGAGAAACAGAGTGATCCCGGAACGACTGACGCCGGGTTGGGAGGGACAATGGTCCAGGGGCGGTGCCCCTGGCGATGTTGATGATGGCCGTTGGCCAAATCGGCGTTTGTTCATCAATTCGCCAATTGCGTTTCTTCGCCAACGGCGATGATCATCATAGCCTGGGGCATCGCCCCAGGATCATCCGGTTTGCTCAACGCGGCGTTCGCCAGAGCGCTTTGTTCTCTCCGATCAGCCGGTCTGCCGATGGAGGCCCCCAGGTGCCAGCAGGATAAAAGTCCGGCGAAGACGAACTGCTCTCCCAGGCTGTCAGCACCGGCGTCACAAATCGCCACGCCGCTTCCAGTTCGTCACTGCGAGTGAACAACGTGGAATCACCACGCATCACGTCCAGCAGTAACCGCTCGTACGCTTCCGGCAGGACCTGGTCAAAGTGCTGGTCATAGTCGAAGTCCATCGAGACCGGTTGCACCTGGTAATTCATGCCCGGACGCTTGGTGGAAAACCGCAGCGATATCGCTTCCTGAGGCTGAATGCGAATGATCAACTGGTTGGGACGCGTCTCCACCAGATCACACAAATCCCCGTCACATTCCACCGTGGAGAACAGATTCAATGGCGGATTCTTGAATTGAATGGCAATCTCGGTCAGCTGCTTCGGCATCCGCTTACCTGTCCTCAGAAAGAACGGGACACCCGCCCAGCGCCAGTTATCAATCGCCACCTTCATCGCCACGTAGGTCTCGCGATTGGAGGTCGGACTGACCCGGTCCTCTTCCCGATAACCCGCCACGGCCTGACGATTCACCAGGCCGGCTGTGTACTGCCCACGCACCACCCAGTTTCCAACCGCACCCGCATTTCCCGGCCTGAGCGCCTGCAGGACCTTCAGTTTTTCGTCACGAATCTCACGCGCCTGAAACAACGAAGGAGGATCCATGGCGATCAGACACAACAACTGCAGCACATGGTTCTGCAGCACATCGCGCAGGGCCCCGGAACTGTCATAGTATCCGCCGCGAGAACCTTCCATCCCCTGCGATTCAGCCACCGTGATCTGAATGTGCTCCACATGATTTCGATTCAGCAACGGTTCAAAAATCGCATTCCCGAAGCGAAACAACAGAATATTCTGGACCGTCTCTTTGCCCAGATAGTGATCGATGCGGTAGATCTGACTTTCCATCAGATACCGATCCAGCTGCGCAGCCAGCTCAATGGCCGAATCCAAATCGCGTCCAAAGGGTTTTTCAACCACCACCCGCAACCGCGAAGCCGCATCACGCGGTGGAATCATCCCAGCCGCATTCAATCCCTCCACCGCCGATGCAAACAAGGCCGGTGTCGTTGCGAGGTAGACAATCCGCGTCGGGTCCCCGGTGACATTCGCCTGACGTTCGATCTGCTGAATCGACTCATGCAGCCCGGAATACTCAGCCACATCCGCGATGTCCAGTTGCTGATAGTACAACTGCCGCGCAAAGGATTCCCACGCGACGGGGTCAAACTGATCTCCCAACCGCGCCGCCACAACCTCTTTCAATTCTGCCCGGAACTCTTCATGAGACTTTGCACGGCGTGCGACCCCCGTGACCGGACAATTCGGAGGAAGATACTTCTGCTGCGAAAGTCGAAACAACGCAGGAATCAGTTTTCGAGAGGTCAGATCTCCCGAGGCCCCGAAAATCAGAATCGACGCATTCACCTCAGCCGCCATGCCCTGTACCCTCAGAAAATCTGCAGTTGCCTTTCGCACTGCAGTCTAAAGGATTCGGGGCCTGTCTTAAAGGTGCCGCCCGGCTTTGTTACTCAACCTTACCATGATTCACAATCTGCCGCAGCAGCTGCACCGAAACGCCCTGCAGATCGTCCATCACCCGGTGATGTGCCCGACTCAACTGTTCCCACGTCCGCCCCCGCGACACAATTCCCAGACATTTCGCTCCGGCTGCCAGCGCCGCCTCAATGCCCACCGGCGCGTCCTCCAGCACCACACATCGCTCCGGCGACAGCCCCATGCCCGCAGCGGCTTTCAGAAACACATCCGGGTGCGGTTTTCCCCGCTCCACATCCGCTCCCGTAATCACCGTCCGAATCACACCTCGGGCCTGCAACTGCTCAATCGCGACCGCCACATTTTTCGGCGGACCGCTCGATCCGATCGCCATCGGAATCCCCGCCATCGACAATGCACCAATCAACTGAGCAGCCCCCGGCATGTGCGGAAAATCAACCGCAATCAGCTCCCGATACATCTGCTCCTTCTCTTCATCAAATGCCGCGATCCCGGCATCGTCCGGCGGATTTTCCCACGTGTCCCGGATCACTTCGCGACTCGTCCGACCAAAGCCCGCCAGAAACTGCTTCTCTGTACAGTCCCGCCCATGCCGGCGACAACAGTCCTGCCACGTCTGCAGATGCGCCGCATACGAATCAATCAGCACACCATCCATGTCAAAAATCACACCAAACTCGGCACCTTCAACCACCTGCGATTCCCCTGTTGGCAAAAACTACGCGCGCCCAGCCGCTATTCCTCTGGAGCTTCCGATGGCAACTCACCCTGCGAAAACACAGAAACGTCCGAAACCGTAGCGGTCCCCCGCGGCCAGCTCAGCACAAAGCGTGCTCCCTGGCCCGGTCCTCCCTCCACTCGAACCCGTCCACCATGCTCACGCAGTATCTTGCGACTCACCGGCAACCCGATCCCCGTACCACGCGCTCCCTTGGATGATTCAAACACATTGAAAATGGATGTTCGCTGGTCTTCAGGAATCCCCGGACCGTTGTCACTGACGGCCACCAGCATGGTGTCCGTCGCCCGGTCATAGCCCGTCTGAATCACTACCGCCCCACGCTCCATACCCTCTACCGCGTCAATCGCGTTCGAAACGATGTTCAGTATCGCCCGATGAATCCCCTCCGCATCAAAACTGGCCGGCGGAACACTCTCACCCGGTCGAAATTCCAGCGATACTCCACACTCTGCTGCCCGCGCCGCGGCCAATTCCGCAACTTCACCGACGATCCTGTTGAGATCCGCCACCCGCAGCGCCGGTACACGGTCTTTGCTGAAACTCAGCATGTCCATGACCAGGTCGTAAATGCGAGTCTGGTTGCGTTCCACGATCCCCCAGCCCTGGCGAATAAAGCCGTCATTCCCCTGATCCAGACCCATTCGAATCAGGTGACTCCCGCCACGAACCCCCTGCAGTATGTTCTTCACATGATGACTCAGAACCGTGATCGTCTGACCCATCGCCGCAAACCGCTCCGCCTTCACCATCGCATCCTGAAACTGTCGAGACTCAATGGCCAGTGCCGCCTGTCGAGCCACCGTGACAATCGTCCGCAAGTGCTCGTCCGTCAGCCGCTCCTGAATTCCACCCGACATCGCCTGCTCAAGCGGAGTTGTTGTGTCCAGATAAAACACGCCCAACAGATCCGAACGGCCACGCATCGGCGCACAAATCGCTTCACAAATCCCTTCCGACACAATGCTCTGCGCCGCCGGAAATCGCTCGTCCAGACGGGCGTCCGAGGTACGAACAGCCGTCCCGTTCCGCAGCACATAGTCCGTGATCGACCGCGAAACCGGCATCTGCTGAGAACGCTCGGCTAACTCCCCACGATGCGCAAAGGCAATTGCCGTCAGGTCCGCTCCTACCGGCTCACGCAACAACACACATCCACGGTCCGCACCCACGGTCTGCAGAGTCAGCTCCAGGATTTTTTCCAGCAGTACTTCCAGACTGTGAACCGGTGTCACCAGCTCTTCCGCCACGTAATACAGCAGCTCCAGACCGGACGCCGGTCGCTCAGATCGCACCGGAGCAGCAAGGTCCACGTCCAGCGATTGCTGAATCGCCGCTTCGTCCAGCGATCGCGAATCCTCCACAAATCGAATCTGGTCCGCAGAATTCACCTGAGCGTGATGCGATTCCGTGATCTGAAAGGCCATCACGCTAACGCCGAACTGCAGCGTATCCCCATTCTCCAGAATCCGCTCTGTGACCGTGACGCCATTCACCCGACTGCCGTTCGCACTGTTCAGATCACGCAGCAGAAACGACTGCCCGTCATGACAGATCCGCGCGTGATGACGAGACACCTCGCTGTCATCCAGACGCACATTGCAGCCGACGCTGCGGCCAATGACCACATCCTGCGCAGACGTCATTTCAAACCGACTTCCACGGTTGGCGCCGTTGATGACTAGCAGCGTTGCTCGATACACAGTCGGGGTTCCGGAAGAACTCTGAAGATCACACAGGCGGTGCAAAGACGGCAGGAACAGGACACACCGCAGGAGGGATCCCTATTTCAATGAATTCGACCACAAGTCTCAAGCCCCCTCCATCCGCCATCTCAGGACTTTTTCAGGAGCCACCTCTCCACAGTCGCCTCAACACAACAACAGACTGCATCAGGGATTCTCTCTCAACCTGATTTCCCGATTTCGCTAAAACTCAGTCGAGGCGGCTGGTGTGCACCGCCCCCAACTGCGGCCAGCCCAAATCATCACGTTCCCAGTGCCCGGTACCAACCACTCAATCAACCTGCCACCGGAAGACCCATGCAACAAACATTAACCACCGCCGCTCTCCTTGTGCTCAGCAATGTCTTCATGACCATGGCCTGGTACGGCCACCTGCAGGACCTTCGACAAAAACCGTGGCTGATCGCCGCGCTGGTCAGCTGGGGCATCGCACTGTTCGAATACCTGATCCAGGTCCCCGCAAACCGTATCGGTCATCAGGTCATGAACGTCGGACAACTCAAGATTCTTCAGGAAATCATCTCGCTGGCCGTCTTCGTCCCCTTCGCGTGGCTGTATCTGAAGGAAAAACCCAATTGGGACTATTTCTGGGCCGCCTGTTGCCTGCTGGCCGCAGCGTTCTTCGTCTTCCGCAAAAAACTGATGGGACTGTAAACGCACAATCCCGGTACCCTCACCAGGGGTCTCGCACAACAGTTCGCCAGCAAACCCCAATCACCATAACAAACTTCACAAGCGACAACAAAAAAAGACCTGCAACACTTACGCGTTGCAGGTCTTTTCATTGAACGAGGTCGACGGGACTTGAACCCGCGGCCTCCAGCGTGACAGGCTGGCGCTCTAACCAACTGAGCTACGACCCCTTGTTCATCCGGTAACCGAGCATCCACTTTGTGGCAGTCGGCACCTGAATCCAAAGGTTATCCGACTTGGCTCCGGATTTCAACATTCACTGCCCAGATTTCGGCAGTCCGGAAAACTTGCTGCAGTCGATCACCCGTTTTTCTGCACATCAACCAGATTTTCAGCTCCCCTCGGTCTCACCCAATTCCGTTCTGAACCCACAAAACACTCACTTTCCCACACAAAACCCCCAGACCACCAGCCATACACCCAAAACCGCCGCCAAAACACGTAAAAGTGTTCAAATGTTCATATAAGTGCGTACTTCTGCGTATCCCGTATTCGGAAAAGCTTCTGCAGCTGTGAGAATTCAACCAGTTGACCCGCAAAATCCTATTCGCACTCGAGTTTGCAAAGCCAGAATAGCCGCAGGAGGTTGTTCATGTTGCCCACCGACAATTCCGCCAGTTCAGCCGGCGCAGTCGCGCCCAGCGATCCGTCACCGTCCGATGAACGCGAAACCGGTACCCGAGTTTTCCTTGGGTTCCTGTTCGTCGTGGCGACGTTCTATGCGGTCGTGCTCATCTACCACGCTGCCAATCCTCCGCAGTCCACCGCCGCAAATTCCGGGCTCCTCGAACGCTGCCGCCAGATCTGTATGAAGTACGGACTGGTCTCCACAGGCAACCTCCGACGAGATGCAGAGACCTACATCCAGGCCGTGCACGTCCAGCCATTGACAAACGCACTCAGCGAAATCCTCAGCCAACCGGAACCCACCCCAGTCTCCTCGCAGGCTCACGCTCTGCTGCAGCAGTCCGTTCCCGACTTCTCGCTCCCCGACGATCAGAAAACTTTCCAGACACTGTCCAACCTCGGATCCAATCGGCCCGTGGTCGTGGTTTTCTATCTCGGGTACGGCTGCAGCCATTGCGTCGCTCAACTTGTGGCTCTGGAAAAAGATCTCCACTACTTCCGGGAACTGGATGCAGAGATCATCGCAATCAGCGCCGACTCACCCGAACACACCGCGGAGCGATTTGCCGAGTACGGTCGGTTCGGTTTCCCCGTACTCTCTGATGCGGATCGTGCTGTGGCGTCTCAATGGCAATGCCTGCACCCCGCCACCGATGAAACCCCGGAACTGATGGATCACGGCACTTTCATTGTCGATCGCACCGGGAAAATGATCTGGGCTTGCCGCGGTAAAGAGCCGTTCCTCGATAACCGGACTCTGCTCAAAGTCCTCGCTCAGTCTCAGGGACTGATGCCCAATCCCGTAGCCCAGCGGCAGTAGCCCGCGACTGACGGCACAGGCATTCCTGCGTTACCATCTTCCCCGGCACGCATGCCAGTCTCGTGCTGACCTCGGCCGTAGCGCCCAGTCCCCCAGTTCTTTTCTGTCACTGCGCCGGTAGCCGAAAACGCCGCAGGTTCACAACGGTCATTGCCAGAATTACAACCAGGTATCCGACCACAAAACAAAGAAACGGGGCCATCTCCAGCCCAGCGCCTTTCACATTCGCACGAAATGTGAAATGTGCAAGGACCGTCATCAGCAGTCCGGTGGCCACCGCCGTCCATGCCAGGTACCCACCCATCCACGACAGCGTCGCTTCCCGTCGTTCAGGCTGCAGCCAGTATTCCCGATGCGGAATATTGATGACAGAAATCGGCAGCACGCCAATCAGCCGCGCAAGCCCCGTCAGAATCCACGGAAACAGCACCTGAAATCCCAGCAGCACCAGAGTCGCGTTTTCTTTCGACATCCAGTCGTTCGGCTGGCCGTCAGATCCGAAGTGAGTCGCTACCGTCCCGGGCAATTGCGGCCAGTACCATGCGTGCTGACAGACTCCGAAAAACGTGAGGAACCACAGGCCCCAAATCGCATAGATCCGAGTTCGTTCCATGACCGTTCCCCTGATGGAACCTGCAAGTCTAACCATACGCCCTGGAATGTGTTCGCTCACGTACCCGGTGGCGTCTGCTGATGCCAGTCCGTCAGAGTCTGGTAGTGATGTGCAGCCTGCAAAAGTTTCGCCTCTGCCAGTGGAGCGGCCTGAAACTGCAATCCAATCGGCAACTGCTCTGATGTCAGCCCGCATGGCACAGAAATGCCCGGTAGCCCGGCGAGATTGGTACTGATCGTATAAATATCACTCAGATACATCGACAGTGGGTCGTTCAGCTTCTCTCCCAGTCGAAATGCCGCCGTCGGCGCCACCGGGCCGGCAATCACGTCCACACTCTGAAAGGCCGTCTCGAAGTCCTCCTGAATCCGCCGCCGAACTCGCAACGCTTTCAGATAGTAGGCGTCGTAGTAGCCGGCAGACAACGCGTACGTCCCCAGCATGATTCGCCGCCGCACCTCTGCACCCAGCCCCTGCGATCGACTTTCACAGTACAGGTCGGCCAGATCCTCATACGTCTCCGAGCGATAGCCATAATGAATTCCATCGTAGCGAGCCAGATTGCTGGACGCTTCACTGCAGGCAATCAGATAGTAAGCCGCCACGGCATATCGCGAATGCGGCAGCGAGACCGGGACCAGCGTGGCCCCGGCGTCCTCCAATACCCGCAGAGCCGTCCGCACCGCCGCGCCAATCTCCGGGTCCAGACCTTCCGCAAAATACTCTTCCGCAATCCCGATTCTTAACGCCTCACCCCCCGCTTTCAGCTGACCAGACCAGTCCTGCAGGGGTTGCTGAAGTGATGTTGAATCCCGCTTGTCATGACCGCCAAAACATTGCAGCGCCAACGCACACCCGGCAACGTCCTGAGCCATCGGACCAATCTGATCCAGTGAACTGGCGTAGGCGACGAGGCCGTATCGCGACACCCGACCGTACGTCGGCTTCAACCCCGTCACACCACAGAAGCCAGCCGGCTGACGAATCGAGCCGCCGGTGTCCGATCCCAGTGCCAGCGGCACCATGCCCGCTGCCACAGCCACCGCAGCACCGCCACTGGAGCCCCCTGCGGTTCGCTCCGGATTCCACGGGTTCCGCGTGGGCCCGAAAATCGACGTCTCCGTCGAGGACCCCATTGCAAACTCGTCCTGATTCAGCTTTCCCAGCAAGACACCGTCTTCCGCCTGCAATCGCTCAACCACATGGGCCGAGTAGGGCGGGCGAAAATGCTCCAGCATGCGGCTGCCACAGGTTGTCGGCACGCCCCGCACACAAATGTTATCTTTCACTGCCACCGGTAACCCGGCCAGTTGTCCAACCGGACCGCCCGCCGCACGACGCGCGTCAATCTGATCCGCCTGCCGCAACGCGCCTTCCGCGTCCACAAAGACAAACGCATTCAATTCCGGATTCAGTTCCGCAATCCGGTCCAGACAGGTTTCCGTCAATCGCCGTGACGTCAATGAACCCGTTTGCAGCTCACCAATCAGTTGCAACATCGACATGGGGGACATATGGCACACTACCAGCACCACAGCAGCAGTCACCGCCGGGCATTTCATGTTTTTCTGAGCAACCCTGAGCCCGCCGGTGGCTTACATGTTTTCCCCCCGACTGACAGACCCGGTCTACAACGTGCAGAATATCAAATGCAGTCAGTCACTGCGAATCCTGCCGTTCGGGAATCCCTCCGCTCAGGCAAATTCCAGCCTTCCGGAGTCACTCACAGGCCGGATTCCGGCCTTCACTCCGGACTCCCGCCCAGCCCGTTCCCAGTCAGCCCCGGACTCACGTTGAGCATGTCAGGCTGCCACACGCTCACCGGATTTCGCCAATCCCCGCAATTCGATCAGGATGTCCGTGGTCAGGACCACTTCCAGCCGTGCCAGTATCTCAGCAACCCGCGCTCCATCCATGATCCGGTGATCATAGGCCAGAGTCACTCGACTGATTCCCGCTTCGTCCAGTGGCCCATACGTCAGACACGTCGTCTGTACCGAAGGCGGCAACTGAATCTCGACACCACGTCCGGCCAGAGTCGACAGAAAGAACGTGCCGATCCGCTTCACCCGCGATCCCGTCTCTATATTCAGGTTCCACCACCAGATCAGGCGTCGCAACAGCAGCGGCAATCCAGCCAGCCGCAGGTCCCGCCCGAAAACCTTCGATGGAGCTTCCGTCTGGTAGCGAGTGATCATCGCCTGGATCTCAGGCAGAGTCTTCAATTCGGGACTGGCAATCCTGCCCCAGAACAACCACGGCTCGCCGGCAATCTCACGCTGTATCGTCAGGACACCCACACTGCCCGGATGCTGATAAAGGTGCGCCCACGGCCAGCGATACCAGATCTGGCGTAACTCCGGGTATTCCAGCGACACACTGGCCATGGCTTTCAGAAACAGGGCCGGCCACGAGATCCGCACGCCAGCCCCTTCCCGTGCCATTGCCAGATCTTTCAAATCCATCCGGCGGTCATGCGAACACAAGGGGACCCCTCGATGAAAATACAATAAGTCCCACGTCAGCCGGCGCGAGGCCGGTACGGCAAAACGCCGCCCACTGCGATTGTCCACCATCCCTGGCTATCTCCCCGTTTTCCAGATGCCTTTTTGGAATTCCAGGCGTTTCGCTCGCGTAAGTCAATCCAGATCCACCCACTATCCCCAACGCCGCCACGCAGGACCAAACAGGCAGAACTCGCCGCGTCACGGCAGATTTCGCACGTTTGCACACCCGCTTCGTGCACAGCGTGGCAATTCCTGCAGAAAGTGACATGATCCTCGAAGAATTCACTCAAGCTGGCTCTTGTCCCTGTCTTCGTGTCGTGATACCCCTCCCATGCCAAACAGAGTTGCGTTACGTTCCGGTCGACCACTGACCCGGAACGAACGTCTCACTGCAGGCCTTGTGATCCTCCTGATTCCTGCTCTCTTCGGAACGGCATTCTGCCTCATTCCAAACCCGGCAGGTTTCGGAACGCACCGGCAACTGGGGTTGCCCGGCTGCGTTTTTCAGAGTCTCACAGGGTGTGTCTGCCCGCACTGCGGTCTTACAACCAGCTTCGCCTGGTTTGTCCGCGGAGCATGGCTCGCATCGTGGAATGCAAATCCGGCCGGATGGATCCTGGCCTGCTGCCTTCTGCTCCTGTGGCCATGGCTGATACTGGTCCGGGGTCGTGGATTCCTGCCGGGAATTCAAAAGCCCGAATACTGGTTCGTGCGTGCCGCTGCCGTATGGCTGTTTATCTGCCTGCTGCAATGGCTCGTCCGGATGCTCTGATTGCTGCGTCGGCTCGTGACCATTACCGCAGCGCTTTCAAGGGAGTGAAGCGTCGTGCTCATCAAAGTTCCAAAACACTCAGACACTCTGCCGAACCGACGCGCCAGCTCCCGGAATCTGCTTCTGCTGTCACTGACCCTCGCCATGCTCTGCTGCGTGCCGGGCTGCTCACTTGGTGTGATGTTCGGAAAAATGTTTTTCGGCGACCCCAAGGTCAAGTCCCAGTTCCGCACGGCGACCGATGTCGACCTCACCAAAGGTGAAAAATCGATCCTGATCACCTGCTCCGCTCCACACAGCGTCCTCTCTCGCTATCCGTCCATTCAGATTGATATCCTCGATCGCATGTCCAGACATCTCGAGACACGCAATGTCAAAATCATCTCCTCCGACAAGGTCAGCGCCTGGTTCGATGACCATGGTGACTGGGGTGATTTCTCTGCACTCGCTGAACACTTTAATGCCGATTACGTCATGAACATTCAGATCGAAATCTTTCGACTGGATGTCCCTGACAGCAGCAATCTGCAACAGGGCAAAATCAGTGGCAACATCCGCGTGCTCGATTGCCAGTCCAGTGCCACACCCACTACCGCCTTCGAACGCACCTTCAACCTGGCCTATCCCGATTATCCCGTCCCCAGAGAAAACAAGTCCGAACGGCTGTTCGCCGAACAGTTCCAGGATCGCGTCTCGCTGACCCTCGCTCAGTTCCTCTACGATCACCGCGTCAGTGAAACAGTCCACTGACAACCGGTCCGCATGGCGGGCCCTGTCGCTGACTGATGTGTCGATCGAAAATCCCTTCCCCCTCGCTTCAACTCGCTCTCTCTCGTGGAATCATCGATGAACCCACTGACTCCCATCAGACTGCTCCGCGTCTCTCTGAGCACTCCCCGAGTTGCCTTTCGCTCACTGGCCTTCCGCCTGGCACTCATGAGCCTGATGCTGCTGACGATTCCCGGCTGCAACTACTTCCTGCTGCTTGGCTATCTCATCGGTGGCCCGCCGCAGGAAGAACCGCTGTTCGAAAAGGAAACCAAACAGTCGATGACGGATAAAGATGTCCGCGTCGCCGTCGTCTGCTACGCCTCCGATGACCTGAAGTACAAGTTTGACAACATCGACCACATCATCGCCAATCGTGTCACCAATCAGATGGCCGGCAAGAAAATCGAAATGGTGCCTTACGACGATATTCGCAACTGGCTGGCAGAAAATCCGGACTGGGACACCGCCGTGGACGTCGGCGCCGAATTCGATGTGACATACGTTGTCTACATCGATATCAGTGACTTCTCGCTCTACGAACGTGATTCCAATTCCCTGTTCCGCGGACGCTGCGATGCCATCGTCAGCGTCTACGAAATGGAAACCGACGGCGAAGGCAAACGTATCTTCTCTCAGGAAATCAACAGCGTGTTTCCCACCGAAGTTCCCCGCTCCGCCGCCGATGTCAGCTACGAAATGTTTCGCATGGAATACATCTGGAAACTCAGCGATGACATCGGTCGACTGTTCTATCCCTGGTATATCGGCGACCAGATGACCAACACCGCCTGAACTGCAATCACAGCAACGCCTCGTCAACTTCAAACCGCCGCGGCCACACGCCCCTCTGCTCAACAGCAGAGGGGCCCGTGATTTGCAACGACCACCTGCAGTCCGACAGCTACGAACCGCTCCGGCGGATTTGGTACCTGCAGTCAGCGAAATGTCACTCTTCCAGGGCCGCCGAACTGCCACCGCCCATCTCGTCCAGCCGCTTCAGAACATCCTTATAGTCATAGTCCACAGCCAGCACTTCGCCGTAGTGATGCTCTGCCTGCTCACCTTTGCCACCCGCCTGGTAAATTCGCCCCAGCAGGTAGTGCGCTGACTTGAAGGCCTCCGGACGGTCGGCGTAATTCAAACCCTCCACAGCCTTCTCAAGCTGACGTCGCGCCAGATCGTTCTTGCCCTCTCTGGCAAAACATTCGCCCAGCAGAACCAGCGATTCCACCTTCAGGTTCGGATTGGCCGCCGCCTGCTGCAGCAGCGGAATCGCTTTGCTGAACTGCTTGACATTTCGCGATGCCAGCCGCTGCGCCAGTTCAAACTTCTTCTTCAGATCCGTGGGATTCAATTCGACACCCAGCGAGTAGTATTCCACTTCTTTCTGCACCACGTCCTGCTGCAGGGCTTTCGCTTTTTCCACCAGACGTTCTTTCGTGGGATTCGCCCGGGCACGTACCTGCGCCTCTGCGGCATCCTCCCGCATCTGCATCAACTGCACGTCCAGAATCAACTCCCGGATTTCTCCACTCTCCGGACTGATCTCGCGAGCTTTCTCCAGCTGATCAATCGCCTTGCCAAATTCACGCGATGCCTTGTACAGGTCAGCCAGTTTCAGATACAGCGAAATATTCCGGGGGTCTTTGCGAATGGCATGCACGAGGTCCGTTTCCGCGGATTCTCCCGGAGCATCTGCGGACTTTGTCTGTCCTTTTCTGGCCCGACGATCTTCCTCGTAGGCATTCACAGGCGCAGCAGGCTGCTCGACCATGACATCCCGAGTCGATTCGGCATCTTCCAGCCCCTTGCGGTCCAGGACCGAAACGGCATCAATTCGCCCCAGCATACTCCGCGCTTCACTATCCGTCGGCACCAGCTTGTAGACCCGCTCGTAACAGGCTCGCGCCGGTTTGTAGTCCCGTCGCTCAAACAGAAATGCTCCCAGCTTACGATTGAAGTCCACGTTATCCTTGTCCAGCTGCAGCGCACTTTCAAGAGCATAGCGCGCGACACCGGTATTCTGCAAAGCCTCAGTTGCTTCACCCAGATCAAAAAACAACTGCGCATCCCATGGATTCACCAGCAGGCCCTCTTCCGCCGCCGCTTCCACACCCTTCCAGTCCTTCGACATGCGACTCTTCTTGATCCGCCCCTTGACGCCCATCAGACGCATCCCTGCCATCTTGGCGCCCGTGCCGTTGTCCCCGTAAGACTTTCGGATGCAGCCAATTCGTGCCTGCCGATACAACACATTGTCCGGCACCAGTCGCGCACAGTTCGAGAAACACTCGATGGCGTAACTCCAGTTCTTGTGCTGCATGGCTTCCGTCCCCTTGCGGTACCACTCAGCTCCACCTTTTTCACGCTCATTCATGGCAACACTGGCCTTTGGTTTCGAATCAAAATCGCCCCGAATTTCCCCGAA
>JBDKIW010000543.1:0-4253 GCA_039796955.1 Planctomycetota bacterium
GAAATGTCCGCTGCGAGCAGGCTCTGAGGGCCGGAGGCATTCCTCTGATTGAGGACATGCGGTTCATCACAGAAGCCGAACATGTGCACAGTTCCAGTGAAGAGTTTCAGGAACAATTCCATGAACTCTGTGGCCGCCTCGGAATGGATCGCTGAGAACGGCATCTGACCGGAGTGATGCTGATAGAAGCTGGCTGGAGTGCCCTGCGGAAATCAGCGATCAAACTCCACCAATCGCTCTTTTCTACTCTGACACGTCGTCCTGCCTCCATCCCCACGGAGTCTTCCATGACATCGTTGCTTCGCCACACGGCTCAGAATCGTTCCGCCGCCTGCTGCGCCACACTGCTGCTGACGGCCTTCTGTGGCTGTCAGTCACTGCCACAGACGTTTCCCACAGGGAACCTCACAACAGCACAACTCGCCGCGCTGCAGTCGGCTGACCCGGCCACGGCAGCCAACACCGCGTCCGACGAAGTTCCGGATTTCGATCTGCCCTCGGCTGCTGCTTTTGCTGAAGTTGCCGCTGCCCAACCCCTGCCGTCTACCAACCCAGAGCTCGGGAATGCGAGCAGCAACTCCAGTGCCTCGGAAAAACTTCCGACAGCAGTGTCTGCCTCTGACATAGCGCAGCCCCATGCAGCATCACCGTCAGTCTCCATGAGCGTCGATGCCGCCAATACCGCGATGCCACAGGACTTTGCGAGGCAGACAGCCTCGGCATCACCTGCTGCCGACAGCGCACTAGCGATGCCGACCAGCGTCACGAACACAACTCCCGTGACGACCGCTGCGGACAGTCCTGAACCTCAGGTCGCTGCCGATACACCTGCGACAAGGCCAGACATGCCGACAACCTCGGCCACCGATACCCCGCAGTTGGCGCAGGCCGATGCCGGAACGCGTACAGACATTCCACTCGCCACCCTGAAGCCTCCTCGAGATCCAGCCGTCAACTCAGGCTCAGGATCCCTGCAGTTCGCGATGAAGCCGCCGGGGGCCCTGCTCTGGACAACTGTTGGAAAAACGGCCGGAGGCCGGTCATTTCAAGTAGCAACCAGTGGTGAGGAAGGCTTTCATACACTCATCGTCGGAAGCGCGGTCGGTCATGAACCAGCGGCCATTCAACTGACAGAGCGACTGGCTGCTCACCTGAACGAGAACAGCCTGATCCTCGGAGGATTCCGCACGACTCTTCTGCGAACACTCAATCCGGATGGACAGGCAATTCTGAAGCCAGTCAATGGCAATGGCGACAATGTGAACCGCGGGTTTCCGACCAGCGCGGGAACGGACGCATCGGCGGCCATTCCGGAAGTTGCCTTCCTATTGAACATGCTGGCAGATCAGAAGCCGCAGCGAGTCATCCACCTGCGAACCATTCCCGGAAAACGCGGCGCCATCGGTTCAGACAAAAGCTGTCGACCGCTGGTAAAGCAGGTCGCGGAAGCCGCAGAACTCAGACAGTTTGCGTTCCCGGAGGACGTCAATCAGGGCACCCTGGAATTCTATCTGGCCTCGCTGACCAAAACGCAGGTTATCACAGTGGCGATCCCAGCTGAATTAACAGCCGATGACGCATGGGCCCAGTTCGAAGATGTTCTGTTGAATCTGATTCAACAGTATCCGGTAGAAACACCGAGAGGCCAGCAGCAGGCTGCTGGCCTCTCAGATCGTTAACAGCGCCCCGCCCGACAGGGTTGATGCAGCCGGTTTGATCCGGACACAACACAATCGGTTCAGAGAAAACAGTGCCATATTCGGTGCACCAACAGTATTTACTGCCGGAACAACCGGATCCTAAAGGAACGTTCAGGGCGCGACTGGCAGGTCAACAATCTCCGCAACCTCGGCCGTAGGTACGACAGCCGGGGGTTCAATAGCCGGAGTTTCGATCACCGGAGGTGCCGCGGCTGGCTCGGCAGGTGCAGCAACCGCTGGTGCTGTTGCCGGAGTCACTGACAAGGGCTGCAAACCCGGGCCGCTTTCAAGAGCCTCCACAAAGGTCTTCAAAGCAGCTCCGCCATTGCGGCCTGTCGCCGGCAACAAAAACAGTCTGTCCAGAGCAACGTGACTCTCCACATCGCCGTGGCCATCAGGAAGCACCAGTTCCGGATGGTCGAACGGCGCCTGCTGGTACTTCACACGCTGGTCGGTCAGGTGCTCCATGAATTCCACCACTGCCGCGATGGCTGCTGGATTACCCTGAAGGTTCCCGATCCCACTGACGTCCGGTGCCAGGTTCTGCACGTTGGCGTGACGGAAGTCTGCTCCGCGAGTGTAGAACTCCACAACCTCAGTGAGCGACTTCATCCCCCCGTTGTGCATGTAAGGCCCGGTCAGCTCGACATTTCGCAGTGTCGGTGACTTAAACGCCCCCTCCACAGCAACACGGCGGTCCGGTGCGACCACGTTCTGCGGATCCGGATTGCGTCCGGCCTGCTCCTGACGACTGTATGACAGTGGGCCAAACAGTGGATGTACTGCACCAACACCGAGGTCTTCAGCGGTGGGACGGACACCAATGTTGTAGAATCCTTCGTCATAGAAGGCCAATCCCTGACGCATCGGCATCAGTGAGACCAGGCCGTCACTGGAAAGGACGCCTCGCAAAGTGCTGACCGTCGCTCCTGCGAATTCAGGACCGTGATGGCAATTGATGCACTGACCTTCCTGCATGAAAATCCGGAGACCTTCCTTTGCAGTGGCAGTCAGCGCTGTTGCGTCTCCGCGTGCGTATCGATCATACGGTGTCTCATCTGAGATCAATGTTGATTCATACATCATGATCGCCAATCCCCAGAAGAGCGAGAAGTTAGCTTCCATGTGTGTGTAACCGTCACTGGTAATCGATGTGCCAGACCACCACTCAGGGCGAAACGCCTCGCGGATCAGCTGCGTGTAAGCGGCGCGGGAAGGATCCAGCCCTTTTCCTGAGGAATCCCGGTACGCCCAGAGCACACTGTCATCAACAGCGACGGCCTGCTCAGCAAGTGGCTGAAGCGCAAACAACTTCCGCGCCAGTTCCGCAAATGCTCGCCCGTTCCAGGCCATCTCCACATCGCTGTTCGATGGTCCCACGGCCTGGGACGCCAGCGCTGCATTGTCCAGACGGATTTTTACGGATTCGACGCCACCAGCAGCATTTGCTTTCAGAACACTGGCGCTGGAGTCCAACTCTCCAAAAGGATTCACCCCATTAAAGTATCGGTTTGCACGACCATCCCAGAATGAGCGATCAAAAAAGATCGCATTCACAGATGTAGGAGCGTTTCTCCCGGTCACCTGGCGAGTATTCACACCCTGCTTGCTGAAGATTTCGTTGACCGCAGCAACTCCGAAGTCAATCGCACTTCCCGGATTGATGACCAGAAAGTTCTTCGTGACTACGCCCTGTGAGCCAAAGATTTCTGATGAATCAAATGTGATTGGATTTGAAGTGTTGTCCCCGGGAATCGTCGGATCGGCAAACCGATGGAACGGAAAGTCCGACGCATGCACCGTCTTATTCACGCCCCGGAAACTGCGGCCTGCCACACCCGGATGCAGCCCGTTCGTCGTACGAATGTCCGCGCCAGCATTCCAGTGACAGCTCGCACAGGCTGTTCGCCCATCACTGCCAACCTGCATGTCCCAGAACAGGGCCTTGCCCAGCGCAATTGCCTTGTCCTTATCCACGACGAACTCGGAAAGATTCGGGGGAAGCGGAACAGGAATCGAATCGAGCGCCCCGGGAGGTGTCAGGGGGGACATCACCTGAACCTGACAAATGACCGGACCGTCCGGCATGCCGGCACTGTCAGATGAAAATCGCAAGCCGATCACATCACGCTGTGCCGTGAATTCGATCGTCTTCGATTCCCAATGCATGTTTGAAACCGACCACGCGGCCGGTTTGTTCATCGTAAATGTCGCCTTTTCATTCCCATAGCGAACGGTCAGAGTGCGAGGACGACCAGGGTTGGTCGTCCAGTTCCCGGACATCAGGAACTGAATTCGATAGGGAACACCCACCTTGACGGGAATCGACTGAAAAATAGACCCGGAGCGAGTTCCGTTCAGGTCGACCGCATTCCCAAAACCATTCGGGATTTCAAAATCATTGATGTGCAGACCCACATCACCAAGATCCACCGTCCAGCCACCAAGCTTCCCTGGTGCACGGATGTTCGTCACTTTTGCCCGGTGTTCAGACTCCGCAAAAAAACTATCCGCAGCGATATTCCCGAATCCCGCGTCGGGATCCAGTACGAC
>JBDKIW010000544.1:0-2953 GCA_039796955.1 Planctomycetota bacterium
GCCACGGGCACCTGTCCGAGTCGTGGGTGCAGAAAGCGGCCAAAGTCTCCGGCGGCGTACTTCTTCAGCACGGCCTCAGGAGTAACAAAGGGTTCTGTGCCAGTGGTCTTTTCGATCACGCCGCGGAGAGTGGAAATGGGTGTGCGGATGACGGCGTCAGAGGGCGAATAAGCTCGGACGTGTCCTGATGTGAATCGCAGAGTGGCATTGGCGTCCGGCACGAAGTTGCTGGACAGAAATTCCTGTTTGATTTCGATCAGTGAACCGTAGAGCTGGTTCAGCTG
Organism: Planctomycetota bacterium; assembly: GCA_039796955.1. Classification (GTDB taxonomy): domain Bacteria; phylum Planctomycetota; class Planctomycetia; order Planctomycetales; family Planctomycetaceae; genus SXXK01. Next base: position 285 of record JBDKIW010000544.1, read on the forward strand.
TCCTTCCCGTGTTTTGTCGAGTTCCCGGAGCTTCAGGTATTCTGGGTACAGTGTTCGTAAAAGCTGCAGGAGCGGATCGTTGACCTGAGCGAGTTCTGCGGGGGTTTTATTCAGGCATTCGTCAATAAAGGCCTGATCGCCGAGGCGAGTTTTGGTGATGAGCGTGGCGGCAAGTGCCGGAATATTGTCCGGATTCTTCAGTAAGTCCTGAAGTCCGGGAAGTTGCCTGGCGGCGGGAATATCGCTGAGACGCTGCAGCATGCCGGTGAGCATGATCTGGTCGGTGGGGGGATGCCAGTCTTTCATGGCGACGCGGATTTCCTGCGTGGATTGTACGAAGTTGCGGTCCATGAAGAGCGGTTCGCGTTCAAGATCCGGCTTCGCTCGTTCAGAGACCGCATCCACGACAAAGAAACCAAACGCAGCGGCTCGGCAAGCCTGTCGCAACTGGGTGAGATGGATTTCAAATTGTGCAGCGAGAGTCATCTCGTGATAGACCGCGGCCACATTGGTCTGCACCTGACCATATTTCTGCCGGCGTTGAGGATCGCTGTTGATGAACTGTTGCAGTTCAGCTTCCTGCTGCAGTCGACGTTCGACGATTCCGGCCCGTTTCAGGCCCTGCAGTTGCCCGCGTGATCGCTTCTCCACATTGGCGAGGGACTTGGACCGTGATGCGTGCTGGATGGCAACAGCGCGGTCGGCACTTCCTGCTTTTTCCATCTCGGCGATTTGCCACTGATTCAGCTCGATCGTCAGTGGAAGACGCGCCTGCTGTTCATACTGGAGGAAACTGGCGGTGCGATGGCGAGCGGTCCGTCCCGGATAACCCAGCAGAAAAACGGCATCCCCTTCATCGACTCCGGCCGGGGCCACCTGAATAAATCGCTTTGGTCGATAGGGAATGTTCTGCGTGGCATAGGTTGCTGAACTGCCATCCGGAGCGGTGTAAACACGGAGGAAGGAGAAGTCTCCGGTGTGTCGCGGCCATTCCCAGTTGTCCACTTCTCCACCGAAGTTTCCCACGGATGCCGGTGGAGCAAACACAAGTCTGACGTCCTTCAGCCACGTGTAGAGAAACAGGACGTAGCTGCGCCCGGCAAACATTTCGGCGACTTCGGCGCGCAGTCCCGGATGGTCACGTTCGGCCTGAATTTCGAGCTCTTTGCGACGCTTTTCAATGGCTTTGGTGCGTTCGAGGAAGGTCATGTTGTCCGTCACGGCCGCCAGAACTTCCGCCGAGATGTCCCGGTAATCTTCAGTGATCCGCACCTGATAGTCCGGTGCTGGTATCTCCTGTTCCCGTGTCTGTGCGATAAAGCCGTCGTTCAGCAGATCGCGTTCACGCGTGCTGGCCTTCTGAATGGCGTCAAAAGCACAGTGATGATTGGTGATGATCAGGCCTTCGCTGGATACGAAGGACCCGGTGCAGCCGTTCACTCGACAGATTCCATCCACCAGGCTGATTTCGCCGGGGTTGAAAATCTGCGAGGCCGTCAGTTCGATGCCACGCTCCCGAAGGTTGATTCGCGGTAGTTCACTCATCGGGAACATACCATCATCGGCTTTTGCCAGCATGGGAACTCCGAGGACACACAACAGGATCAGAGCATGGAGTCGGGACAGTGATCGCATATGGCGAGATCCATGAAGCGGGGGTGAGGTGCAGGATGGCGACGCTCTGTATCCGTTGCGCTGGCGTCAGGTGTCCTGCGCACCGGACCAGTTGGACCACCATGTGCGGAACAATTGCCACTGCGTCTGCAGGAATTGTCGCTGACTGTCACTGAGTCGGTCGGTGGAATTGAAGTGATGTTCGAATTCCGGATGGCCTTCCAGAACCATCAGCGCTTTGTAGTACAGAACCAGATCCGGACCTTCGTCGTAGGTGGACAGGACCATGAGCGCCTCGCTGAGTTCCTGGGCCAGTTTGCGGGAAGTTGCACAGCCTGCTGCGGCCCGGGTGCACAACTGAATCAGCCGCAGGACCTCTTTCGGCAGTGCGTTTCCGACGCCCGTGATCGCACCGGCAGCGCCGCAATTCACGTAGCCGTGATAAACCTGCGTATCGACTCCTACCATCAGCGTCAGTGAACTGTCGCGGTTCGTGATGTGCTCGGCGGCATAACTGAGCGACTTGGCGCCACCGAATTCCTTGAAGCCCACGAGGTTGGAAAACTCAGCACGAAGATCAAAAAACAGGTCTGCCCGAGTTTCAAAGCCATACCACGGACTGTTGTAGATGACTGCCGGCAGGCCGTCCGCTGCCTTCAGAATGTCGGCAAAGTGATGGCGCTGTGCTGCGGCTGACGAGCCTCGTGAGAGGACACGAGGAATCACCATCAGCCCCGCTGCGCCAACCTTGCGAGCGTGGGCGGCATGGTCCGCGGCCAGTCGCGGATTCTGAGCTCCCGTGCCGACAACGACAGGAACGCCAGCGCGAACCAACTGCGCGACTCCTTCCTGACGCTGGGCATCCGTCAGCAATGGCCAGTCCCCCATCGAACCACAGTACACGACAGCCCGCATACCAGCAGAAATCAGATCCCGGGCAGTGGCCACAAGGGCATCAAAGTCCGGAATACCGGCCTGAGAACAGGGGGTCATAAGTGCGGGAATACAGCCCTGGAACACACTGTTTGCTGCTGACATTTTCTGGAACTTCTTTA
>JBDKIW010000545.1:0-2509 GCA_039796955.1 Planctomycetota bacterium
TGCCGACTCAGGAACGCATCGCGTCACTGATCGGCTGGAATGTGATCTGGTCGATGTATTCCAATCTGCCCCGATACACTTATGAATTCTCCACGGAGGCAACTCTGCGGGACGGATCGACCATCGACCTGGTCAATTCAGACATCTCCACAGGCGATCGGCTGCGGGTGCAGCAGTTTCACAAGTCCTACCGCATTCGCTATTTCCTGCAGACCGCGTCGCTCGCCAGTCCGGACGTCCCCACTCGCTACCTGACCAATCTGATCCTGCGCTGGAATCAGAGTCAACCACCGGATCGTCATGTGGTCCGCGCCAGAATCCTTGGCACCACACGAAAAATTGGCACTCCCGATCCGGGCGAGACCAGCACGCTGCTGGATCTTGGCTTGAGTCCCTTAGCACCTGAGCAAGGTTGAAACGTCAAGCCGACGTGAAACCGACAAGGGCTCTGCTTGTGTTGCCCGTTTGGCAGACCGTAGCGTTTCCTCGCAGCAGTGGTAGGCTCTGGGGCACACGTCCATCCCCCCAACAATGCCGAACCGATTCAGTAGACGTCTCCCGCCGAATCCTGAATTGATCAGCCCACGCTTTGATCAGCCCGCGCCTTGTTCAACGGTCACGCATTTGAGACCGTGTGAGGGCGTCGTGAAGGATCCGGGGAAGACGTCCCGGTTTCCATTTCCGCAGCAAGTCGTGGATGAGCTGCAGGCGGATTCAGCGGTGGGCTTTCCGTTGCAGGAGTCTCATCATTATGTCATCATCTCGTCTACTGCGCAAGTAGTACCGGCCCAGTAATGTAGTGCACCTGCCACGGGCTGTGTCAGGGAATTGCAGACTTCCTGGCTCACGCGGGTCGGGAGAAGTTGTCTTTTTTGTTTGGCTGAAGGAGAAGCACAAGATGGCTCTTAACAGGCGTAACTGGCCAGTGATGGTGCGACTTGGTTTGTGGGGCCTCGGAACACGGATGTCAGCATGGACATTCTTCTGGGGATCGCTCGCAATCGCTGCGGGTTGCTTCGTATATGGATTTGTCAACCCGCTCGCATTTTCAGGTGTTTTGTTTGTGTTCGCCTCGCTGTGGTACTATCTATCGATCCGCTGGGTTGACCAACACCGCATGTGGTCGTAGTGGTCGCCCTCGGATCAGCGCAGCCTGTCGGGCTGAACGCAGTAACAGGACGGCAGTGGCAGTCCTTCGTTATGGCAGTGTCGAATCAAATACGTCCCGGTTGGGTGTCTCCACTCCCGAACAGCGATTCATTCGCACACTACGCTGTTGCCTTGTTCGAGGGTGACGCGTGGGCTGGGCCGCATGACCTCTGCGCAGGCAGTGAGGCGGTTCACCTCTGCCATAAGTCCGTGGGTGCCAAGCACCTGTGGGTCGTTGTTTAGTGTGATGATTGTTTTTAAATCCCGAACCGGCAGGTCTCTCCGAGGCCCCCGACGAAGCACCTGGGTTCCATTGCAAATGCCCCCAGTCCAAGGCCGGTTATTGGCTGTAGACAATTCGCAACTGTGGATTGCGGGGTAGGCGGGGTTCGGGGGGATTATTTCTGGTAGATCGGGAGGAAGTGGTATTTGACGGAGAGGCTGAGGATGGCCATGGCTGTGGAATAGACTGCGCCGTGATTGCGTTCTTCGCCGTTTTCGGCGAGCCAGGAGCCGTCGGCCGCCTGTTTGGGGAGTAGCATTTCCTGGACGAGTTGGCGGGCGGTTTCAGCGTGTTCGCCGCCGCGCTGGTACATGCCCTGTGCATAGTAGTAGGTGCCGTATGAACAGAAGCGTTCCTTCCACTGCGGCGGGTGTTCAAGAAGCCAGTCGGCGGCTCCGATGGTCACGGGTGAGTCGTATTCGCCACAGACCTGCATGGCAAGAAGCCCAGCGGCGGTCATGGTGAAGGTGGGGTTGTTGCGATTGGGTTCATAGCAAAAACCGCTGGCTTTTTTTTCGGGAAGGCCGTTGCGATCCAGCGGTGAGGCGTAGGAGCGTTTCAGGTATTCGACGGCGTCGGAGATGGCTGAGGCAGGCACATTCAGTCCGTCGTTTTTCGCAGACCGCAATGCCATCAGTTGCCAGACAGAAACGCTCAGATCCGCATCCGCCGCCGCAGGTGTGTATCTCCAGCCGCCACGGGCCTGCACGGGCTTGCGGGTTTTCTGAGAACTGAGGATGACTTCAATCGCCTTCTGGCAGCGATCGTGAATCAGGCGGTCCTGCTCCTCAGAAACGCCCATGCCCAGCATCTCTGTGAGCATCAGCGTGATGATTCCGTGCCCATACATGCGTGAACCATCGCGGTCGCCGAAGTAGCCATTCGCATCCACTCGGTCATCCTTCAGCACAAAGGCGAGCGCCCGCTGCATGGACTGGCCAGCCGGCGTGGAACTACCCGGCTGAACTCCGACACTGGCCATCGACATGATTGCCAGCGCTGTCATCGTGGTGTCGTGACTTCGATCCAGAATCGCTCCGTCTTCCCGCTGCTTTGTCTGCAGCCAGGCAATCGCGC
>JBDKIW010000546.1:0-13550 GCA_039796955.1 Planctomycetota bacterium
GCGAAACGCGACGATGGCGGGGCAGGGTGGGTGGCACCTGCCGCGGTGTCGTGGATTCTGTGTGGACGTTGGGACTCAGGCGGCTGAGAGCAGGGCGAGCTCTTCCGCGTTGACTGCGACAATCGCAATTCCAAAGCGATCTGCCAGAGCGGCCACTTCGTGCGGGTTGATGATGATGGTCATACCGGCTTCGATCGCCAGCACCTTGCCACCGGATTCGTGCATAGTACGGATCGTGTCCATCCCAACGGTGGGCACGTCGAACCGCATATCCTGCTGTGGCTTGGCAACTTTGACGACGGTGAAGCCACCACGTCGGCAGAGTTCACCGGCGCGTCGAATGCAACGGTCCGTTCCCTCGATGGCTTCCACGGCGATCACAGCGGTGTCGTTGACAACCACCGTCTGTCCGATGTCCAGCCGCCCCATTTCCCGTGCGAGTTCCCAGCCGAAGCGGATGTCTTTCCATTGACCTGGAGTTGGGCGGCGTTGTGTCAGGAATCCGTGTTTCACGAGTAACTCCGGGGCGTATTTCAGGGCCGAGTCAAAGACGAGTCCATCCCGCTCGAATTCGCGAATGATCGCCAGCAGAATGGTATCATCCTTCTTGTTTTCCCGAGCGTAGCGATACCACATGTGAATGGTCCGCCAGTCGGGCATCAGGCGGATCCAGCGGAAGGGGTGAAACAAAACGGTCTTTTCGATCTTGCCTGCCATGATGACGCGATCAACGCGTGCGTTTCGCAGCAGACGAATGGATTTGCCCATGCGTGCCAGAGGTGCAAAACGGAACTCATCGCAGACATCGAACAGTTTTTCTGACGCCATGCCGGCGACACCGAGTCCGTAGACGTAGTGACCGGCGTTTCGAGCGGCCACGGCAAACTGAATCGGGAACTCTCCGGCTCCGGCCAGTAATCCCAGACGCATCGGGCGTTCAGTTGCCTGCGCCACTGGGGCGTGCTGTTCCACATCAGCCTGGAAAATGCTGAGCGGTTGAGTGGCGGGGTTGGATTCGGGGGATGGACTGGATGTCATGGCGGCCGCGGTATGACAGTTAACGTGGGCGAAAGAAACAGGGGGAGCTAATGAACCTGAGTGCTGAGAGAAGGGTAAGACCGGGGGGCAGGCCGGAATTCTTCAGGCTGCCGTCGATTCCCCGGGCTGCTCATGGACGGCCAGTCGACTCTGTAACTTCTCGATTTCCTTTTCCAGCTGTCGGACGGTATCACGGATTTCCGGGAGGCGTCGGAGTGCCATCAGCTGGCGAGTGGTTTCGGCGGCGGGGCCCGCGGGAGCTCCGAGGTATGTCTGTCCGCCGGGCATATCGCGGTGCACACCAGCTTTTGCTCCAATGACTGCACCGTCTCCCAGATGGACGTGATCAGCAACACCGACCTGTCCGGCACAGACGACATAGTCACCGGTTGTGACAGATCCGGCAAAGCCCACCTGCGACACCAGCAGGTTGTGTCGTCCGACGTGGCAGTTGTGCCCGATCATCACCTGATTGTCGATGCGAGTTCCGGTGCCGATCACGGTCTCCCCGATCTTGGCCCGGTCGATTGTGGTGCAGGCTCCGATCTCGACGTCATCACAAATGACCACGGTGCCGTAGTGGGGCAGACGCTGGTGTCCGCCGTTGACCAGTCGGTAGCCAAACCCGTCAGCTCCAATCACACAGCCGGCGTGGATGATGACGTGATTTCCAATACGTACGTCGTTGTAGAGAACTGTGGTTGGGTGCAGAACAACATTGTCGCCCAGCAGGCATCCATCGCCGATCACGACGCCCGCATGGATCTCACAGCTGTGGCCAATCACCACGTCCCGTCCGATCACGGCCAGCGGGTGAACATTCGTATTCGGGCCGATTTTTGCTGACTCGTGAACGATGGCGCGGTCTGAGATTCCAATCGCGGCCCGCGGTCGCGGTGGTCTGAGGATACCGACGATGGAAAGAAAGGCGGTTTCAGGTTCGGGAACGAGAATGAACGAAGTGTCCGGGTGTTCATTGAGTTCCGGAGCGGCGGTGTGTGGGGCGATGACGACGCGAGCCTGTGAATTCTTCAGTCGGGAGAAGTTCTTCTGGTTGCCGACGAAGGTGAGGTGGCGTTCTGAGGCCCGCTCGACCGTCTGCACGTCGTCAATCTCCCGACCTGGTTCACCGTACAGGGTCCCGTCGAGGATTTCGGCAATTTCTGCTGCTGAGAGCGCTTTTTGCGGGATGTTTGTGGTCATCGAGCCCTCCTTTGCTCGTGTTTGGCCTCGACAGCAGCAATCCCCGTCGCGGGATCTGAGCCCGTGACACGAATGCCGAATTCCCTGAGGCGCCTGCTTCAGGAAGTGGCCCCTGATCACACTGTGCGTTGAAGGTTGTCCGGATTACCCTGCACATCCTGATACTTCAGGGGCGTCAGGCGAGTCTGCAGGTCCCGGACTGGTTTTCAACCGCCTCTGAAACCACCCATGTTAGGGCAGAGCGCGAGGCGAACGCAAGATGGGTTTCCGGGAGTTCAGTTGGGTGAATCGAGGCCCTGGGGCGATTTCCGGCCAGCTGAGTCACTGTGCAGAGAGTTCTGACCTGTGAAGTCTTCCAATTCCGCAGATCTCCTGCTGAGTCTCTCAGCGGTCAGCGTCAACGAATGCGAATCCGGCCGGGCCGAGGCCCTTGATGCCGAGAACCGATGCCGAGTTGGCCTGATGGGGTCGCGTTGCGCATTGCTGACGTCCGGAGTTGCTCGCAGATGCCGACGATAGCTGCCGCCTTTTTTCCTGCAAGACGCCATGGACGGCGGAAAAACGGCTTTGCGGCAGGCGTTGGTCAGAGCGACTTCGCAGACAGTCCAGCGATTCCGGCTGGCGTCAGAATCGCTGCCTTCGGCAAACTCAATCAGAGGGCCGACGGAGTGCTTGAGTACGGGATAGTCCGGATGCCGGGATTCCCGGACGTGTGCGGGGGAAGGACGACTGGCATGCGTGTCCTGAACGGTACAGGAGACAGAACCGGATTACAGTGAAAAGTAGGACAGACTTTTCCCATCCTGACACAGATGGGAATTCTGCAGTGACTTTTCCGGCCGCATTTCTGACTCAGTTTACCCAGGATTCCGAATCGTTACAGAAGGACCAAAAATCGCCACAAGTATTTGTGCCACAATCATCTGCGGAGATTCAAGGCATCGAATTCACAGCGACGATAGTCCTGGTAAGTCCCTCGGACTGTGAATGGCAGGTTGAGATCATGGAGATCTTAACTCCTGAAGAAACGATGCGAAATCATCGACTGAGAAGCCAAACTGATTGTCCGAAGTTCTGAGTAGCAGCGACGTAATGTGAAGGCTGAATTCCAGCTTCACCGCAGGTCGAGGGATTCGGCAATGGTCTGCCGAAAAGTGTGATTACGGACGGTCAGAGGTCAGGGCGGTCGAAGGAACGATTTCCTTGAGAAGGAGACACGGAAACATGAAGTGGTCCTGGATGTTCAGTGCGAGTGTTGCGCTGTCAGGGATGATGGGATCAGCAGAAGCTGGCCTGTTCGGACTTGGTGGCTGCAAGAGCTGCGGCTGTGCTGAAGACTGTCAGCCAGCTGTCTGCAAGCCGACAATCGCTCGGCCGTGTCACACGAACGTGTACACGTATCAGAGAAAGTGCTCCGACATTAAGCCACCATGCTGCGACGACGGCTGTGGTGTTGATGGCGGATGCGGACCGGTCTCCTGCAGTGCTCCTGCAGACCTGAACGGTAACGGATGTGGCAATGGTGCTGCTGACCCGGGCTGTCAGGCTCCGGCTGGCTGTGCTGTTGACCCGAACTGTGCTGCACCAGCCGGTGATCCGAGCTGTGCGGTACCATGCGGTGACCCAAGCTGTGCTGCACCAGCCGGTGACCCGAGCTGTGCTGCTCCTGCCGGCGACCCCAGCTGTGCCGCACCATGCGGTGACCCGAGCTGTGCTGCACCGAGCTGTGCAGTTCCAGCCGGCGAAGGCTGCGTTGTTGACCCGAGCTGTGCTGCTCCTGCCGGTGAAGGCTGTGACACAACCTGCGGCGAAGGCTGCGATGAAGACGCATGCGAAATCGCAAAGCTGATCTACACTTCCATGACGGATTGCTATGCAAAGAACCGTCGGAATGCTCTGGACGAGCTGGGCGACTACGACTGTGCCTGCCATCCTGAAATCATGAATGCTTTCGTCTACGGTCTGAATGACACCGACGAACGTGTTCGCCGGGAAGCAGCTGACGAAATCGGTGATGCAGTTCGCAGCAACAGCTGCTGCTGCAGCCCGACGACTGTGGCTGCTCTGACCTGTGCTCTGGCTGACTGCGACCGCGGTGTTCGTCACCAGGCTGAAGAAGCTCTGGAAGCCTGCGGTTACGAAGTTGTCGACGGAAACTGCGACAGCTGCACGGACGGATGTGCAAACGGTGCCTGCGGTGCCGTTCACACGGCTGCTCCTGCTGCTGAAGCTGCAGCCCCAGCCGCTCCTGCTGCTGAAGCTGTTCCGGCTCCGGCTCCTCCAGCTGAACCACAGGCCTTCTTCCCATCACGGCTGCATCGCAAGCCGGCTGCGAAGACCGGTCTGGCAGGTCTGTTCGGAATGAATCGCTGATCGCTGCTCTGCTCCGCGATAGGAATGAACCGCTTCCTGTTCTGAACTATTACGGTGCTGATTCAGATCATCGGGCTCCCGGAAGATTATCTTCCGGGAGCCTTTTTTTGTTTTGAGACCCGCGAAGTTCATTTCAGCCCGGATGAAGTTTCAGGGTGCTGCTGAATCCATTGACGAATCATGGCGACAGCGCGGTGATCCGGAATTGAAGTGCTGAGCGGTGGCATTTGTCCCTGGCCCCGTTGACTGATGCGATGCAGCAGGACGGACTGTTCCGGCTTGCCGGGCGATACCAGTCGGGCATCGGTGAGCTGAAAGGTGTTGTGGACCGGCGTGGCATCGATCAGCAGTTGCTGGTCGAGTGATGCAGTGAATTCCGCGGAAAAGCGCGAGTTCCCGCCGCCTGCTTCGACATGACACCCCGCGCAGTTGGCGTGCAGCCAGGAACGTGCACGCAGCTGCAGGTCCGCTTGTTCATCGTACGGGTCCGTCAACGCCGGTCTCGCTGCGGCTGGTTCTGACAGGGGTTTGCTGAAGTAGCCCAGTCGGGACAGTCGGTCAAGCTGGTTTTCTGTCTGGTCACCATAATCATGCTCGCGATTCATCTGCAGCTCGCAGACGCCCAGCACATAATTCGAGGCGCGGGAATGGCAGACCATGCACTCAGCGCGGGACGGATAGTGCCACGTCTGGCTGAGCGATGTGCCTGTGCCGGACTGATGAATCGCAATCGTCTCTGATCGCCCTTCTTTTTCGACCAGTTCCGCATCCGTTTGCTGCTCGTTCCAGCGATACGAATAGCCCGCCCACTCATTCTGCAGTCGGACCATCAGCCGCGTTTCAAGGCGAACAGCTGATGCCGGGTTGCCGGGTTCCTTTTCCAGTGAAAAACTCTTGATCAGTACTGAGCCGTTCGGGAAATTCCATCCGCGGCTGGTTGTGTAGTCGATGGTTGCATCACCCGGAATCGCTATCCACCGCTCCTTGAGGGCACCGTCCGACCAGAAGGGCGCATTCACCGAGTAGGGGACGATCCCTGGTTTCAGTTTGTGAGCTGCCACAGAGTCAAACAGCCCTGTTTCACTGAGCTTCGTGGGAAATGGATCGGCAGGCTGCGCTGGGTTGGGTTCCAGCTTGTAGATCCCGCCGCCATGGTCCACCACCAGCACGTCTCCATCATGACTGATGCCAAAGCCTGCGATCTGCAGAGTTGTGTCCGCTAACTCACGATGAAACGTGACAGCGCGTCCGTCATGCCGGATGCCCCAGATCTTTCCGGTGGAGTAATCACCGTACAGAAAACACCCATTCAGTTCGGGATGCTTCGGGTGACGGTAGACAACGCCACCCGTCAGACTGCGTGATTCTGAATGATGGTGTTCGGCAACAGGTGCTACGATGGGTTCCGTTCCACGCGGACGCTCCGGGTAGAACGCATGACTTCCTTCCTGCACACTCCAGCCATAGTTTTCCCCCCGGCCGATCAGATAGACCTGTTCCCAGAGATCCTGTCCATTCTGGCCCAGCCAGAGCTGTCCGGTGCTGCGATCGAAATCCATTCGCCACGGATTTCGAAATCCATAGGCCCAGATTTCCGGTCTGGCTCCGGGCGTGTCTCGAAAGGGATTGTCGGCAGGAATGGAATAGGGGCGATCTGCTTCCGGGTGATCCACATCCAGTCTGAGCATCACAGCGAGCAGATCGTTCAGACCCTGTCCCGTCTGCAGGGGATCGCTGTCCGTGGTGCCATCACCGGTTGGGCAATACAGAAACCCATCGGGGCCGAAGGCGAGGTCACCGCCATTGTGTCCGTTGGATTCCCATTCAAGGATGATGAGCTCACTGTCTTTCAGCACTGTCCCGGATCCGTCACGCGAAACAGTGAATCGACTGATGCGATTCTTTTTGACGGCCTCCCGATGCGGACCATTGCTGATCACAAACAGATGACCGTTTTGTTCGTACTGTGGATGAAAACAAAAACCATAGATCAGATTCTCCATCGTCAGCACAGGTTCGCTGGTGCTGGTTTCCGGATCATCCACAAAGGCACGCAGTCCCCCAGGCTCCTGACCCTCAGACTTGTGATCGACATACAGCAAACGCCGTGTGCCAGGTTCCGCTCGCACGTAAACCGGGGCTTTCAACGGCAGCTGCTGGTAGCACCGAGTTGCCTGCCATGGAGGAGGCGGTTCCGGAGTTCCAGTCAGTTGGGAGGAGGTCCATGGAATGCGAGCCGTGTCCTGGGCCGGCAGGATCGTCGCCACGGTCAATAACAGCAGGGCCGCCAGTCCGGTGCTCTTCCGCGAGATGGTTCGTGACATCACTGCCTTCTGCCTTTGCTTCTGCCTGGGATGATGAGCCAGTCCGGGATGCTGATGTCAATTATGCCTGCCGGCCTCACTGTGAATCAACACCGGCCTCTGTTTTGCGATGGAAAACTCAGTTCCGGGTTGCGTGGGTGTCGTTCGATCTGAGCGGCTGTGATTTGTGTTGGAACCACGGATGAACCGGGATGTTTTTGAACCACGAAAGACACGAAACGAAGATGTTTTTGGGGAGGGCGCGGACCGGGAGGGCGAGGTTCCACCTGAGCCGCTGCACTGGTGATTAGTTTTTGAACCACGGATGAACACAGATGAACACAGATGGACGGGGATGTTGGTTGTGAGCCACGAGATGCTCGGCGTGGGTTCGCGGGCAAACGATGGGTGGACATGGGTGGTGAGGCGCGAGGGGGTAGGAATGAGGAACAAGGATGAAGGATGAAGGATGAAGGATGAAGGATGAAGGATGAAGGATGAAGGGGTTGCGGCTCAGGTGGAACTTCGCCCTCCCGGTCCCGGTCCCGGTCCCGGTCCCGGTTCCGGTGCTGGTGCGTCATCCTCGTGTTTTGCCGGACCGGACTTGGGCTTCTCTGTCGGGGCGTCTGCGGATGGCATCAGGGGTTCGGCAGTGCGTCCGGTCGTTCGATCTCCGAGATGGAATTCCTCAATCAGTTCCCTGCGGCGTACTTCCACAGCCCTGTCAAACTCACTCAGCACATTCATGGCTTTGTCTCGTGAGGTCACCAGACCGATGATCAGGTACTGAATGATGGCCATCAGATAGCAGACCCAGCCGACCGCCCATCGCTCCCGATCGCGTCGGTACTGACTGTCACGATACAGATAGATGCCCAGCTCTGCATAGTTCTGGCTGACGGCTGAGTTGGATTCCACGAAGGCGCGATTGAGTTCCGTCAGGTTTATGCGGGTGCGATCTTCTATCAGAACAGATGCTGCCGCGCGAACAGGAGTGACAGTGCCGAATGTCTGTGAGCAGGCCCATGAAATGACAGACTGATGCAGGAGTACTTGCTTCTGATAGATCACGGCCACGGATTCTTCGGGCATACGCGGCATCTGTGCTCCGACAATGGCACACATCATGGCCAGGACGGGTGATGAGCGATTCATGTGTCGACAGAGATGTCCCTTGATCAACAGCCAGCGTTTCTCTCGCAGTTGAGCGATCAGGTTCTGACCTTTTTCAAACTTTGGAGGTCCCGGGTGGAGCACCGCAAACAGCTCCTGATCCGGCATGGTCTGGATCACACCGATGACCATCAGCAGTCGCAGTCCCATGGTCAGCCAGTCAGCGCGATCCAGCCAGTCGACGCGCGTCAGCCAGCCGAAGAGCACGTGTTCCATGTTGGCCGTTGCCGCCAGCAGCAGCAGTGATGCCCGAAACCATTCCTGCAGATCTTTTTCCAGTTCCTGATCCAGTTCCTGCACCCGAAAAATACGGCGCAGCAGAAAGCGGAACAGGGGAATGGCAATCAGCCCGAGTGCCAGTCGCGACAGCGGTCTCAGCACCGGGCGCAGCACCGACTGGAAGATCGGAACACCCATCAGAATTCGAAACAGATCCAAGATCCCGATCCTCGGAGTGATGATGGCCAACCCTGGTCAGCTGTCGTACCGGAATACCGGCTGCAGGCTGCTGAATTGCGGGCAATCAGGGTATGTCGTGCATTTTTCCAGTGTGAACTGTATTCTTTCGCCGTTGGATCGGCCACGTCACTTGTGTGAATGCTGCTTTGGAACAGAGGAGTTGCCTGTGTTTGGAATGGCGGGAGAAACGGAATTCGATCTGCGTTTTCGACTCTTTCAGATCCCCGTTCGGGTCCATCCGATGTTCTGGCTTTCGTCCGCTTTTCTGGTCTGGGACGGCGATAACCTCCTGCAGACAGCTCTTGGAATCCTGTGCCTGTTCGTTTCGGTGCTGGTCCACGAACTGGGGCACGCAGCCGTAATTCGACACTACGGGGTCTCTTCAGAAATTGTACTCTACTTTTTCTGTGGTTACGCGACGTCGTCTCATTTTCCGTTTCGAAAGTCGATTGCCGTGTCTGCAGCCGGGCCTGCTGCCGGCCTGCTGCTTGGCGTCATCGTCTATCTGCTCGGGCGATTCGCGCTGCCCCTCATCCCCGCGGAATTGCCCGAAGTCTTCTACGTCTGGCAAATGCTGATTTTCGCCGGATTAATCGTGAACGTGCTGAATCTGGTTCCGTGCCTGCCACTGGACGGTGGGCAGATTATGGCCGCCTTTGTTCGCCAGTATGGTCCGCGCGGACGATCAAATGCGGAACTCATTCTGAAGATTTCCATCGCGGTCTCGGGTGCTGTGGCCCTGTGGGCCGCGTGGTGTTCCAATCACCAGCAGCCCTTTTTTCCATTCTGGATGTTCTCATGGCTGCCCGTCAAAGATGCCTGGCTGATGTCGATGCTGCAGCCTGACCCATCGTTCAATGTCTTCTTTATGGGGTATCTCTGCGCTACGTCATGGATTGAACTTTCCCGCATGCGATCCTGGGGTTGAACGCCAATGACCGTTCTGAACTGAACTCATTGCCGGTCGGTTGACAGTGACAGACTGCGGATGTCTATGCTGCTCAGTGCGTCCGGGAAGACGGCAATTTCATCCAGTCGCCCTTCCCAGTTGCAACTGTTGTCACTGCGGCCTCCCAGAAAGACTTCGTCCACCGAAACCTGCTGCGCCTGCCCCTGAGCCTCCTGTTGCCCATTCAGGTACAGTCGAATGGTTTCACCATCCCGCACAAGGGCGACATGATTCCACGTCCAGCGCGGGATCACTGTCTGCCCGGCCAGCTGCCGTGCTGGATCACTTCCGAACTGATAAATCAGTTTGCCGGAATTCCCGGATGTCCCTCCGATCCCAAGATGCTCGCCACGCGGACTCAGACCAAAATTGTGATCCCGGGAATACAGCCAGCCCGCGACGTCGCGGCTGTTGTCCGGCATGCCATTCCAGATCCACATCGACACGGTGTACCGTGATCCAAGGTCTTCAAGTCGAGCTGTCAGGCGTCCGCCAACAAACTGCGGACAACGATTGACGACTTCCGGCCCGCAGAACTCCTCGGACTCCGGTCCCTCCAGATAATAGGTGATGCCGGGTTCCAGGTGTGCATGACGCTGCTGACCACCGGCGTCCGCAGCCATCGGTCCATTGAATTCATTCAGACGCCACCAGGCCAGCGGACGCAACTGGCGAATTCGAGCTGCCGCGGGTCCTTCGGGCAGAGTCCATGGGCGGCGAGACTGGCCGGTGACCTGTTCAAGCAGGCGAATCGCCGCCTGCGCGATTCGGGGCTCCGCGGTCACCTCCAGCCCCGCCGAACGCGCAGCCCAGGTGTTGTAACCCCCGAAGGCATGCTGCTCAGGCGGAGGAATGTAGCCGTCTCCGCCATTCGCCAGCTCAATCACCATCGTCTTCGACAGCGGACTTGCCGCCTTGATCTTCAGTCCCGTGACCGCATACGTCTCGTTCGGTGTGGTTGCAATGGCGATGTCTCCGATTCGCAGAGCCTGCACCACGATTTCCGTATTCTGAGCCTCATGGAGCAGCACCTGTTCCCGGGCATACACTTCCACCTGATCACTCGGCAGCCGATCACCCATGCTGTTCAGAATGCGTTGAGCCCATTCGAGCCGCTGTCGATCCGGTACCCGATAGGCCAGCGTCATCCGCTCTTCAGACATCGCCAGACTTAGTTCGCTCTGATAACGAATGTCCTGCAGAGCGGACAGTGCGAGCCTGACCAGCCCCGCGGAGTAGTCTTCAATCTTCAGGTCCGGATTCCACGATTCCGGCTGCCTGTAGTCTCTTCGCCAGATATCCCCACTGCACCCGTGTGACATCATGGCGACAAACTCTGAGCCTGGTGCGAGCTGCTGTTTCAGCCCCTCAGAGAACAGGCCAAAATAATCCGAGCTGATGTCACTGTCGCCAAAGTAGTGCATGGAAAAGTTCGCGAGCACTGCCAGCGGTGCTCCAGCTTTTGTTCGCACCGAAATCAGCGATAACTCGGGATCCTCAGGTCCCGCTTCTCCAGTCACGTCCTCCGGATTCGCGCCCGCATGCATGTTGGCACGCACAGTTTTGTTTCCAAAGGGATCCTCGGCAATTCGATCCGGACGCCGAATCCACTGACGCAGCGCCGTAAAGTCCGCTGCCATCGTTCGCGCGAACCCAATCTCAGCGGCTTCCAGACGAGAAACCGCAGTGCTGATCGCTTCCACCAGTTTCGCTCGCAGATACGGGACATAGTCCGGGTCCGCATCGGTGCCCAGACAGCCCATCGACGCCGGGGCTGAGTGCGCATGAGTCGCCGAAATCAACAGATGACTGGACGGGATTCCGGTACGGATGGAGGCCAGCGCTTTCACATCATCCAGCAGCACACGTCCCATCATGCAGCTGTCCACGACGACAATCACCAGTCGATGCTCGCCGTCCGACAATGCCAGTGCGCGGGCGTGAATACGGGTACGAATCCTGTCGAGGCTGCGACTGGTCATGCCTCCATTGACGAGAACCGGCAGCTTTTCGGGTGTGATATCCACAACCGCAGCCCCGGCCTGCAGTTGCCCCGCGTCGACCCGCGCTGCGGCGATTGTCAGCAGGATCCCCAGTAGCCCGATCACACTGCCAGCTCTGTTCATTGTCACTTTCCTCTGAAGTCCTGAGCCCATGACGGTTCAAAAAGGGGTGCTCAAAAAAGCGGTCAGGAACCAATAGCCAAATGGCCCACAGGGTGCTGCGCACTATTGGTTCCTGACCCCTTTTTTGAGCACTGTTCGCGGTTCAATCGCGTCAGTCTTTCCAGCTGCACAGCGGCGTCCGACCCGTCGGCGAACTGCTGCACGTCCCACAGGTCGCCAAAGACGCGACCACAGCCCCAGCTGAGCGCTTCGCTGAGGACAGTTTCAAGTGAGGAGAGCCGCGGAGGCTGATAGTCACCCTGCTGCGCAAGCTGTTCCATGATGCCATTGCCACCTCGCACCGGAATCACAGAACACACTGATGCGCCACAGTCAAAGGCAAGGCGCAGGGATTGCAGAGCACGCTCGATCCCTTCCGACTCTGAGGTCCCCGGTGGTTTCAGCAGAATAAAACAGCGAATCAGAATCTGCTGATGACGCAGCAGGCGACACGCGGCCGTAAAGTCCGCCACAGTCATCTGCTTGTTCAAGCGTGCCAGTGTCGGTTCGTGGGCTGTTTCCAGTCCCAGGGCCACTTCCAGTTGCGTCTGACACAACTGCTGAAAGTCTCCACACGCGGAACTGCAGAATCGTGGGTGATTCTCGACAATCACCGTGTCAAAGTGCGCGACCTGCCGGGCAATGCCCGGCCAGTCGGCGACGGGTATCGCTCGCGCATCGAAGAAGTTGCCACTGTTGTACAGCTTGACGTGTCTGGATGGCGTCAGCCGACTTAGTGCGTACTCTATCTGAGACGGGATCGCACCAGACGGAACTGTCTCCGTGGTTGTGTTCTTCCACAGATCACACATCAAACAGTGAAACGGACATTCCCGATTCGTCAAAAAGATCGTGCTGACGTCTTCCAGACGACCATCCCTGGAGAATTCAGGCTCATTCAGGAAGTGCCATGGTTTCCACGGATCCACCTGATGCCTGGCACCCCTGGCGCCGAGTATGCGTTGGGTCAGAGTCTCCGGCATGTGGCCCCCGTCCGGCTTCGCACACTCAGGACATCATCAGTCCCACGGCGGCTGCCGCAGCATCCCACAACCACTGCGGCTTCAGAAACACCATCACCGTTGCGACCGAGCAGATTGCGCCTGCCAGCACGGATGTTGAACGCGGTTCCGCGTCCACGATGACCTGGGACTTTTCGAAGTACATCACTCCGATAATTCGCAGGTAGTACGCGGCAGCAATCACCGCGTTCAGTGCCAGAGTCATCGCGAGCGTGCGACTCATTTCCGTGTTTTCACTCCACGCCGCCACAAACAGGTTGAGCTTTGCCAGAAAACCACCAGTTGGTGGCAGACCACTCAGGCCAAAGACGCAGACGCTGAGCATCAGCGCTGTGGCAGGATGTGTCTGACTCAATCCATGCAGATCTTCCAGCGAACGGATGGGCTTCTGACGAGTGCCGGCGGCACTGAGCAGGGCAAACACACCAATCGACGTGATCCCATAGACCGGCAGGTAGAACATCAGAGCGGCAAGGCCACTGGCAGCGTCCGGAATGGTCGCACCAAAGGAACTGGCGACAGCCACGCCCACCATCATGTATCCACCATGAGAAATGCTGGACCATGCCAGCAGTCGCAGCACGTTTTTCTGACGCAGTGCCATCACGTTGCCAAAGGTCATCGTGATAATTGCAATCAATGAGACAAGAAACCGAGTGGAATCGAGGGGCGACCACGCGGCCAGTTTTGTCACACCCATACACGCCGGGAACACCTGCAGCAAAGCTACAAATCCGACAACTTTGGGCAGAAATGAAAGCATGGCGGATGAAGACGGTGACACACCCTGAAAGACGTCTGGTGCATAGAAGTGGAAGGGGACGGCCGTGAGTCGGAAGCTGAGCCCGGCGAGGATCATGATCAG
>JBDKIW010000547.1:0-13267 GCA_039796955.1 Planctomycetota bacterium
ATGTCCGCTTTGGCCAGTTCCAGTGCTGTGGGAATTCCCGGAAGCGCCCCCATTGTGGCCAGCGGTACCGGCTTGTTGACCACATACAGGTGGTTGTCTTCATACAGTAACTGCATGACCGAAAACTATTCCCGCGTTAAAAAAGGGGAGCATGGAGACAGGGGCGGCTCAATGGAGGTGACACCAGCACAAAATGTTGCTTCCTGATCGTCATGCCGCGGATGAGTTCAGGGGTGATCCGTTTTAACCACAGATGGACAGGGATGGATACGGATGTTTGGAGGTGTTTTTTTTAACCACGGATGGACACAGATGTTTGGGGTGGTTTTTAACCACGGATGAACACAGATAAACACGGATTTGGGGGATGAATTTCTTGACTACGGTGGTCCATGATGGACACGGATCCGGGGGGGGAATTTTTGACCACGGATGGACGCAGATGTTTGGGGTGTTTTTTAACCACGGATGAACACAAGTAAACACGGATTTTGGGGATGAATTTTGATACGGGTGTCCATGGATGAACACGGATTTTGGTTGGACATGGAGTTGGGGGATGTGATGCAGGTTTGCTGGTGTCCGTGGGGTTCGGTGGTCCTCTGTGGTCCACTCGCTTTGCCTGGTCACAGTGTGGCTAGGGCCGCAGTGGTGTTCCAGGCTGAGCATGGGCTGACTGTGGCTGGATCAGGGCTGCTGGGGCTGGAATGGGTTGGTGGCGGTGGGAGCGGCAGGTGGTGCGGCTGCAGGGGCTGCGGCTGGGGGCAGGCCTGCGGCGTCACGCAGTTTCTGAAGTTCGTCAGCTTCCTTGACCCGCTTCTCCGCCGAGAAAAAGGTGTTTAATGAGTCCCCCATTTTGGTCACCATCGACTCTATTTTTCGTTTTGCCTGCGGATTCTTCGCCTGAGTGGCCTGGTCGACCGCGGGCGCTCGTATCTCATTCAGCCGCACACTAAACGCCTCCTTCGCCGGCAAGGCGTCGATGGTGGCAATCATCTCCTGAAACTTCTCCAGATCCCGGGCTTCCGAGGCCTTCTTCGCAAGGCTCATGTAAACGGCCTTCTCAGCCACCATGTCGACCAGTTCGTCACGCAGCAGATACATGTCCCCTTCAACACCCAGGCGAATGGAATCGTCCGGCAATTTCACTGTTTCCCGAGGCAGGATCCCCGGAGCGTAGGGAACTCGGGCCAGAAGCATGCTCCCGCTGTAGGCGTACAGCCAGAATGTCGGGTTGGCTGGATCCACCTGCAATTCCAGTTCACCGTTGCGATCGGTCAGTACCCGCCGCGCTGGAACTGTGCTGACATCACCCTGTCGCAGTTTCTGCACCTGGTCCACACGCAGGCAGATCAACGGGCGATCCGGTCGATTCTGCAACACCAGTTTCACTTTGCTGGAGGTCGCCATCGGACGCTGTCGCAGTCCGATCTGCTGCAGGTTGCGCCCCTTGCCGCCAAAAGGTACCAGCCCATGCGACAGCAGGACACCGCGTGCGCGTGCGGTGTCCGTGAATTCGACGCTGGGTTCCGCCGTGGCTCCTTCAGCCGCCACCGGTAGCTCCTCGGCCGGAATGCCGCTGGTTCCCAGTTTCTGATTGAAGGCGGTGATCCGCACATAACACAGATCCAGTCGCTGCAGCAGTTTGACTTTACCAGGCGACTTACGATCCATCTGCCGCAGAAACGTTCGCAGGACGTCCCCTTCAGCAAGCTGAGCCGCCGAGGGATCCGGGGGCAGCAGATTGCCAGCCTGAATCACAAATTCAAGTTCCGATTTGTCCAGAGTCTGATTGGTGAACATCAGGATCGGTCGGAAACAATCACGCCCCAGACGACAGGCGGCATTGGGAACACTCAGCCGCTCTGGTTCGGTGACGCTGAGTATCGGGGACAGTTCCTGAATCCGCGAGTCAAACTCCCGACAACTGATTTCAAAACCACTGTCCGTCCCTTCCACTGCGACGAACAACACTTTCTCTGCGACACTCTCCGGATATCGCTCAATCAGCAGGGCTTCCTGCAGACGCCCCAGCGTTTCCTGAGTTCCGGGAAGAAACCATGTGGATTCATGAACTTCGGCCTGCCACATGCTGCCATACATCCGACGAAATCCGTCACGGATCCCGCGCGTGATCTCACTCCGATGCGCCGGCAAGGCGGTACCGGACCCGGAGAATCCAACCTCCACATGCACGCGATAGGGACGCTCCTGCAGCGGCAACTGCGTGGCGGCAGGTGCAGTGACGGCTGCAGGCGCAGTCGTGGCGGCAGGTTCTGTTGGGGCTGCGGGCGCAGGAGGTGTGGTGGCCGCAGGGGCAGCGGGGGAATCCGCCGTGGCGGCCTGCGACTGCCCTGCCCCGGCGGGCTGGCTGGCACTCACCGCTGCTGCGTCTCCGCCAGCCGGTGCTGCTTCCTGGGCGACCGCGGTGATCGATGTCGCAATCAGCAACACCCACGCCGAAATATGCCATCGGGTTAATGCAGCCAACAGTCTCATGGTCGAATAATCCAGCGCTCGGCGTTGTGATAAACAGACATCAGTCTGGCAGGAACCCCAGTGACGTTTTTACGAAACACGGCGTACTCGTCAACTTCCCAGAGTGGAATCAGGAAGGCCTGAGCGGCGATGTGATTGTGGATTCGAAACAGCTTCTGCTGTGCATCCGCAAAACTTGTGGCATAGTCCAGTCCCACCAGTTCCTGCCGCATCCAGTCCGGAAAAATTCCCAGCCGATCCATGCTGAAGGTCGGATCACTGGCCAGCACAGGCCACAACTCCAGCAGCGGTTCCTCCATGCGTACCTGGCGGTAACACAGGTCCCATTCGGTGTCTTTCAGCGGCTGTCCTGCCTGGTCACCCTGAATCACATCCACTTCAAAGCCGATCTTCTGCCAATACGTCACCATGCGTTCGGCGGCGGCACGCGGTACCGGCCCGGGCTCCACCACAAATCGCAGTTTCGGCAGGCGGATGTAATCCACCTTCGTGTCCTTCCGAAACTGCTCCGCATCGAAGTTGATCTTGTTCTTTTTGGCCTCTTCCCGGGCTGCTTCCGTGAGCTTTGTCAGTTCGGCAATCTGCAGCTGTCGTTCAGCCGCAAATCTCAGAGCAAACGCCAGCCGCAGGTTGAATTCCGGCGGGGTCTGGCGAGGTTCCGTGGCGTAACTGGACAGGTGCCACGCGGCACTTGTCGGTCGTCCATGCCGCATTTCCTCGTCCCGCAGAACCGTGGATTTCAGAATCCCTTCCCGGTTGACTGCGAAGGACAAGGCTCGCCGCAACTGCGCATTTGTGATGCGGTCCGACATGGGGTTGAACACAATCACGTGGGTAAGCGGCAGTGCGTATGGCCGAACTGTGAAGTCCGAGGCCTGAAAGGCGTCAATTTCCCAGGGCAGCAGTTTCGGGATGTAGTCGATGTCTCCCCGGATCAGCGCCTGAATCATCGTCGCCCGGTCAGAAAAACGGCGTTCCTGAATTTCGGCCACGTGATATTTGCCCGAGTCATAACCATCGGGTTCAGGAATACTGCGCACCCACGAACTCATGTTCTCCTCCTGCTTCAGTGGCTGAAACCTGGTGGAGATCACAGTGGGTGTGGTTGGCAGTGAGACCGGCTGAGCCGCTGTGGTGTCCTGCACGCCCGGTTGCGGATCCCGGGTGATCGGAAATCGCAGCAGCGATTCAATGCTGAGCGGAACCCGGGAAAAGCGAATCCGGAGTTGGGAGGGAGAACGCACGGACACTTCCGAGACGAAGGACGCCAGTCGCCCACTGAATAAGGGATTGTTTTCGTCAATCCGATGCCCAATCGCTTCCGCGACCGCGTTGGCGGTCAGCAGAGGCTGAGTCTGCCATGTCGGTCGTGTCTGACGCAGCGTAAACACGACCTCGCGTCCCAGGTCCGTCGGATCCCACACTTCAAAAAATCCGGAGCGAAAGTAGGTGATCTCGTCCGCTGATGAGGGCTCAAACAAACACAACTCGGCCAGTTCCGACAGCCGCTCTCGATGCTCCTGCGGAACCGGATAGACGCCCTGCCCTTCGAACTCGTTGATCCCCACTCGAAGAACCTGATACCGCGAATAATACTGATTGAAGGCGGCTCGTGAGTTGCCCGTGGTCGGCCAGATGACTTCCGCTCGGCTGGCCAGCGCGGCCGCCTCGGACAGTTGTCGCTGCTGAGTCAGGCTGCCAGCCTGATCCAGCAGGTCTGTGCTGAGTTTTTGCAGGCGGCCCGAGGCTGCCAGAACCGTCTCGTGCTGCGGAAACAGCTTCTGGATGCGACCAATCAGGTACCGCGCCTTACGATAGTCCCCGGCCGCCACCGCAGCGTCAATCATCGGACCAATAATCGTGCCTACGCGAGACGGCAGCTCGGCACTGGCCGGATTGCGCTGAAACACTTCATCCAGCAACGCGAAGGCCGCGTAAATCTCACCCGCCGCGGCACGCTCTGAGGCTTCCACCAGCAACAGCTTTTCAAATCGCGGAACAGACTTCTCCCATCCCGGCAGCTCCGTTTCGACGCGCAACAGCAATTCGTAAGCCGTCCGGAAGTCTCCGGACTGCAGCAGCAAGTCCACTCGCTGCAGCATCAGGTCTTCAAAAAACAGAATCTGATCCACCTGTTCCACCGGCACCGCGTATTCGGTCAAATCGCCCGGCAGAGTGAACATCAGCTTCTTCAGGCTTTTCAGGCGGTTGGTCCGCTGCTCACGCTCTTTCTGATTCTGTGGACGTGACGCTTCCAGCTTGCGGAATTCCTCCTCCTGCTTCTGCAGAGTGTCCGGACGCGGAAACAGGGGATTGACGACCACCACCCGCCGGTCTTCGGCGACTGGTGCCTTCAGCACCACCCAGTCGAACTCTTTGTCGTCTGCGTCTGCCCGCAACAGCACTTCGGCCGTCGGCGTCTCCATGGTGGCCAGTTTGGGAAGTTCGGTCCGGGCGACCTTTTCTTCATCGCCGCGCACAACCATCGAACCCGGCAGCACCAGGGCCAGTACCAACAGCGGCAGAACGCACCATGGCACTTGCCGAACAGCACCTGCCACCGCACACAGGGTGCCACGGGCTGCGGTTTGCTTGAGTTTGTCAGTCATGGATCACTCCCTGAATCTATTTCCGGAGTGCCGGATTAATGGAATACAAGCTGCCATCAAGCCCGGTGATCATGATCTGCTCACCAAACCGAACAAAACCGGACTGAATCTGCTGGCCCAGCTTCATCGAAATCTCTCCCGGGACTCCATTGGCATCCAGTTTCGTCAGCAACCCGTCTCCGCGGGCCACAAGCAGGCCATCGCTAACGGCCAATGGGTTGCCTCGCAGGCCCCAGCCTTCGAGGGGCAGCGATCCCGTCGCAGGCAGGTCCGGGGCAATTCGGAAGATTTTCGCTTCCTGATTGGCCACTTCCACAATCACAAACTGATCGGTCACCTTTGGCTGTGCACTGGGAACACCACCGAGATCTTTCTCCGCGAGGACTTCCAGCGTCGAGGCCTGCATCATCAGCAGTTTGCCTTCCGAAGTGGCGGCAAACAGAAATCCCCCGGACACGGCCGGCGGCACTTCAATTGGTGACGGAATCTTCGTGACGCTGATCTCGGCCAGCTGCGGTCGAGGCGTCTCACGGTATTCCACCCGGACAAATTCATTCGCTGCGGAAATTCCCAGCACCTGAGTGCCGGACAGGGCAATCAGCGACTTCCAGGGCTGCTGCTGATTCTGTGTCTGAGACGAGCGGTAGTCTTCCACGGTGCGGCCTCCTGTGAGGCCCGTCATGTGCAGCCGTCCCGCTGATGCAAACACCACCCCGCTGTCCAGTGCCACTGGAGGGAGTTCCGGCACCGCGGGCAAGTCCCATTTCTGCTCCAACTGCCCGGTGGTCGTGAAGGTCCACATGGCAGGGTTCGGTGCCCCCACCCACGCGGCTGGTCGACCATCAGACAGGACCAGCCCGTCCACTGGCGAGCCCAGCTTTTCCGGCAGTCGGAAGCGGCTGACTGTTTCCAGAATGAAACCGGGCTTCTGCAGATCAGCCAGCGGAATGCGATAGGCCTCACCATAGTCCGTCACTGCGAGGACTGAACCGCCAGCGGCCGAACCCGTCATCGCCACAATGCGCGAACTGAGGACTGTTCTCCAGATGCCCTGCATCTGATCCCGGTCGGCTCTGGTGAAGAACGCGGAGCTGGACTGAGCTGAGCGCGAAGTCACAAAGACGGATTCGTCCAGCAGCTGAATGGGCTGAGTATGAATCCCCTGGGCTGTGACGGCGGGGTCCAGTTCCACGCCGTTGGTTCGCGTGCGGAACTTGCGCAGATCGCGCCCCGCCAGCCAGACCTGACCTCCGGGGCCGGCCAGCAGAAACATGCGGGTCTGAGCGGCCTCTTCCAATTGATTGGCACCGACAAACGACAGTGGCGCTTGCCCGGGTTCATCACCCACGCGAAACGACGTGATTCGCTGCGGCGTTGAGGGAACGAACAATTCGAAACCTCGCAGCAGAGCCGGATCCTGAATCTGCCCGTCGACGGTGTTGGTGGCTACGACCGACAATTCTCCGCTGGCTTCTTCCTGCAGAGTCTGAATGCGGGATTTCTCAGCCGTTTCGTTGTCAAACATCAGGAAATAACGCCCTGCCGTAATCAGCGGGACGCGGATACTGCCTTGTCGGTGTGGAATCCAGGACACCGTCTGACAGGCGAACGGGTTGAGCGAAATGGTGTAAACCAGGGTCTGATCGCCCGGCAGCACCAGTTTCTGTCCATCGCCGGACACCGCCGGCGGGCCGCTGATCGGTTGCGGAAACTTCAGGCTGGCCAGGGCCCTGCCGTTGACCGCAGCGATCTGCAGCAATTCCCCGGCATCCGTGGTCAGATAGATCGTCCCGGCCTGGACCACAGGTGCAGCGCTGGGCCGTCCTCCGGTGGTCTGCCTCCAGAGAATGCTGCCCGTCTCTTCTGCCAGTAACTGCAATTCATTGGTCAGAGTACTGTAGACCAGTATTCCCTGGGTTGTGCCGGACACTGTCACCGGAGCGAAAGGTGCGTCAGCCCCGATCACGCGTTTCCAGCGGGGGTCGCCCGTGTCCGCGTCGACTGAATAACAGGTATCCAGTCCAATGGTGACAAGGTAACGTTTTTGTGAGACCAGATCGGACGGTCCCTGAGTGCGGAGGGCCAGAGACACGGACGGCAGCGGTTCGGCTGCCGGATCTGCCGGCAGCGCGTCCCGACCGAGATCCGTCCGGACAGTCAGTTCTTTTTCTCTGGTCAGAATGTCCGTCAGCATCTTGCGGACGTCCTTGTCGTCCTTCAGTGATGGATAACGGTCAATCAGAGCCTGTCGGGTTTCAATTGCTTCCAGTGTCTTTCCTGCGGCCAGCTGGCTGGTGATGGTCTGGATGGTCGATTGAAATGTCAGCTTGCGGGCAATCGAACCTTCGGCAATCCGCTGACGTTCGATAAGAAACTGTTCGCGCGTCTGCGGGATGCCACCTTCACCGGAAAATCGTCGCAGCAGGTCCACGGCTTCGCGACTGACGGTCAGGGCTTCTTCCGACTGGATAGTTTCGGCAACAATCGCACCCGCATAAGCGAGTCGATCAGAATATCGCCGCAGGGTATCCGTGAGTTCCGCATAGCCCGGCAGGTCAGCGCATTCGCTGATCAGAGTCCGCAGTTCTGTCATCCCGCGGATCACATCCGGCGTATTGGTCAGAATGTACTTTTCCACCTGCGTCCGGTGCAGACCAATCTTTGCTGCGGGGGACGAAGCCGTTTTGGGATAGACCTGCAGGAACTGGGAGAATCGGGCTTCGGCATCGATGTACTTCTGCTGCTCAAGGAACGACGTCGCTTCCTTGAGCATGCGTTCTTCAGCGTTCCACTGATTGATGTACCAGAAGATGCCCGCCAGCAGAAAGCTGAGCAGGGTCACACCGGTCAG
Organism: Planctomycetota bacterium; assembly: GCA_039796955.1. Taxonomy (GTDB): domain Bacteria; phylum Planctomycetota; class Planctomycetia; order Planctomycetales; family Planctomycetaceae; genus SXXK01. The sequence goes on from JBDKIW010000547.1 coordinate 7,960, forward strand.
TAACAGGACGACCGGGGAGCGTCCGATCTTCTGCTGCCCGGGCCGCTGCGGGCCGCCGCTGAGCCTGTCTGCAAACGTAGTCAGCCGACCACGCTGCAACTGCCGCTTGGCCTTTTCCGCAACCGCGTCCTTTGCGGCCTCCGGGTCGTTTTTCTGGTTGTCCATGTTTGAAGCCGCCACAGTGTTTTCCAGTCCCGTCAGATATCATATTCCGGAGCCCGTGGGCTTCCGGTGTGTTTAACTTACCTGTTCCAGATACACAGTCACCAGGCATCCTGGTGGGCTGAGGGGTTACCACTCAGCAATCTTATTTCGCACTCTGGTGAAACCGGCCTGAGTTGCCGCATCAATCACCATCACCCGCGCCTCGTGGGTCGAGTCTGGATGGAGCTCCAGTTCCACATCCGTCAGATCAGCACTGGTATTTTTCTCTGCCTTCAGCAGATCAAGAAGTTCCCGATAGCCGGTCGCCTTTTTGGTCTCTTCAATGAAGAAGTTGTTCTCAGCATCCACCTGCACCTTGAGAGCGGTGGACGACTGATCCTGCTCGACCACAACCGACGTGGAGACTCCGTCGGTTTTCTTCGCGGGCGGTACGTCGAAGGCCTTCTGCATGCTGAATGAGGCTGTGACCATGAAGAAGATCAGCAGCTGAAACGTGACGTCCACGGCAGGCGTCAGGTCGATCGCGGCACTCTCTTCGGCCCGCTTGCGTTTGGGGGGCGGATCATCGTCATCATCCTCAACGACAACCGGTGCAGCCACCGGCCTGGCCACTTTGGGCTGAGCTGCAGTCACCGGCATGACGGAGGTTTCATTTACGTCCGCTGTGGGCGACAGCTCAAAGCCTTCGTCCATCAATTCCACGGGAATGGACCCGGAGGTCTTGAGGTGCTTCTGCCGCTCCTGCTCAGCAAGTTTCTCCAGCTCTTCAAGGCGCGGCAGTCGTACCAGATCGAGCGATCGGCCCTGTTTTTGAGCAGCGATGAGTGTTTTCAGATCTTCCAGAACTTCTTCGGCCGACTGGTAACGCAGCGAACGCCGCTTGGCCATCATGCGATGCACCATGCGGCACAGAACGCGAGGCACGGCTGGATTTCGCTGATGCAGCGGCGGTGCTGGATTTTTCAGATGCTGCATGGCAATCTGCACGGCCGTAGTGCCACGAAACGGCGGTTCGCCGCACAGCAGCTGATAACAGGTCACTCCGAAGGAATACACATCGGAGCGGGGATCCAGTTCCCGCCCACTGACCTGCTCCGGGCTCATGTACAATGGCGTTCCCATCGTCACACCAGTTGACTGGTCACCGCCATCTCCCAGCTGCGCCAGTCCAAAGTCCGCAACTTTCACCTCGCCCTTTTTCGTGACGAGGATATTTTCCGGTTTGATGTCACGGTGCACGATGCCGGCTTTGCCCGAAGCCTTCAGGGCGGCGGCGACCTGACGCATCACGTGCAGCACGGACGTCAGATCCAGCTTGCCGCGTTCGCGAATCAGCGTTGCCAGGTCACTGCCCTGCACAAACTCCTGAGCGATGTAGTGCAGGCCGTCTTCCTGCCCGATGGTGTAGACCTGGACGATGTTGGGGTGGTTGAGACCTGCCGCCATCATCGCTTCCTGCTTGAAGCGAGACAGCATGTCCTGCCCCGAATGGGCCATCAATCCGGGCTTCATCACCTTGACCGCGACGTAGCGCTGCAGCGACGTTTGCTCCGCAAGAAACACGTCCGCCATGCCCCCGCTGCCAAGATGTCTCAGCAGGTGGAATTCTCCAAGTCGCTTGTCTGTCAGGTCACTCATGATTGTGGCTGATCTTCGCAGAGCCCGTGTGTTGTTTGCCGCCTGTTCAGCCGCAGAATCCCGTTCCGCAACTACTCACGCCGGTCCTGAACCGCATAGTGAAAGCCCACGTTCGGTATCTCCGAAATCATGGACTCAATTTCCCCGGTGAAACGATTGGGAACGTCCTTGTCACCCATGATCATCAGATCAATGCCATTTGGCCGGGCACCTGATTCTTCATTCAGCCGTACTCGCAGTTCTTCCAGCGTGATGGGCTTCTTATCGATTTCCATCAGCGGATCTGTGTTGGCATCCACAGGCGCTTTGATCACCAGCTTGAACGCGACTTTGGCGAGTTCCGTGGAGCCCCCGGATACAGAACGTGGTACGATCGCCGGTGGATTTCCCTGCATCGTTGAAGTGACCATGAAGAAAATCAGCAGCTGAAAGGTCACGTCAATCATCGGTGTGATGTCGATTTCCGTGTCCTCTGCCGGACGCACTTTCTTCTGGTACGGTTCGTCGTCGTCGTCCTCAGCCGCCATGATCCAGCACTCTCTGACTTCAGTCGGTGTTCAAAAAACAGGTCTCAACCCGAATCTCAGGGATCCAGTCACTGATCACGTCAGGCTTTTGCCTTCGCTTTGGCGGCCGCAATGTCGTCCAGCAGAATTCCGGTGCCTTCGTCAATGTTCTCCTGCAGCTTCTTGATACTGTTGGAGGCGGAACCCTGGAGCACGATCAATGGAATGGAAATTGCCATACCCGCCGCGGTCGTCCAGAGCGCGAAGCTGATGTCCGCCGACAATTCCTTCGGGTCCACACCCGTTGCCGCCGCACCGGCAATCTTGGCGAAGGCGTTAATCATCCCGAGTACGGTTCCGAGCAGTCCCAGCTGCGGCGCGGTCTTAATACTGGTACCGACCCAGGAATTCATGCGGTCAAGGCTGCTGAGGATATCGCGTTCGAATCTCTCGCCCACAATCTGACGAATCTTCTTCATGGGCTCGTCACGCGACTGCAGTGCGCACTGGGCCAACTGCGGCAGGGCACGATTCCAGAGCGACGGGTTGTCGCAGACCTGCAGCGCGGCATCAAAATCACTCCGCTCCAGACATTCACCCAATTCATTGAGAAATGCCTGCTCTGCTTCTGCCCCCGGAAACTGCTTCTGTCCCACGCGACGAATTAACAGGATACCGGCATACATCCCGCCAGCGGCGCACAAGGCAATCCCGCCCCAGATGGAGTTTTCAATCACTTTCATGAATGTGGACGGACCGGCCGCAGGAGCAGCTTCCTGGGCAAGCATGCCAATGCCATTCAGAAAATCAACGACGCTGATCATAGGAGGTTCCAGACTGATTCAAATTCCGAACAAAGACACCCGAACGGAAACCCCTGCAGACCGCCGCACGCGGCCTGCGGGAACACCCGATTCGCTTGCTGAATACCACGCCCGCCCCGGTCACCTGCGGAGAAATTTTTCAGTACTCGTTATCACCACTCTGAGATTACGACTCTGAGTTCACCACTGTGAGATCTCATCAATTGTCACGGTGTCCGCCAAAGCAGACGCCGCCGTTTTTCGCCTGCATCACTTCAAAACCTGACGCGTAACCACAAACTCAAAGCCACTACCAGCACGTCGCACCTGAAAATAGGTTCTACGGATCGCCGATGGTTGCTGGTTGCCGTAAGAAACTTCCAGCTGGGCCAGCATCTGCTCTGTCGCTGGCGGATAGAAATGCAGAATCACGCCGTTACCCGCATCCAGCCCCGCCTTCTTAAACAACTCCATATCCGCCTTCACTCGGTCCTGACTGCCGTCCTGCCAGTTCAGAAACAATCGCTTCTCGCCTTCGCCGGTTCGCACTTCCCTCTGAGTCGGCGTGGCCTGGCTCATCTGGCTCAGATAAATCAGCCGTGAGTCTTCCTTCAACAACAACCCCAGCTCAATGCCGAAGAAATCCAGCTGTGCCGCGTAGCTGTCCAGATCTCCCTTGTCGGCGAATTCGACAATCCAGCCCTGTTCACGCTTGGCGCCACCACGTCCCGGACCACCACTTCCCAGAGGACGACCGCCGGTACCGTCCGCGCTGCCCGGGATGCCTGTGTTCTGCTGCTGCCGCGATTCATTAGGAGCCTCAATCACCGCGGCATTCTCCGCCACCTCAATGACCTGCTCAATCACTTCTTCAATCTGAGTGACGTCTGTCTCTTCATTCGCCAGCGAAGGATCCGGCACCGCGTCCTCGGGAGATTCCACGTTGGGCGTTGCGTCCGGCGTACCATCTTCCCAGCCACCATCACCCGCCGGCATCAATTCGACCTTGCGCGAAACGGGGGCTGGCAACAGATTTGAGAGCCAGATTGCCAGCATCACTGCGAATGTCAGTACAGCGATCAGAGCCGAGGTCTGCAGTACCGAGACCGCGACGTCGTACTTCGTTAGTTTGATGTGGGGGCCCTGCACGCGAGCCGCACTACGCGTCGATTTTACAGTCGACATGACCCCATCCTTACTGCTTGACCGACCATCTTCACGTCTATCAGGCCTGTCGCTAAAGATTTTTTGTCGCCCACACTGTTGACGCCACAGTCAATTTCACTGCCCTGCTATCACCAGGCGCCGGTCGCCGCACCAGCCGTCCAATCGCATTCTCGGCGGTCCTCTGCCTGATGATCTTCCGCCCACCAAGGCACAAAGACAGGAAACAAACTGCCCGGAAGGTCCGTTGGAACTGCAGAAATCCCCGACCGAATGCCGGAAAACAAACTCGCCCGGATCTACACGCAGTTTGTGTTCAGGTGTACATGTGCTGACTGCATGTGGAATTCCCGGAAATGGTACTAGCCCCATCTCCCGCGTGTCAACGAATCAGACGCTCCGGATCAGAACGATTTTGAACTCGGTGGCCAAAACAAACGACGCGCCCTTGTGGGCTGTCCCAGCCAGGCCCCACGACTGCGATAGGCAAGCGTTTGCCGTACTCAGAGACTCACCGGCAGAGCTTCCTGGTTGATCGTGGCTCGCATTTCGCCGAGTCGACAAAGACCGACGCCGCGAGTCATGGTGAGATTTTCCCATAGACAGCCCATGGTGATTCTGGGAAACTATCGGACAGTATTCAAGAGTTGTTTGTCTCGTTTTGTGCAGTCGCCACGGGGCGTCATGCGGTTTCCGACGAAACTCGCAGTGCCCGGCCCCGCCCCTGCCTTCCGCCAGATTTATGTCGTTTTGCCGTGAAATCAGCAGTGTCGCGGGGGGGGCTGGCGGTGTTTGTACTCGATGGCCGATGAGGCGCAAGGTTCTGCACAGATTCAGTTCAGTTGATGCCCGTGCCGGATGCCCGGGTCTGCGACAAGGATGTTCCCCGATGCAGCTTTCCGTGGTGATTGCCGCCCATAACGAATCTGAAAACCTACCGATTCTGGTCGGTGAAATCTGTGCGTCTCTGAAGGTGCTGGAATCCTTCGAGATCATCGTGGTGGATGACGGCAGCACGGATTCCACGCCGGA
>JBDKIW010000548.1:0-4395 GCA_039796955.1 Planctomycetota bacterium
CGGCAGGCGACCGGTCAGGTCCAGCGACACCCGACGAAGCCATTCATCATCCGAAGCCGGAGGTGAAAGCGGGAGCCGCATCTCCTGTGAAACCTGCCGCAGGTGTCGATCAATGGGCTCCAGCGATTCGTCAGTCGCTGCCGGGCTCACGACAGCCTGTGACAGATACGGGGCGTGAATGCGGATCGGCATGACCCTGTTCAGGAAGCGGACGAGCACCACATGCTGGCCGGGACGCTGAACAGTCACCGTTCCATCTGCATTCAGCGTCACTGCCTGCTCGTCAGCAACACTGATCCGCGCTTTTGAAATGACGTCCGCCGAATCGCCGTTGCCGAAAATCGCTGTCGCGCCGAGCGAGATGGTCTCGGGAATTTTCGTGCAGACATGCAGCGACGGCTGCACCTGAAGTTCCCGGACGTCAACAGACTCACCAAATGGCACGCCCTGCTGAATCCATCGCAAAAGCAACGAGGCCTCATCAGAGTCCTCGGCAAAGATCACTCCACCGCCATGGTGCACATAGCCCGCGGGTTTGCGCAGGAACAAACTGGCGGATGGCGTTTTCAGGTTAATGCGGCGTCCCTCCAGCGCCAGCACAATCGATTCATAATCGGCCCGGGAGTCGGCTGCGAAAAGTGACAGACGTAGTCCACCCCGCCCCGCCGCAGCCCCGTGACAGGCCCCGGAATTGCAGCCGGCTCTGGTGAGCAACGGCAGGATCTCCGTCTGAAACGACACAGCAGGTTCTGTCGGCGTCGGCAGCAGCAGCGCCGCACACCACAATCCCCAGACGGTCACGGACGCGTCCCCGAAGAGTCGCCCGACTGTTCAGGTGGCTCCGGCGACGCCTCAGACTTCGCGAATTCCGTCGCCCATTTCTTCAGAAACTCCTGCGCTTTCGGTGTGCCGTAGTCCTGCAGCTTTCCCGCGTTAATGATCGTGTTGGCGATTCTCGCGACTTCTTTGCGGATTCGTGGATTCTGTGCCGCCTGCTTTTCCACTTCCAGAGCTGCCTTTTCCACCGCTTCGGCCGATGCATCGCGGCGAATGACCGGCTGCAGCAATGGCCGAAGATTCAATTCCTCGTCAGCCTGATTCTCCCGACGAACCATGCCGGCCATGCCCGGCAGATCCTTCAGATTCGGCACCTCACCACCAGCGACCTCGACAACACTCTTTAAAATCTTCGGCAGGTCCACCTGCAGGCTGGGTTGGATCAACGCATAGTTCGCTGTCACCTTCCCGGCCTTGCCAATCAAGATGGTCAACATCACATTGCGATTCAGTCCGTAACTGCCAGGCCCTTCCCGACCATCCACCGAAACCCCCGTCACAATTCCAGCTGTCAAAGCATGTTCCATGCGTTTGATCTGGGCTTCCGCAGCCGTTGCATCATCACTCAGGAACACTACCCCTGTCTGCAGGCCATCCTCTGCCCGCGTTTTGGTGTACCCCGTCAGAATGCGTGTCATGCTGACAGACTGCCGATTGATGTCATGCACGAAGACCAGCACGATCGGACCACCATTGGCGACCTTCACAGGATCCGTCTCCTGCCCCGCATCAGCTCCCAGGACCTGCCGCAGAGTCAAAGGCGGCAGGAGTTCTCCCGGCTGTGGCCCCGAGAACACGTCGCTTTCAGGAGTTGCCGATTCTGAAGCGGCAGCCGCCCCGTCATCCTGAGCCGAACCGACCTGCGGAAAAGGCAGCAAACCAACCAGGACGCCCATCACAATCCAGCGAACAAGGGTTTTCATATCATTCCTCTTCCTGTGGTTCAGAAAAGCAGCGGGAAGAATACTCAAATGGCCCGGTTCAGAAAAGGAGGCGGGGGGCAGAAAAAGGGGTCAGGTACCAATAGCCAAAATGGCCCGGAGGGTGCTCCGCACTATTGGTTCCGGGGTTCAGAAAAGGGGTCAGGAACCAATAGCCAAATGGCCCGGAGGGTGCTCCGCACTATTGGTTCCTGACCCCTTTTCTGAACCCACCCCCTTTTCTGAACCCCCTTGAGCTTTTCTGCCGCAATCGGGATACTCTTGTCCGGCATATTCTGTACGTCCCCACCTGGAGAGTTCCTGATGAAAATTCCATGCGTTTCCACCATCTGTTCCGTGCTTCTGTTGCTGCCGCTGGCTGCGGTCGGCGTGGCACAGGACAAAACCTGGACACCACTCTGGCCGCAGGGTGCGCCCGGCGCCAAGGGCACAGCGGACAAGGACGTTCCGGCACTCATGGCTTTCCCCGCGCCTGCTGACAAAGCCACCGGTTGCGGAGTTGTTGTCTGTCCAGGCGGAGGCTACGGTGGTCTGGCCATGGACCACGAAGGGCATCAGATTGCCGCCTGGTTCAATGCCCGCGGCGTTCATGCGTGGATCCTGCGGTACCGCCTCGGTTCCCAGGGCTACCATCACCCGATCCAGAAAGGTGATGTGGCACGGGCGATCAGAACGGTCAGAGCTCAGGCCGCCAGCACCGGCACGGATCCCATGCGACTGGGCGTTATGGGCTTTTCGGCCGGCGGACATCTCGCTTCCACCGCGGCCACACATTTCGATGATGGCGACGCGACCGCCAGTGATCCCATCGATCGAGTTTCCAGCCGCCCCGACTTTGCGATCCTCTGCTACCCCGTGATCACGATGGAACGCCCCTTCACACATGAAGGATCACGCCGAAATCTGCTGGGGCCTGACAACATCGAAAATGACGAGCTGGTACAATTGCTGTCGAATCACAAACGAGTCACCGAAAAGACACCGCCGACATTTCTGTTTCACACTCTGGAAGATTCCGCCGTCCCCGTGGAGAACGCCCTTGAGTTCTATGCGGCACTGCGTCGTTCCGGCAACAAGGCCTCAGAACTGCACGTCTATCAGAACGGACGCCACGGCGTCGGACTGGCCCAGGCGGATCCTGTCCTGAAGAACTGGCCGGACCGGCTTTACGACTGGATGCAGGTGAACAAATTCACCACCGCGGTCACTCCGTGACAGGCTGTCCGGACCACGGGAAGACCTGAATCACACAGTTGAGTCTGATGCGTCCTGCGAGCTACCGGCAGGCCGCGTCAGACGCGTCAGCCGCGGCCTCCGCGTTCGAAGTCACTGATCAGGCGGCAGTGAAATCCACGATCTCCTGCCGCCCGAACTTCGATGCCAACACTGACTCACGGTGCAGAGTTCACCAAGGTACTGCCGTGAACTTACGAACTCCGGTCGCAACCTCCGGCAGGTATAGTGCAGGGGAAACCTAAACCTGACGGGGGTTAATTTCTAAATCCCGGCAGAATTAACGCCCTGATACCCAAACTGGATTACCGGGTGTGCTACAGGATTCCATACCGTGTCAGGGTGGTCTTCAGAGCAGCGATCTGGGCATCTGACAGTGGCGTCAGTGGCAGACGAACTTCACCGCAATCACGCCCCAGCAACCGCATCGCGGCCTTCACCGGAATCGGGTTGGTTGACAGTCCCAGCATGTCCCGGCACAGTGGGAACAACTTGTGATGCCAGTCTCTCGCCGCCGTGATGTCGCCGGACTGAAACGCCGTGATCATCGCCTTCACGTCAGCCGGTACGATGTTCCCGGCAACAGACACCACGCCACTGGCACCAAGCGCCAGTAATGGCAGTGTCAGACTGTCATCCCCGGAAAGCACGGTGAGTTCTGAAGCCGACAGGATCTGGGATGCCTGATCCATGGAGCCGGTTGATTCCTTGATCGCGACCACACTGGGGCAGGTGTCGGCAATCCGGCAGATCGTTTCCGGTTCCATGTTCTTCGCAGTACGGCCGGGAATGTTGTACAGCACAATCGGGAGGTCCACATGTTCCGCAACGGCGCGGAAATGCTGGAAGAATCCTTCCTGTGTGGGCTTGTTGTAATAAGGAGCAACCATCAGGGCGCCCGTGGCACCGGCCCGCTTTGCAGACTGAGTCAGGCGGATCGCCTCTGCCGTGCTGTTGGATCCCGTCCCGGCCATCACTTTGATACGGCCGGCCGCGTAATCGCACGTGACCGAAATCACTCGCTCGTGTTCGTCATGCGACAGCGTCGGACTTTCGCCGGTCGTCCCCACCGGAACCAGACAGTCCGTGCCCGCGGCGATGTGGAAGTCGATCAGCGATTTCAACATGCCCTCATTCAATGAGCCATCGCTGCTCATCGGTGTGACCAGAGCTACAGAAAGTCCTGCAAACAGTTCGCCGCGTCGTGCCATGATCACTGCATCTTTCCTGTCTTCCGATGCTCAGTACGACGGACCAGACCAACACGGCCAACGGCCCCGGAAACCCCGGATTGCCGTTCACCATCCCGTCCTTTGTCCGCCGCCCTGATACCGCTCACCCAATCAACTGTTGTAATTAGTCTGCAAACTACCAACACACCTCT
>JBDKIW010000549.1:0-5884 GCA_039796955.1 Planctomycetota bacterium
GGGATGCAGGCTGCTGGTGAGTTCCTGCAGGGAAGACTTACGGAGTCCGCTGCCATCTTCGTAGCGAGTCACCTGGGCGCAGAAGCGTGGCAGGGTTTCATCGAAAGACTGCGGCGAGGACTCGGTGCTGACGATCCAGTAGCCGTTGTCAGCGGGAACCGAAATGGAGGGGACGTCGACGGACGGGCGATCGGGTATGGGCGACGCTGGTTCCTCCCGGGCGAGCAGAGCATCGATGGGCAATTCGGAGAACTGTGCCTCGTCTTCGGGCCCTTCAAACGCTGCTTTGGGGTTGGACTGAGCCGAGGTTTGGGGCTCGTGTGCGAGTGCGGGCGTCAGTGCGCAAAGCGAGCACGCGAGGGCCAGCGCCCAGTACAGGTGATTGAACAGTGAGAAGCGGGGAGAGCGGGTCATGAACTTCTGATCCGGAGCGAATAAGTCGGCAGAAGCTCGTCCATGAGACCGGGTTCGGAAAATCGGGGATCAGCACCATCAGACCCACCGTGTCGATTCCCTGAGGGGACGTTTGCGCGAAACGCAGGCCGTTTTAGGGGTGGACCGACACTGGCAGATTCGGCTGAAATGTGCCAATAAATGAGTGGCAAATCGCGAAATCGACGGGGAATTGCAAAAATTGGCTCATCCGGGTGTGGAAAAGATGACTGGGGGTGAATGGGGGACGGATCGGGGTTTATCGCTGATTTTTGCGGGCTGTCGGAGCGGGTCACAGGCAGCGACGTGGTACGGGAGCAGTGGCTGGGGGATCGAAACGGGCCGGGGAGGTCGAGGCGCTTCGTCCGGATTTGTCATCCCGGGTTGTTTTCTTTCCGGTTGGGGATTGGCATACTACGGGGACTTTCTGGTCTGGTTTTCGGCCGACGACCAGCGGGTTTCGGGGCATCGCCGTTCCGGTGTGTGTCCTGGGCCTTCCTGAAATACTTCATGACGACCTGGAATTGGAATCCCACTCATGTTGCGCGAGTTGATGGTCCTTGGTGTGTGTGTGTCGTTTTCTGTGGTGACGGCCCAGGAAGCGCGTGTGCAGCGGGCAGAGATTCAGCCATCGCAGGAGCGTGGTGTTGCGGCGGGGACGGAGCAGGTTGCGCGTCCCGCTGTTTCGGATGCGGAGTTTGCGGCCGGGCCGGTGGGGAAATGGATCTGGGGACCGGACAACGACACGAAGTACGTGCTTCGGGCGAAATTGACACTGGCAAGCCAACCGCGGGCAGCGCGCCTGAAAGCCTCCTGTGACAACATCTGCAGCGTCTACGTCAATGGACGGCGTATGGGAGGTGGATCGGAATGGCAGGAGCCAGCGGATGCGGACGTCGCCAGTAGTCTGGTGGTAGGCGAGAATCTGATTGAAGCGGAAGTTGAAAACGCGGGCGGCGCTGCGGGTTTCGTACTGAAACTGCGGATACAGACGGCCGACGGCGGAACTGAGACACTGGTCACGGATGAGACATGGATGTATGCGACGGCGCGCGGCGAGGCTGCGGGGCAACCTGTGGCGGTGAAGGGCACGTATGGTGACAATCCCTGGAAGAACGTGTTTGACAACAGTGCGCCTGTGGGGCGGATTCCGGCGGGTGTCTTCGAACTGCCTCCGGGATTTCAGGTGGAGAAGTTGTATACGGTGCCCCGGGAAGAGTTGGGATCGTGGGTTTGTCTGACCTTCGACAATCGTGGTCGGTTGCTGGCCAGCGATCAGGGAGACAAAGGGATTTTTCGGATCACCTTGCCGCCGGTGGGTGTGGCCGACGGAGAGACGCGGGTGGAGCAGCTGGATTTTTCCCGCTGTGAAGTCCGTCCCACGGGAGCACAGGGGATGCTCTGGGCATTCGACTCATTGTACTTTTCGATCAATGGTGGACCTGGGAGTGGCCTGTATCGGGCTCAGGACACGGACGGGGACGATCAGTTTGACCGCTGTGTGAAGCTGAAGGATTTCCGGGGAGGTGGCGAACACGGGCCGCATGCGCTGCGATTGTCACCGGATGGAAAGCGGATCTTCGTGATTTGCGGCAATCATACTCTGCCCCCGTTTGATGCGGGTGAGGAGTTAACGAACCGGGACTTCACCAGTCGGATTCCGACGAACTGGTCGGAAGATCATCTGCTGCCGCGGATGTGGGACGCGAATGGTCATGCGCGGGGCATCATGGCGCCGGGGGGCTGGATTGCCAGCACGGATGCGGATGGCAGGACGTGGGACATCTGGTCGGTTGGCTACCGCAATCCGTACGACATGGCCTTCAATGCGGACGGGGAATTGTTTGCGTATGACGCGGACATGGAATGGGACGTGGGGATGCCGTGGTACCGTCCGACGCGGGTCGTGCATGCGACAAGCGGCAGTGAATTTGGCTGGCGCAGCGGCAGTGGCAAATGGCCCAACCATTATCTGGACAGTCTTCCGCCGGTCGTGAATATCGGACCGGGGTCACCGGTAGGGGTGGACTTTGGGTATGGCTGTCGATTTCCGGCGAAGTATCAGAAGGCCTTGTATCTGTGCGACTGGACGTTTGGGACGATGTATGCGATTCACCTCGAGCCGCGGCAGAGCAGTTACACGGGTGTCCGGGAAGAATTTCTTTCGAGGACTCCGCTGCCATTGACGGACGTGGCGGCGGGACCGGATGGTGCGTTGTACTTTTCGATTGGCGGCCGCGGGACTCAATCCGAACTGTTTCGTGTTACCTATGTGGGTTCGGAACCGACGGACGCGGTGGAATTGCGGGACAGTCGGGAAGCGGGACCGCGTTCACGGCGTCGGGTGCTGGAATCGTGGCATGCCGGTCGTACGGGTGATCAGCGGCAGCCATCAGCGGATTCGGGGACGTTTCTTCAGCAATTGACCATGGATATGCAGAGCCGGGATCGGTTTCTGAAGTTTGCCGTGGGCAATGCCTTTTATAATTCCCGTTTGTTTGTGGACCTGATGAAGAATGCGGAGGGATTGGCTCAGGGTGACTTGTCTCAGGCGGCAACTGACGATCGGTTGGGGATTGTGATTTCGCTGGCGAGGGCTCCGATTGCCTCGCTGTCGAAGACGGAGGGTATGACGGAAACGGAGATCACCAGCGCAGAGGAGTCGGTTCGGACTCTGAGTCTGCGGCTGTTGCAGGGCATGACGTACAGCAGTCTGACGAAGGACCAGCAGTTGACTTATCTGCGGGCAATGAGCCTGGTGTTCCTGCGTCTGGGCCCACCGGAAGAAGCTGTCCGGAGCGCGTTTCTGGAGCAGCTGGACGAGTCATTTCCGGCGACAGATGACGAACTGAATCGGGAGTTGTGTCAGGTACTGGTGTATCTGAAGTCGCCGACAGTGATTGGCAAAGCGGTGGGATTGATGACCGCTGAATCCCGGCCGACGGTGACGGAGGATCTGCAGGACTTGTTGGCACGTAATCGTGGCTATGGCGGCGCGATTGCTGCATCGGTTGCGAATGCACCGGATCAGCAGCAGGTGTGGTATGCCTTTTGTCTGCGGAACGCGAAAGAGGGTTGGACGCTGGATCAGCGGAAGGCGTACTTTGCGTGGTTCGAGCGGGCTCATCGGTGGGCTGGCGGCGCCAGTTTCCATGGCTTTCTGAAGAACATTGAAGAGGAATGTTTTCTGAATGCCAGCGAGAAGGAGCGGCTGTTGATTGAGGCCTCGGGAGCGCGTAAGCCTTATGCGCCGCCGGAATTGCCAAAGCCAGCGGGGCCGGGCCATGACTGGACTCTGGATGAAGTTCGCATGCTGGCGGAGACCGGTTTGAAGGAGCGTAACTTCGAGAATGGTCAGAAGATGTTTGCTGCGACGCGTTGTGTGATTTGTCATCGGTTTGGTGGCAGTGGCGGGGCCACCGGCCCGGACCTCACGCAGTTGGCGGGGCGGTTTACGGTGAAGGATCTGACAGAAGCGATCATGGATCCGAGCAAGGTGGTGAGTGACCAGTATCGGGCCAGCACTGTGGTCACGACAGCGGGGTTGTCGGTGACGGGGCGGATCATTACCGAGAACGCCACGTCGGTGACGGTGCTGACGAATCCGGAGGATCCGACGAAAATTGTGGAGTTGGCGAAAGCGGAGATTGATGAGATCCAGCCATCCACGGTTTCGATCATGCCAGCGGATCTGTTGAAGCCGCTGAATCAGGAAGAGGTTCTGGATTTACTGGCGTACCTGCTGTCACGTGGTGATAAGGGCAACGGCATGTTCCGTCGGTAGTTGACTGCGGTCGGGATTGCGGGTTCGGAGCAACATGTGAAGATCTCTGGCGAACTGTGCGTGGAGAGAGCGATGGTGGTATCGGGAATTCAGGTGCGGCGAGCGGCGGCGGTCATGATCAGCATGTGGCTTGTGGCTGGTGTAACCTGTCGTTTATCGGCGCAGGAGAATGTCGCGCAGGAGGTTGTGGCAGAAGCGGTTCCTGCGCAAGAGAACCCTGCCCAGTACTACGGGTTCAGCGGGGTGGAGATTTTCAAACTGCATGAGCGGGCTGGTGGTCTGCAATCCGGGGACTTCAACGGAGACGGGCTGACGGACGTGGTTGTGGTGGACAATTTCTCCAGTTCGCTGCGGTTGTTTCTGCAGCAGTCGGCGGAAAAGAGAGTGGCTGCGAAACCGCAGTCGATCAATGATCTGCCGTCTGACGGTCGCTTTGCGGAGCGAAAGTTGCCGATGGATCGAGCGATTGCGGCGCTGGTGCATGGGGACTTCAATGGAGACCAGCGACTGGATCTGGCTGTTGTGGGAGCACCGGATCAGTTGGCGATCCGATATCAGCCGGCACCCGGGCAGACGGAGTGGACGGAGAAGTGGACAGTGCGTCTGCCGGGCCTCGAGCAGGTCGCGTCGATCATGGGCGCGGGGGACCTGAATTCTGACGGGCGAACGGACATTGTGGTGACCGGGAAGGACGTGACCTGGGTCATTTTTCAGGCGGACAACGGGACGATGCGTGCTCCGGAGTCTCTGATGAACACATCAGAACGGCCGGGGCTGGTGCAGGTTGATGACCTGAACGGAGATGGCAGAGACGATTTGAGTTACGTGGTGGGTGAAGCGAATTCCCGATCGGTTGCCGTTCGTCTGCAGACACCGGATGGGCGGATTGGTCCCGAGACGACCTTCAGTACGGAGTCACCGCGTGCCGTGACGATTGCGGACGTGGACGGTAATCCGGGGGCTGAAGTCGTGACGGTGGAATCACGGAGTGGTCGACTTGTGATTTCTGCCTTGCAGCCTGCGAAGCAGCAGGAGGAAGGGATTCCTGAGCAGTTGTTACGGTATGGCATCGGTCCTGGCGATTCGGGGCGGGATCGGGCCGTTGTGACGGGCGATTTTGATGGAGACGGACGTACGGACGTGCTGGTCAATGATTCCGCGCAGGCGCGACTGTTGCTGTATCGACAGAATGGGATGGACGGACTGGGGATGGCGGATGTGTACCCGGCCTTGCTGGGCATTACGGACCTGGCGGCGGAGGACGTTGACGGGGACGGTCGGCTGGACGCTTTGTTGCTGAGCAGTAAAGAGGGAGTCGTGGCGACCAGTCATTTTCAGGACGGGCGTTTGAGTTTCCCGGAGACGATTCTGAAGAAACCGGAGGGTTGGGAGTTAGCAGCCATCGCGACACTGAAGCGGGATTCCGGCGTGCAGTTGGCTGTGGGGCTTTCGCAGGGCAGCGGAGCAGCTCAGAAGCTGGAATACCAGCGTTTCGGTCGTACGGCGACTGGTGAATGGACGCGAGTGGAAGAACAGCGCCAGTTGGAATTGAGCGGTGCCATCGGATCTAAGGGTGTGCGACTGGTGCCGATGGACGTCAACGCGGATGGGCGTCAGGACTTGTTGTCGATCGCGGCTGGAGCCGCAAAGAATGGGGTACAGATTCTG
>JBDKIW010000550.1:0-8327 GCA_039796955.1 Planctomycetota bacterium
GCGTGGAAGGCAAGATCCGCAACTACATCCTCGGTCATCAGGAACTGGGTTTGTCGCTCGATCGGCTGCGTCGGCATTATGTGGACGGGCTGAATGAAGATCCGCAGTCTCCGATCAATTCGGATGGTCGGCTGACGGCTGAACAGTTCGACGCGCTCGTGGCAGATCCTGTGAGCTATCCGCCAAAAACAGGATCCTGCGGCAGTTGCCAGTCCGCAGTGAAATCGCTGGCCGATCTGACTCTCGAACAGTTGTTTGAGAAGGCCCGCAGTACGAAGTCCGACATCAACGAACACTGTGACAAGCTGCGGGAACTGGCTGCTCAGGCGGACTCGGTCGTCGAGTTTGGGATGCGGCATGGCGTATCGACAGTCGCTCTGCTGGCGGGACAGCCAAAACAGATGATTTCGTACGACCTGCATCAGGATCCCGTGGCAGAACTGCTGAAATCCCGGCAGGGGGCCACGGCGTTTTCCTTTGTTCAGGGGGACTCGCTGTCTGTCGACATCGAGCCGTGCGACCTGCTCTTCATCGACACCCGCCACACGGCTGCTCAGCTGACTGCCGAGTTGGAACGCCACGCAAGGAACGTCCGTCGTCGGATCGTGCTCCACGACACTCAGATCTTCGGGGAACGCGGCGAAGACGGAGGCCCGGGGCTGCTCGTGGCTTTAAGAGCGTTTCTCAAGGCAAATCCCGAGTGGTCTGTGATCTACCACACGCAGGTCAACCACGGTCTGACAGTGATCAGTCGGGACAAAGCTGACAAGCCGGCTCTCCCCGGGCGCATCACGATGGCTGCCAACCTGACCCGAGCAGTCGCTGCCCATGTGGCTGACGGCCTGCAGAAAGCGGATGCACCGGAGCTCCATCGTCGGCTGGAGACCTGTTCAGTTTGTGAATTGCGAAACGACGACCGCTGCACGGTTTGTGGCTGTTACCTCGCTGAGAAAGCCTCGTGGCGATCCAGTGAATGCCCCCTTGGAAAATGGAATTTGGAGGTGTCTGATGTCCAGTGAGCTGCCGTTTGTTTCCTGTCTGTGCCCCACGTACCGTCGGCCCCAGATGATGGCCAACACGATCCCGTGCTTCATCACGCAGGACTACCCAGCAGATCGCCGGGAGCTGATCATCCTCGACGATGCCGGCGAGCTGAAAAACGAAACCAGCGAGGGCTGGCAGATCATCAGCATCTCCCGCCGCTTCCGCTCGTTGCCGGAGAAATTCAACGCCCTTGCCGGTCTGGCACAGGGGGACATTCTGGTCGTTTGGGAAGACGACGACATCTACCTGCAACACCACATCAGTACGCATGTGCGAGCGATGGAGGGGCGTTTGTGGTCAAAACCATCCAGCGTGCTGAGCACCTACACTGGCAAGCACGAGGTGGAAGACGCCACAGGTAGATTCCACGCGAGCCTCGCGTTCCGGCGGGAAGCCTTCGATCGCATCGGCGGCTGGCCCCTGACCAAACGCGGAGATTTCGATCAGCAGCTGATCGCACGCCTGACCGCGATTGAAGCTCCGGGCGACCCCTGCCGGTTGGACTCGCCGTCTTACATCTTTCGCTGGAGCCAGACGAACGCGTACCACGGGCAGGCCTTCATGCGAGGGCCGGAAGACGAGGGATGGTACGAACGGGTCGCTGCAAAAGTCTGACGGCACTTCGCACACACGAGGTTTTTCAAAACCGAAAGTGGAGCTTTTAATTGTATCGATCAAGTGGCAGCGCTAAGCGTTCATTGACAGGGATTGAATCAGCCAGTACCATGCATCTGTGAAAGTGTGTATGTGTGCGTGTGGAAAGAACTACTGGAGGGATTCACAAATGAATAAGACCAAAGTGGGTTTGTCAGAGAGAGCGCTTTTGGCTCGAATAAACAGAAAGCTCGTTGCGGAATGTCGTCAGGTTCGCAAATGCAGGGTAGGGACATCCGGCCATGCAGAATTGGGAGACTATTACTGCGTGGATTTGCAGAGCAATTTTGTCGACAGCAAGCATATTGACTTGCAAATATGGGGTCGCAAAATGAAAGTGCTGGCTCCGTATGAAGAACTCATCGAATAGCAGGATTGCTCTAGAACTGCGATCGACGCGACACCGCACGCTCAGCGTTTTGATATCAAAAATCCGTGCGAGGTACACTTTATCTGCAGGGCAAAGGTTTGACTTTGAAGATGAGTCTGACCTTACGGTAGGCGGCGGGCTTATCGACGCGGGTTTGCCGGAGGTTGTGGCAGTTCACAAAAAGAAACGTGGTCGTCGGTTCGGATTTGCTCTTGAGATTCGAAGCAAAACAAGGTCAATTCAATCATGAATGGATCAAAGCGGTTGCAATTGCCCGAATTGAATCAGTTCGCTGAACTGCTGTTCGACTTTTCTAGCCATTGCTCCGCCCCGGATCAGCATGCCCAGTTCCATGTTGATTGTGAAGGCCTGTTGAGTCAAATTGGCTGAGGACAGAAACAGCCACTCTCCGTCAGCCACCGCACACTTCACGTGCAGCAGGCCCGGTTTATTACTGTCGCTGACAGCGCGGTGTTCCTTCGGCCAGTAATACAGAGTGGCACATGCTGCCACCTCGTCACCCAGCGCCCGAATCGTGCTGTATTCGTTCTCCCCGCCCAGTTTGTCCGGCGTCTCAATGATCACCGTCAGTCGCACGCCCCGCCGCGCGGCCTGAACCAGCGATCTGGCCACGTTCGGTATCGAATACACCGCAAAACTCACCAGCGTGATGCGCTCGCGGGCCGCGTCCAGCAACTGCAGGATCGCCTGTTCAGTCCGTCGGAATGTGGTCACACCCACATCCGGTCCCGTCCAGACCAGCTCGACAGATTGCGATTCCCGATACGCCTGCACCGAGATCGCTGCCGTCTGCAAAGCCACCGCCACTGCCTGTGCGGAAAGATGACTGCCCTCAACCGGCCACTGTTCCAAAAACTTCAACACCAGATCCCGGTGATGATGCTGCGGCACACGCTTCGAAATCTCCGCCCGCAACATGGCCACCGGAGTCGTCAGCACAGCCTGCGCAACGGATTCCAGCACGCTGCCCGGAAGGCCGCACGCCAGTTCATACGCAGACTCGGCCAATTGACGCTCAGTCAGCATCGGTTTTCCTGAAGAACATCACATCCTGACGCTGCACCGTCGGCACCAGCACCGCTCGGTCCAGATACTTGTTGCCACGCTCGCACGACGTCTCCGGCAGAAACGAACACGCATGGCAGCTGGCACCATGCAGCGTGTCGTCAGTGCCCACCACGTGCTCCGAACACAGCGGATCCGAGGCACACAAGGCCACCTTCTCCAAGGCCCGCCGAATGTGACGTCCGAGCTTGTCCGGTTCGCCCAGCGAACACAGCCCCCCCAGCGTTCCCTCGCTGTCAGAAGCTGCCGTGTAAATCAGCACGCCGGCCATCGGCTCGCCAATGTCCGGCGTACGCGAATAAATTCGCTCCGTAATCGAAGCACTGGTGTAACCACACTCAATCGCCAGCTGCCGGATCAGGGCATGCGAAAACGTATGCAGCAACACGTACCGAATCCCCGGATAAGACACTTTTCCCGACAGATTCTTCGATGCCTGCCACGAACGTGCGGCCATCTCAAACTGCCGATCATACCGGTGCTGCTGCAGCTCCCACTCCCTGATTCGCGACTCGGAAAACTGCAGGAAAATGCCTTCCCCACGAGTCTCACTGGCGGGCAGCCACGTCGGCTTCTTTCGTGACAACGCACACCGGTGAGTCTCCGGCACATCGCCGACGTTATCAAAATCCCTGGGTGACATCAGCCGAGTAAAGCCGATCAGCGATCGCACTTCCCGCAGCTTCTCTACCAGCACAATCTTCTCAAACCACTCAGCAAACTCCGGCGGTGGCGACACCGCTCGCAGCTTGAAATTCCTGCTGGGCTCAAGCTGCTCCGGTTTCGTAAACACCAGCCACTCCGGCAGCTTCAAATCACGAGGATCCTTCTCCTCAACCGTTCCCGCCTGTTTGGCCTGCACCGCCGCCCAGATCTGATCGTCACTGTACTTCACCAGGTCCTTCAGCAGGTTGATCGCCCGGAAAGCCTTCACAACCTCCACGCTGGTCGCTTTCTCCAGCATCACCCAATTGTCGTCCACCAGCCGCGGCAAGTCGCCTTCAGACTGCGGCACCGACAATGCTGTGATCAGTACCGGAAACCACAGATTCGATGCGCCCTGCAGCATCGGCCGCACAAACTGCTCCTTGCAGCCATCCTGTTCCGACTCCCGCAGATGCGGCAGCCGGCCTCGACACGGTGGCAACACGCCTTTGGCGTTTGGCCCGAACGCCTGCCCCATGCGTCGACGCGCACCACACCCCTTGCACTGCACCTCCACATCCAGTGCCTCGCCACTGGCTCCCAGCTCCCGCAGGAACAGTTTCACCTGTCCGCAGTCCTGCTTCCCCAGATGCACGAAATGCACCCATGGAAAGTCGTCCAGATGCCCGCGCTCGCACGTGACCATGAATCGCGCAGGGACAACCTGAGCTGGTCCGCGAGCTGTGCCACCCGCCGTCGGGCAGTTATGCACATACCCCGCCTTCTCCGGGCGGTTTGCCGGAGTCTTCGGGTCAAACAACCCCGAACTGATCGGGGCCAGCAGACGACAGCGAGTACACACCATCCAGCGAGGAAAGGGTGCCACCGGCACACCAATCTGCCGCGATGCATCCAGCCAGTTCGGTGCCGGACCCGCCGAATCCGCGATCCGCGGCGGCGTCCGAAAACTCTGCACCTGCGCACCCAGAATGTCCTGAGCCGTCCGCAACAGTCGCTCTTCCCCAATCTCCTGACTGTGGGCAATCGGCCAGTCGTCCAGCCCCATCACAAGCGCCGACATATTCGGCAGGTCCACAATCGAACCCACACCATAGGTGGTCAGCATCTGGCTGGGCCGAGCTTCACCGACCTCGCATTTCGGCATGTGCTTCAGTCTGCTCATGTTGCGTCTCCCGCAGCAAAGTCCGATCCCTGCCTCGTTCCATCGTCCGCAGCAGACTGACGGCCCTCGCTGCCCCCATACACGCCGTCCAGCTCATCCAGACCGCTGTCATCCACAATAAACTTCACCGTTGGCTCCACATCCCGCAGCGAATTCAGACAAGTAAATGGCTCCCACTTCTCGACTGTGGGCTGCCAGAGCAATTGCACCATCTCGCCTTTGTTCACGTCTTCCGTGCTGGCAAACGGAGTGTAAGTCAGCACGCGGCCACCCGAGCGGTTCTGCGCTTCATGCTGCCAGGAATCAACCTTCTGCTTCAGTTGCTCCCGGCAGTAGTCACCGTCAGCAACTCCATTCAGGCCGATCAATTCCGCCCGCTTCGCAATCGTCTCGATCGCCTCCTGAACCACGGGATCATTTGCCGACACACGACCAGCTCCGCTGTTGGCATTGAATTTCTCTCCCGCCAGCCGCACCAGCGATACCAGCAGCCCCGACAGACCACGCTGCAGAGCACCAGGCGAAAACGGAGTCACCGACAGTGGCTCCACGTGCTTGTAAAACGTCGAATGGTAGTGCTCGAAGGTTTCATAATGCGACAGATCGCGAGGCCTGGCCCAGTTGAACACCGTGCACACCAAACCCGGGAACGTTCGCCCCACACGGCTGGTTGCCTGAATGTACTCGGCCGTCGCCTTCGGCTGCCCGGCCACAATCATCAACCCCAGCCGCTTCACGTCCACTCCGACCGACACCATATTCGTGGCCAGCAGCACATCAAGCGGCCACTTGCTGACATTACGACTGTCCCTGCCGGCACCAGACTTCCGCTGCTGTTCCAGATTCGGGTCAAACACCGCTTCCAGCCGATCCAGAATCTGCGGAATATCCTCGGAACGCATGCGACTGGTCAGTTCAGCAAGGTTGTTGCTGAAAAGCTGGCGTTTGGCCAGACCACGACGGTCCTGCTTCAGACACAGCGACGTCACCGAATCGTCCACCAGTCGTCGCATGCCTCCCAATTCCCGCATGGAATTGAAATAGCCCACCAGCGTCATCCAGGGGTCAGCCAGATTCCCATACTTCGTATACAACGCCTGAGCCGAACACAGATGGGCCGTATACACACGAATCAAAGCAGCCTTCAGCCGGCGTCCCGGAGCACACAGGCCCATGTACCGCCGCCCAAACTCCTGCTCTGACGGCTGCCGCTGCACCGAAAAGAAATTGTCGCGAATATCCAGGCCCGGAGCCGGAAAGATGTTCACCGTCCGCAGAAACAGGCTGTGCACCTGCACGTTGGCGTTCTTGATCGTGGCTGTCGACGCAATCACCTTCGGCCGAACCGAAAAGGTGCCGGAAGCAGTCTCCTGAGAACCCGACACCGGCGACTTCCCGTCACCCGCCACTCGCCACGCATTACTCACTTCCCACGTGCACAACTTGTCAATGGCCGTCTCGTACAACCCCACCAGCGTTCCCAGCGGACCGCTGATCAGGTGCAATTCGTCCTGAATGATCAGATCAGGTGGCCGCAATGGCGGATGCTCACGCAGCTTCGCTGGCGGCAGGCCCGTGCGAGACTTCGGGTGTGATGTCGAATCCGTGATCTCGGGCGACTTAAACCCGTGCCGATCACAATAACCGTTCACTTGCCCGAACAGCATCTGCACTTCACCCTTCCACGGCATCTGTGCAAATTTGTCCACAGTGGCCAGCAGCAGCGTCGGCAGGCGTCGGTAAATTTCCTCGTCCACCACCACAATCGGCAGACCCTCTTTGGCAGCCTGCTTTTGACTGAAAGGGCAGGTTCCGAACTTGTCACCGCAATATGTCAGCGTTCTGGCGGCACCATGCGGGTAGGTGTCCACTGCAAGATGCTTGCCCGCTTCGATGGCACTGCCACACCACGGACACGTGGTCAGTTGATACGGGCTGCCGGAACCACTGCTGAAATACTCATTGCCACGCAGCTGCTTGATCGCTTCCGCGGCTTCGTCGGTGCGATTGGGAGTCGTCTTGCGGCCGACCCACAATCCGATGCGGAAGGGAGTTCTGCCCCAGCGTGAATCACCCTGTTCCATCGCCTTTCGGCGAATCACCTCGCACGCACAGATCAACGCGGTCGCTCGCTGAAACTGCTGAATCGTCAGCAGCCGCAGCGTGTATCGCATCAGCACCGCGACTCCCTCGTCACCAACTCGACCGTCCACGACCCCCTGCAGGCGTCTGAGCCCCATTGTGTAGGCCGACAGCCCCAGATAGGCTTCTGTCTTGCCGCCCCCGGTCGGGAAGAACAGCAGATCTGCCAGTGCTTCCGGCACGGTGCTGCGGTCCGGGTGATCCAGCCGAGTCACACCGGGGATGTTCAGCAGAATGAAGGCAATCTGAAATGGACGCCAGCTGCGGTTTTTCGGCTCATCCACGTCCTTATCGAAATCGACCTGTTCCCCGCGACGGATACGTTCGGAGAAAATGGAGTGCGTCCGCTGCATCCACATCGCCCGATTCATGAACAAAAACGCTTCACAGGCTTTCGAATCCTTCGTCAGCAGTTTCAGCCCTTCTTCGATACGCTGCAGCGTCTGGCGACAGTGGGCGATCGCCACCTGGCCCGCATCTCCGAACTCAGCCAGCCCCTCAGCCGGATCCTGCAGCCGCAATTCTTCACGGCTGATCCAGTCGCGATAGGCAACCACCAGCGGCTCCAGTTGCCTGTTCAGCTTTTTCGCATCGGACTCGGCCAGCACCTTCATATCCAGCACCAGCCCCTGCAACCGCCCGAACGCCGGATTTTCGTCTGCGTTTTTTTCGGTGGGTGGTGCAGTGCGCGGTACCTCGTACGTCGGGATCACGGCGGTTTCGAGGGAAATTGCGTTGCGGGTGGCGGAGTTCGCGTGGTGGGTGGCGAGTGGCGAGTGACGGGTGACCGAGGGCGAGTCACCGGCGACTTCAGCATGCACTCCGACGCCATGGCCGACGGCGAACTCGATCTGATGCCGGTACAGCATGGCTGTCAGTCGCTCTTCCGGATCATCCTGATTGCTGACGGTGGCGCGGCGGCAGAAAATTGCCTGACCATCTTTGCCGGTGACCTTCAGCTTTGGCTGAAACAGGTGACATTCGTCCTTGGGGCGGCGTTCCTGTTGGTTGTTGACCAGAAACAGAGTCACAATGTAGTGGGTGTGTCGTTTGCGGATCTGCCCCTGAATCTGGACATCGCCGAAGTCCGGTACCGGCGACCGCATTGCCACCGGCCCGGCGATCACCGGGATCGTCAGCGTGCCTGACTGCGGGTATCGTTTCCAGACCCTAAGCGCCTTCCCGTCATGGCCCGACTGCTCT
>JBDKIW010000551.1:0-11966 GCA_039796955.1 Planctomycetota bacterium
GCATCACGCAGTGGAAAAGCTGCTGGGAATTGAACTGACACCGCGGTGTCGGTATCTGCGTACGATCCTGGCCGAACTGATGCGGATGCATGACCATCTGCTGAACCTGGGCACCACCGCACTGGACCTTGGCGGCTTCACGGCGTTCCTGTACTTCTTCCAGCAGCGTGAGCACATCTACGACATTGTAGAACTGGCATCCGGACAGCGATTCCACACCAGTTACACGCGAGTTGGTGGGGTGTTGTTTGACGTCAACACGGACTGGGTCAATCGAGTCCGGAAGTTTGTCCGTGAATTTCCGCGTGTGTACGAAGAAGTGGACCGGCTGCTGACCAAAAACCGGATCTTCGTGGATCGCACCAAAGGCATCGGATATCTTAGCCGCGAAGACGCGATCAACTTCAGTGCTGCCGGCCCGGTGGCGCGTGCCAGCGGAGTGGAGCGGGACCTGCGACGCGACGAGCCGTATCTTGCCTACGCGGATCTCGACTTTGACGTCGTCTGCTCAAAAGGCGGCGACTGCTACGCCCGATACCTGGTGCGGATGCAGGAGCTGCTGGAGAGTCTGAAGATCATCGAGCAGGCGGTAGAGAACATTCCGGGTGGCCCGGTGAATATCGGCGTGGAAACCGACATGGTTCTGCCAGCCAAGCCGGCCGTCTATCGCAGTATCGAAGGGCTGATCCAGCACTTCGAAGTGATCATGCCCAATCGAGGCTACGATGTGCCTCGTGAGCAGGTGTATGCGGCCACAGAATCGCCCAACGGCGAACTGGGCTTTTACATTGTGGGAAATGCCGAAACGCGGGCGTATCGAGCTCGTACACGTCCGCCGTCCTTCATTCACTTTTCGATGTTTCCGCACCTGATTCGCAACCACCAGCTCAGTGACGTGGTGGCGGTTCTGGGAAGCATCAACATCATCGCCGCAGAACTCGACCGTTGATTTTTCTGACCCTTAGCTGATGGTTGACTGACAATGAGCGTGCTGAGCGAAGAACTTCGCGAGAAGATCCGGGCCGAGTTCCCGAAGTACCCGAACAAGCGTGCGGTCACACTCCCCGCACTGCATCTGGTGCATGACACACTGCGAGCAGTGTCGCGTGAAGCAATCGTGGAGATTGCCGAACTGCTGGACCTGCACCCGTCAGAAGTTCATGACACCATGACCTTCTACAACTTCTTCAAGGACGAAAACCATCCGCTGGGCAAGCACCGCGTGTGGTTCTGTCGCAGCATTTCCTGCATGCTGCGAGGTGGCGAAGAGCTGCTGGAAAAGGTCTGTCATAAATACGGAGTCCATCCGGGTCAGACTTCGGCCGACGGCAAAATCACAGTGGAATTTGCAGAGTGTCTGGGGGCCTGCGAAGGGGCACCCTGCATTCTGGTTGATGACGTCTGTCACATGGACATCACACCGGAATCAGCGGCCGCTCTGATTGACAAGCTCTGACAGCAACAGGTTCCGACGCCCAATTGGGCTTAGGAATCTGACCGTCAGAAAAGCACATCGGTAACGGGGACATCAGACAGACTGACCAGAAATCATCCGGAATCCTGATCACTGTCTCACACACAACGACTCAGAGGTCACTTGTGGCAAAGTTTGAACCAGTACTTTTCGCCCGCATTCATAAGCCGGACAGTGCGTCACTGAAATCCTATCAGGCCGACGGAGGTTACTCCCGCCTGAAGGAATTCCTGAGCATGGCGCCGGCGGATGTCACCAACATCGTCAAGGATTCCGGGCTGCGTGGTCGCGGTGGTGCCGGGTTTCCGACGGGATTGAAGTGGACCTTCCTGCCCAAGGATCACCCGGGACCGATTTACCTGGCGATCAATGCGGACGAAAGCGAACCGGGGACGTTCAACAATCGGTACCTGATGGAGAAGGATCCGCATCAGCTGATCGAAGGCATCATCCTCGCCTGCCACTCCATTCGTTCCAACAAAGCCTATCTGTACCTGCGTTATGAATACGGGACCAGCTACCGCGTTCTGGATGCAGCGATTCGGGAATGCTACGCCGCGGGGATTCTGGGACAGAACATCAAGGGCACCGGGTTCAACCTGGACATCGTGCTGCACCGTGGTGCCGGGGCTTACATTTGTGGTGAAGAAACCGGGCTGATCGAAAGCCTGGAAGGGAAACGTGCCTGGCCACGTATTAAGCCGCCCTTCCCCGCCATTGAAGGCCTGTTTCGTAAGCCCACGATTGTCAACAACGTGGAAACGCTCTGCTGCGTGACTCAGATCCTGTACCGCGGCATTGAATGGTTCAAATCCATCGGCGTGCCGCCGGATCCCAACAATCCTCGTGACCCCGGCAGCTACGGCCCGAAGCTGTACTGCATCAGCGGCCACGTGAACAAGCCCTGCTGTGTGGAACTGCCGCTGGGCGTGACGGCTCGTGAGCTGATTGAAGAGCACGCGGGAGGTGTCTGGAAAGGTCGGAAGGCCAAGGCGGTTGTTCCCGGTGGGATCAGCATGGGCTTTCTGTCGGATAAGGAACTGGACACGAAGCTGGACTTCGCCGGACCGGGTAAAGTGGGTTGCCTTGGACTGGGAACGGCTGCGGTGGTGGTGATTGACGACCACACCAGCATGGTCGACGTGCTGTACAACTGCTGCCGGTTCATGTCTCACGAATCCTGCGGGCAATGCACACCGTGTCGTGAAGGCACTGCGTGGATGACCAAGATTCTGGAACGCATCCGCACGGGAAACAGTCGCGTGGAAGACCTGGACCTGCTGATGGAAGTGGCAGGGTCGATGGGGATCATCCCCGGAACCACGATCTGCGGACTATCCGACGGGGCTGCATGGCCGGTGAAGAATGCCATCAGCAAGTTCCGTGGGGAGTTTGAAGACTACATTCGTGGACAGCGTGCCACGGTCACCTCAGCCCAGAAGCTGATGGCCGTGCACTGAAGGAATGATTGAAGAAGCGAGAGATTGAAAACAGGGCGTGGTGTTGCTGATCAGAACCTCACTGCCGTATTGCAGCGGCTGTAGAACCTGAAAGTTGTCGACCGTCTTTATGGCGTGTGGGCAGCGGGCACCAGCCGCAAATGAACCCGGTGTTTGATCAGTAGGCACCGGACCGAACGACAGACAGAACGCAGGCCGTGGCTTCAGCGAATCAGCAGACGTGATCTGTGATCCGTCGGGGCCCGGCAGACAGAATTCTCAGGATTTGAGTTCAGCGATCAGGTACCAGCATGCCAACAGTAACAGTAAACGGTAAAGACGTTGAGATCGGCGCCAGTGAGCGGCTGAACTGTATTCAGGCGGCCGCAAAGGTCGGCGTTGAGATCCCGGCGTATTGCTGGCACCCGGCGTTGTCGGTGGTGGCCAGTTGCCGCATGTGCCTTGTCGAAGTGGGCGATCGCAAACCGGACGGCACTGTGGCCATGCAGCCCAAGCTGGTCCCGGGCTGTCAGACCCCGGCGAAAGACGGCACGGTGATCATTTCAGACAGCCAGAAAGTCAAAGACGCCCGCAAGGCGACTCTGGAATATCTGCTACTGAATCATCCGCTGGACTGCCCGACCTGCGACCAGGCCGGAGAATGTTATCTGCAGGACTACAGCTTCAATTATGGCCGTGGTTACAGCCGGTTGAATGAGCCCAAGAATATCAAACCGGACAAGACGTACATCGGCGATCAGATCACACTGTTCACAGACCGGTGCATCATGTGCACTCGCTGTGTTCGATTCACCCGCGAAGTTTCAGGGTCTTCCGAACTGCAGGTGGTCAGCCGCGGCAGCCATGAAGAGATCGACATTTTCCCCGGGCATCCGGTCAACAACCCGCTGGCAGGCAACGTCGTGGACCTGTGTCCGGTCGGGGCTCTGTGCAGCAAGGATTTCCTGTATCAGCAGCGTGTGTGGTGGCTGAAGAGCACCAACTCGGTGTGCACCGGTTGCAGCACGGGCTGCAGCGTGACTGTGGACCAGAACGACGAACGCGTTTACCGGCTCAAGCCGCGAGCCAACGAAAAGGCTCAGGGGCACTTTATGTGCGACGCGGGCCGATTTGGCTGGAAGTACACTCATTCCGATCAGCGGCTCAGCGCCCCCGAGATGCGGACCAATGGCCAGGTGGTTTCACGTGACTGGGATCAGATCGTCACGTCGGCTCGCGCGGCTCTGCGGAAGACAGCAGCGGCTGGACGCACGAAGGTTGCCGCCGTACTGTCTCCCTGGATGACCGTCGAAGAAGCCTGGATTCTGGCCAGCTTCCTGAAATCTCTGTCACCGGACGCTGTGCTCGCCATGGGGCCGGTGCGCGTCGAAGGTCAGGACGATCATTTCCCGAAAGACGTTCGAGGCAACGTGGTTGAGCCTGTGAAGTTTACGATTCGGGCGGAGAAGTGTCCGAATCGGGCGGGAGTTCAGGCGGTGCTGTCACACTTCACGAAGGACGTCATGCCCTTCGAAGAACTGCTCCGACTGGCATCGACCGGTCAGTTTGGTGCGGTGTACCTCGCGGGTGGCGACCCGGACGGCTGGATTTCCGAACTGCAGGCGGAAGCTTTCAGTAAGGTCGAGACGGTGATTGTGCAGGACTTTCTGCCATCGCCGGTGCTGAAACACGCGACGCACGTGCTGCCGTCAGGAACATTTGTCGAGCGTGAAGGCGTTGTCGTGAATCACAAGGGGTTGGCGCAATTGATTCGCCGATCCGTTCGAGGCCCGGATGGAACGCGTCCGGATTCCCGGATTCTGTGGGAATTGACGGAGCGAACCGGACTGGTGCAGACTGATGTTGTTCGTTCGGAGATTGCCGCACAGGTGACAGCCCTTGCGGGTCTGTCAGATCCGGCCTTGAAAGCCGATGGAGTGTTGCTGAATGCCGCTCAACCGGCGGGTGCTGTGTAAGTGCTGTGGTGAGTCGTTGTGTTCAACGTTTGAATTCCGAGTCCTTTACTCGATGACCGAATAGCCATGCCGCAACTTCTGATCACACTGATCACAATCGCCGCCGTCGTGGGAGCCATCCCGGGCGTATGCAACTACCTGATTCTGCTGGAGCGAAAGCTGTCCGCGTGGATGCAGGACCGCGTCGGGCCAAATCGTGTCGGGCCGATGGGACTGTTTCAGCCGCTGGCAGATGGATTGAAACTGCTGCTGAAAGAGGAAGTCATCCCCAGCCATGTCGATCGAATTTTGTTTCTGATCGCGCCAGGGATTTCGGTCTTCACAGCTCTGCTGGCCTTCGCCGTGGTTCCGTTCGGACCGGTTGGTGATACGGCCGCGCCGTCCTTTATTCGCTTCATCATTGCCCCGAACATCGACATCGGACTGGTCTTTATCTTCGCGGTCGGCAGTCTTGCGGTGTACGGGATCGTGCTGGGCGGCTGGGCTTCCAACAACAAATACAGTGCACTTGGGGCGCTGCGAGCCAGTGCGCAGGTTGTCAGTTATGAAATCCCGCTGGGAATGTCCGTGCTGGGGATCGCCCTGCTCTCCGGAACTCTGAACCTTGAGCAGATCATGCAGCAGCAGGTTGCTGGCGGGATCATGGCCTGGAACATCTGGTTTCAGCCTCTTGCGGCCCTGATGTTTTTCACCGCTTCGCTGGCAGAAGCCAACCGACTGCCCTTCGACCTTGCCGAATGTGAACAGGAACTGGTGGGTGGCTGGCACACGGAATACAGTGCTCTGAAGTGGGCTCTGTTCTTCCTGGGCGAATACACGCACATGATCACCATCAGCTTCCTGACCTCGATCCTGTTCCTTGGGGGCTGGCATTTTCCGGGGATTGCGGAAGCCGACAGTGCCTATGCGGGAGCCTGGCTGGTGAAGCTGCTGGTGCTGGTCAGCAAAGCGTTTTTCTTCATCTGTGTGATGATTATGCTGCGATGGACGATTCCTCGATTTCGTTTTGACCAGCTGATGGAGCTGGCATGGCGAGTGATGATTCCATTGTCCCTGGCCAACCTGTTAATGGTCATGTTCTGTGCGCATTTTGGTGTCAGTCGCTGGTGGTTGCTTCCGGGATCAGTGATGCTGTTTGCGGCATGGGGCATGATCAGTGCCTCGCTGCGGGAAGCTGAGCGGCGAGCGAAGCCTGGCTACGTTCGGCGTAAGGCAACGGCGGTACACGATCACGCGGGACACGGACACGCATCGGGCCATTCAGCAGCACACTAGGTTAACACGGGTGTTCGCAGACGACCTATCGGGGTAGCGGCAACGGATTGGGGAATCAGCCGGAAACTGGTAAGTTTCCTCAGTGAGTTCAGAGGTTTGAAAACATGTCACAGACAGCAAAAAAGAAGAATGTGCGGTGGGTCGAGGAACCGGAGCTTGGGTTCTGGGAGTCGACCTTTGTTCCCGCCATTATGCAGGGCCTGAAGACGACTCTGAAGCACGTGGTGGACCGTAAACCCGTGACTCAGCAGTACCCGGAAGTGAAGCCGGAGCTGCCTCTGCACTATCGCGGAGTGCATCGTCTGAACCGGGACGAGAAGGACCGGGTGAAGTGCGTGGCGTGCATGATGTGTGCTACGGCCTGTCCGGCCAACTGCATCACGATTGAAGCGCAGGCGGCACCGCCGGAGTGGCCGGACCGGGACAAGTTCCCGAAGTCCTTTGTGCTGGACGAGCTGCGGTGTATTTACTGCGGCATGTGTGAAGAGGCCTGCCCGGTGGACGCCATCGAGTTGACCCATATTTACGACCTGACCGGAGAGTCGCGTTCTGACCTGCTCTACGATCGCGAGAAATTGCTGGGTGTGTTTGATCGCACCCGAAATGACGCACGGGACCCCGTGCGAACGCGTCGAGGCGTGCTGGGACCAGCGTCTGAATTTCAGCAGTTGCCGGCGTTGGGTCCGGCCACAGGAGTTCCGCAGTCGGATCGGTCGGCAAAAGCAGAAACCGCGGGCGTGATCAGGACGACCGGAGTGGAGGGTCAGCGATGAACAGTTGGATGCAGCAGCACCCGGCCACCGTGCTGGGACTTGTACTCTGGGCAATCGGCCTGCTCTGGCTGATGCCTGGACGAAAGTCGGGAGCCTCCCGAACTCCGCGAACCGGTGTGCTCATTGCCGTCGCGGGCCTGTTGTCGTTTTTTGCAGGCTGTGGAAAGAGCAATTCAGATCTGGCCAGTGAAGTGATGTTCTGGGTCTTCGCCACCGGCGCGCTCGGCGGCGGAGTTCTGATGATTTCCTCGCGGAATCCGGTGTATGGCGCGTTGTGGTTTGCCATTGCGACTCTGTGCACCTGTGGTTTGTTCATGCTGCAGAGTGCTCCGTTTCTGGCGGCCGCCACGATTATCGTGTATGCGGGTGCTGTGATTGTGACCTTCCTGTTCGTTATCATGCTGGCGCAGCAGAGTGGTGCGGCGGGCTATGATCAGCGTTCGCAGCAGGTCTGGCCGGCAAGTCTGGGGGCCTTTGTCTTTCTGGGATCAATGGCCATGGTGTTGCAGTCCGATCCTCCGCGTTATGAGCGGGTTGAGATTGTGGCCGCGGAAACACCGGTGGAACAACCCGGCACGATGGTGGCACTTGACCCGACAAAGCCGGTCATCGCGCCGCTGCCTCCTGCCATCCCGAATTTCCTCAGCCGGGCGGACAGCAAAGCTCCGGTGGGCAGTATGAAGGGGCTGGGACGGTCCTTGTTTGGCGACTATCTGTTCGCAGTGGAACTGGCAGGAACTCTGCTTCTGGTGGCCAGCATCGGCGCCATTGCGATCGCACCTCGACGTGAAGAGGGGGCTCTCTGATGACTGTACCTTTCGGACCTGAAGAAATTCGAATTCTGCTGGTGGCTGCCGGGTTGTTTGTGCTGGGCGCCATTGGTTTTGTCACACGTCGCAATCTGATTCTGCTGGTGCTTTCCGCCGAGTTGATGCTGCACGGGGTGTCCCTGTCGCTGGTCACCTTTGGAAAGATCCATCAGAACAGCGAGGGACAGGCCTTCACAATTTTCGTGCTGACGGTTGCGGCCTGTGAAGCGGGGCTGGCGTTGTCGCTGGTGCTTTCGCTGTATCGCAAGTCGCATTCGCTGGATATTCGGCTGTGGTCGGAATTGCGGGAATCGGATGTGAACCCACCGGATCAGGGAGAATCCCTGCCGGCGGCGGTGTCCACGTCCGCCTACGACGGGATTCCGAAACTGACACCGGCCGGAGTGGCTCCGGTGGGAACAGCCGGGCACCCATAACATCGTCAGGGCGTCTTTGAACGGAGATCGCTGCGGAACCGCAGGGCTCAGTTTGCTGATGCTCACCCGAACAGTTCGCTGTTCACCACGTCTGAAACTGACTACTGACACTGCGTTTTACTCTGAAGCCCGGTCTTAACGGCTGGAAGCTGGCCAATATGTCTGAAGAACTGCTCTATCCGCTTCTCTGGCTGATTCCGGTGGCACCACTGGCATCCGCCATCGTAACGGCTCTGCTCGGTCCGAAGGTGCTGAAGTACAGAAGCCACCTGCCCTGCTGGTCAGCGCTGGCGGTCTCGTTTCTCAGTTCACTGGTGCTCCTGTATTCGCTGCCCTCCGTGGACTCACAGGCCAACAAGCCCGAGATTTGGCGTGCAGGAGAAGACGCGACGGCTCAGGCGGAGCAGCCTGCGGGCGAGGCTGCCACAGCGCAGCCTGAATCAACGGACGGAGGCAGTGCTGCGTCCGGGGAATCGGAAGAGTCACGGCTGGCCGCTGCCGTGGCCGCGCTGAAGGCCAAATCCGATGCGGAACCAAAGGTGGGTCCGGAAATCGTCGCCTTCGGTTTTGAATGGCTGCACGTGGGCAAACTGGAGGTGCCCTTCGAACTGCGAGTGGATTCGATCTCTGCGATCATGCTGTCGATGGTCACCGGCGTCAGCCTGCTGGTTGCGATGTTCGGATCCGGCTACATGCATCACGACGCAGGGTATCCGAGATTCTTCGCTGCGGTGTCGATGTTTGTGTTTTCCATGTGCATGCTGGTGATGGCCAACAGCTTTGTACTGTTGTTTGTGTTCTGGGAAATGGTCGGGCTCTGCAGTTACCTGTTGATTGGCTTCTGGTTCCACAAGCCGTCCGCAGCGGCGGCCTCAAAGAAGGCGTTTGTTGTCAATCGTATCGGTGACTTTGGTCTGATCATGGCCATCTTTCTGATCTGGACCTCGTTTGGATCCGTCAGTTTCAGCGATGTGCTCGGTAATCCCGCGATGATTGCCCGATTGCACTCAGTCGCCCCGTCGCTGATGCCGGCCATCTGTTTCTGTCTGTTCCTTGGAGCGATGGGCAAATCCGCTCAGTTTCCTCTGCAGGTCTGGTTGCCGGATGCGATGGAAGGGCCGACTCCTGTCAGCGCGTTGATTCACGCGGCGACGATGGTGACCGCGGGGATTTACCTGGTGGCTCGCTGTACCCCGCTGTTTGAATATGCTCCGCTGGTCCAACTGACGGTGACCGGTACCGGTGCGATTACCGCTGCCCTTGCGGCCCTGATCGCCCTGACTCAGACCGACCTCAAGCGTGTTCTGGCCTATTCGACCGTCAGCCAGCTGGGCTTTATGTTCATGGCGCTGGGCTGTGGTGCCGCGGGTGCCGAACTGGTGACTCCAGCGGTCACGGCCGGGATGTTTCACCTGTTCACTCATGCCTTCTTCAAGGCTCTGCTGTTTCTGGCGGCCGGAAGTGTCATGCACGCCATGGGTGACGTGATTGACATGCGGCGATTCAGTGGACTGAAGCGTGCCTTGCCGATCACACACTGGACATTTCTGGTGGGTGCCGCGGCACTCGCCGGCGTTCCTCTGCTGGCCGGTTTCTGGAGCAAGGACGAGATTCTGGCAGTGCTGATTGCAGCTTCCAGGACCAGCCAGTACGGCCTCTTCTTTGGCATTGTGCTGGTCATTGCCTCTCTGACGGCGCTGCTAACCGCGTTTTACACCTTCCGGGCTTACTTCATGACCTTCTGTGGTCCGGAAAAATTTCCGGAAGAGGCTGGTCATCATCCGCACGAAGCCACTCCGATCATGGCGTGGCCACTGCGAATTCTGGCCGTCAGTGCGTTGTTGATTGGCCTGGCCGTCGGGCCGACTCATCTGTTCGCTGGCTACCTGCAGCGGACGACAGGGTTGACGCCAGTGGAAGGCCACTTTCATCTCGACGTGATGGCACTGAGCGTCTTCATTGCGACGACGGGGATTGGACTGGCGTGGATGTTGTATGTCGCGATGCCGACGGTGCCAGCGAAGATCGCAACTGTCCTGAAGCCTTTTTATGCGTTGTCGCAGGGGAAATTCTTCCTGGACGAGATCCTGTTGGTTCTGGTGGTGTTCCCGCTGCGAGCCATTGCGTGGTTGTCGACCTTGTTTGATCGGCTGGTGATTGACGGGCTGATTGACGGTGTAGCCCGGGTACCGCGGACACTGAGTGATCGATTGAAGGGTCTGCAGGGCGGTCCGGTCACAGCCTACGCCGGGGTGATGTGGATTGGGATGGTGGCTGCGGTGGTGCTGGCAATGACCCTGCTGTGATGTTTCAGGTGTTGTGCGGTCCCGGAGTTTTCTGACAGTTTTTCACTGATTGCGATTGGCGTCACTTTCATGCAAGCACTTCTCTTCATCACTCTGGCGATTCCCACCGTCACAGCCGTCTTACTGATGCTGTTTCGGTCATCGCTGGCGACAGCCAACGCTCGCTGGGTCGCGGTCTGCGGGGGCTCACTGGCCCTGCTCTGTTCTGTGTTTCTGCTGGCTCGGTACCATTCGGCCGGAGCGATGTCACTGGAGTCCGGCATGAAGCCGCTGACATCCACGGTGTCTCCGGATTCGGTGCTGCAGCCCAAGGTTGAATATGTGCACACCTGGCTGAAGTCCGGTCGGATGCAGCTGGATTTGTACTTCGGAGTGGATGGGATCAGTGTGGCGATGATCGCCCTGACGACGCTGCTCACAGTTTCGGCCATTCTGATTTCATGGGAATCCATTCAGGATCGGGCGGCGGAGTTTTATGCCGCGTTGCTGTTGCTGGAGACGGGGCTGGTCGGCGTCTTCTGTTCGTTTGACCTGATTCTGTTCTACGTGTTCTTTGAAATGACCCTGATTCCGCTGTTCTTCCTGATTGCGGTCTGG
This sequence comes from Planctomycetota bacterium, assembly GCA_039796955.1. Taxonomy (GTDB): domain Bacteria; phylum Planctomycetota; class Planctomycetia; order Planctomycetales; family Planctomycetaceae; genus SXXK01. Next base: position 11,087 of record JBDKIW010000551.1, read on the forward strand.
GGTGGTAAAGAGCGGAAGTGGGCGGCGGTGAAGTTTTTCCTGTATACGCTGGCTGGAAGTCTGGTCACGCTCTCGGGTTTGATTTACGTCGTACTGTACGCCTCCGTGGATCCGACGGGGCCGGCAAACCTGACATCACTGCCGGCACTCTCAGCGTGGTTAAAAACGCATCCCATTCCGGCGCAGTTGCAGACCACGCTGTTCATCGCCGTGTCGATGGGATTTCTGATCAAAGTGCCAGTGTTTCCATTTCACACCTGGCTTCCGCTGGCTCACGTTGAGGCCCCCACGGCAGGCAGTATTGTGCTGGCGGGTGTCCTGCTGAAGCTTGGCAGTTATGGCTTTCTCCGAATCTGCCTGCCGCTGTTTCCAGAGGCCTCAGTGGCCATCGGGTTGCCGGTGATTGGCCTGCTGTCCGTGATCGGCATCATTTACGGTTCGCTGTGTGCTCTGGCACAGACCGACATTAAAAAGCTGGTGGCCTACAGTTCGGTCGCCCATCTTGGGTTCTGCATGCTGGGCCTGTTCGCATTGAACACCGAGGGCATCACCGGAAGTGTGCTGCAGATGATCAACCATGGATTGTCCACGGGGGCTCTGTTCATCATTGTGGGCATGATTTACGAGCGTTATCACACACGTGAGATGTCGGAAATGGGTGGCCTGGCAACGCGTCTGCCCCGAATCGCCGTCTTTATGGTGTTCATTTCCATGTCCAGCATCGGGCTGCCGGGGCTGAACGGATTCGTGGGTGAGTTCCTGTCGCTGGCTGGGATGTTTCGAGCGAATCCTGTCTATTCCGCACTTGGAACCACGGGTGTGATTCTGGGAGCGTGGTATCTGTTGACCGCTGTGCAGAAGGTGTTTTTCGGGACGCTTG
>JBDKIW010000552.1:0-16968 GCA_039796955.1 Planctomycetota bacterium
CCAACTCCGATTCCAACGCGCCAGACACCACCAATCCGCAACCAGCAGAGATGCCCGGTGCCGCAGCCACGTCCCCCTCAACCAACACCCCCGAACCATCCGCTGGAAACACACCAGACAAAACCACGTCTCCAGAAGCACAAACAGCCGAAGCCAACAGCCCTGACGACCAGGATGCCGCTGCAGAAAAGCCCCCGACCGGCGATTCCAGGGGAGAAACCGATCAACCCGGAACGTCCAGCAAACGCGGACAACAGGATCCCACGCAACCCGATGCTGCCGCCGAAAAAATGCAGCCCGAAAACGCACAGCCCGGGACTACAGAACCCAATACACAACCTGGCCAGGCAGCCACACAGCGCCCCGGGCAGAACAAACAGGACGCCCCCAAAAAGAACACCCCGGAACCCGGCAATGGAACAAAGTCCGGCAACAACAAGGCTGAATCGCCGCAGAACGGCGCGTCACCTCAGAACACTGGCGAAAAATCCACTGAACAACCAGACCCCGGCAGCGACAACCCCTCGACGTCGCCTTCCGGAAAACCATCCGACGGCAACAACTCGTCCCCCAGCGGCGACTCAAACACAAATCCATCCGGCGACAGTCAGCCACAAGGCTCAGACGGACAGCCCTCGTCCTCTCCTTCCCCATCCGAGGGGAACAACAACGACGGCAAGGGGAACAACTCCGACGGCAATTCCAGCCAGAGCCGCCAGGCTCCTGCCGGTCAGTCCGGTGCCTCAGCCGCCCCCTCCAAAACCGGCTCTAAGGCCGCAGGTTCGCAGAAATCCGGTGGCGGAGCTGCCGCGGGGGGCAGTTCGCAAAACGGCAATTCCTCACCGGATAATGCCACGGAAAGCGCTTCGTCCGACGAACAGAAGTCGGGCAATTCCGCTGCCCGGAACCCCGGAAGCGCTGATCCACAGAAAAACGGCAACAACAAAGCCGCCAAAAACGGCAAGTCCTCTCCCAATTCCACCACACCAAAGGCTCCGAATGGAGACGCTCCCAACGACTCCGAAACCGTGACCGAAAACGAGCCAGCCTCAGGTACACCCTCCGATCGAAAGGCCTCCGACAAACCCCAAAACACAAAGGGAACCGGAAAGCAGGCCAGCAAGGCCGGCCAGCCCTCTCCGGACGATCCCTCGGCAGATTCACAGCCAGGTGCCGACGCACAGTCCGGCAATAAATCCTCTCAGCCAGGTAATCCACAAAGAAACTCCGACAAGCAGGACTCCGCACCAGAAGAATCGCCAGCGGAACAGCCCGAGTCGACAGCGGAGGATCAGTCCGGAAATCAGAAATCGGGCGGGCAATCCGGCAGCCAGCAGAAGTCCGACCGTGGTGGCGAAGGCGGCGCCCGGAAGGCTGGTGCCCAGCAGTCCGGCGGCGGCAAACAGCCTGGGGGCGGTGGCAAAGGCGCGATCGGCACACCGGGTGCCACAGGCGGCGTTCAGGCCGGCTCCGGGGCTGCACCGGAATCCCAGCCAGCGTCCGATGACGGTCGTGGCGAAGAGCTACCTCCCGCGACTTCTCCACAACCCGGAAAACAGGCCGGCGGCGCCCCCGATGCCGACAACGAAAAACCCGAAGCACAGAACGACAATGCCGCGTCGTCGGGACCATCGGAAACACCACCCGTGGAACCAGCACAGCAGCCCAGTGATGCGGAAGTGGACAACGCCGCCCGCGCCGCCGGACTCGCCCTCAAACGTCTGCAGAAAGAACTGGACCGCGGTGAAGTTGACCAGAAACTCCTTGATCAACTGGGCTGGACCAAAGCCGAGCTGGAAGCGTTTACGCGGCGTATGCAACAGCAATTGCAGGAACGTGAACTGAATGACCAGCAACTGCGTGAAAAGAGCCTCTCACGGAAATCCTTCGAGGAAATGCTGCGCAGCCTCGATGTGCAGTCGCAGGGAAAAACTCGCACGGGAACCACAGCACGCGACCGGGATCGCCAGGACACCACCGGGCGTCAATCCACACCGCCGGCAAGATACCGCAACAGTTTTGACGCCTACCAGCGGTCACTCTCCGGCGGCAACTCCTCCCCCTGACCAACTGGCACCAACAACCATTCCACGTTAACCGCTGGTTTCGCAGCGACCACCCGGAAATCTATAGGTATCCGGAGTCCGTCACCGTTTCCCGTGTCCAGCGTGGCCTCAATCCTGCGATCGCCCACCGAGCAAAAAAAAGACGCCGCAGATGCTGCGGCGTCGCTGCGTTTGAACAGGCCGATACAGCCTCTCACGCGAGATCAAATGTCTCTGAACTGTCGTCGTTCAGATCGTCTTCCACAATCAGATTGCCAACACTGCCCGGTCCATGGTCGTAGCAGTCGTCTTCGTGCCACAGCGGCAATCCTGCGGCATAGCGAGCCGCCAGCATCATGACCTTCTCTTCTGAACCCGGCTTGGCAGCCGTCGGCGAAGAAGGATCCACTCCCAGGGATTTCAACTCTTCTTCAAATCCCGCGTCAAGATCGCTGAGAAACTCATAGCCCTCGATGTCGGACAGTGATTCAAGACCTTCATCCGCTTCAGAATAGCGAGACAGCATTCAATAGCTCCAGTGGTAACAAACAGCGAAAAAACGGCGAGCATTTTTCCTTCCCTGGAGTTCTGCGTGCAAAGCCCACGTCAGACCACTTCACAGAACCGGCGCCCGGATCTGTCAGAAGGCCTGCAGTAGTAGGTTTTGCGAGGGGATGCCGAGCAAACAGATGAACTCTGTCAACTCAACGGCCGAATCCTTTCGGTGGCGGATTTTTCAGTCCGGCGGACCCATTGTCAACAAAAATTCGCAATTCCAGGGCCCGATTCCATTGAACTTGCCCCGATGGATTTCAGAGATCGAGAATATCGGCCTCGTGCCTTCCCAAATCTGCACATCTTTCCTGTCTCGTCCCTTTTCATTACCACCCTGGCTCCCACCCCGTTCTCCGTCCGCAAAACAATCCCACACGCCCCAGTCCGAAAGGTTCCACCAGCGTCCACAACTGGACCGCCAGAACCGCAGCCATGCAACACCAGTCACTGACAATCCGCCACAAGCCATCACCGGACACCACGGTCGCCACCCTGGGCCTCCGATAACTCGTTAGCCCCAATCCCACCGAGAAACTTCGCAACCATCAGGCCAACCGCCCCCCCCCCAATTCAGGGAGCAATAACCATTCGCCAACGTTCTCCGTCTCTCCTGCGAATCAACCCCCAACCCCGTCTGCCCTACTCGCGCCACCGCCACCAGTCCCCACGTCCGGCGATTTCGATGACTCACGTGACAACTGCTGCAGAAAAACCGGAGTGAAACCCGCGATGTAAAATCGACCGTCGGGAAACTGCTGACAGGACAATCGCTCACCTCGGAAGTACATCCGATTGATCACAAACTGCAAAACGATCACCAGAAACAAACTCAGATTTGCAACGGTGTCCGACCACGTCATCCGTACCACGAAGCTCAGCAGCAGTCCACACATTGGCATCAGCCGGAGCCACGTCAGTAACTTCAGCCGCCCGGTCGTGACAAACCCAGTCAACTTGCACGTCGGGGGCTGTGCCGCCCGTCGCTGCCATAGATAAACAAGGACAAACAACAGCACCAGCGTCAGGGCCATGATCAGCACACCCACACTCAATCCCGTCACCGCTCCCAGTCGCAGCGAAACACCACCCGCCGCAATAAGAATCAACAGCCCAATCAGCACGCCTTTGAAAATTCGCCCCAGACTCGCCGCTCGATTCCCCGCCATGTCAATCAGCGTCATCGGAAATGGACTCAGCCCCGTCGGCCGGCCAGTATGCAGACAGTACGCAGGCAGCCTCAGACCACTGCGACATAACAGTCCACCACCGTGCAGTTCAAAGTCCCCATGCTCAACCACCGCCTCTGCCCCCGCGTCAGCGATCGGTTCCAGTGATGTCATGACCTCGTACGGATTCTCATCAGCAGGCATCACCATCCACGTTGCCTTTCTTCAGCACCGCCATCGTCGCCGGATTTAATGACGCTCAGGCCGAAAACACAGGCTGAACCCGGACCGTTCAGGATGAGCAACACCGCTCACATCGACGGACATGACCCGGATTCCACAGCCTCCTCACCTCTCACTAAATACTCTCACTCTGACCGCCCGCTCTCACGCAGAGCCTCCAGACGTTGCCAGTAACCCGGAGCAAACCCTGTGATCAGAAAACGTCCATCAGGAAGCTGCTGGCTCCGCAATCGCGTCCCACTCCAGAACAGTCGCCCCAGTAGAATCTGCAACAGCAGCAGCCCTCCCCAGAAACTCAGCAACAGATAGAACGACTGCACCACGAACGACGTGAATACACTCGCCATGATAACGACCGCAGGTAGTATTCCCACAACGATGCTGGCCAGATGTCGCCGTCGACTGACAAAACCGGTCAGGCGACACGCCGACAATGCTGGCTGCGTCCCGGGCGACACGAACAGGGAACACAGCACTAACAGGATCGCCACCCCGATCAGCACCAGTGCCACAGGCACTACCGCCAATTGACTCGGGCCGGTCAAAGTCGTGATTCCCGTCAGCAGCAGCGTGACTCCTATTGCCCCGGCAAGTCCATAAAGCACTCCCCGAAACACCCGCCCTATGCTGAAGCTTCGCGCGGATTCCCACGCCACCACGTTCATCACCAGCGGTCGCAAACGTGTTTCGCCGCCGGTGTGCAGACACCATTCCGGAAGGCGCAGACCACTGCGACACACAATACCCCGTTCCACCACTTCAAATTCCGTGTGCTCCGAAATCGGCAGGTCCAGACCGTGCACACTCCGCTCCGTGTCATGCATCGGCAGCACCGCAAACGGATCATCCTCGTCCCTGCCCTGCATACTCACCCACTGCTCTCCCACTGCCAGCATGGCCCAGCTTCAATCTCGCCAACACCTCTGACACAAAATCCGCTACGCGAAATCCCTCAACCCTCCGGCCACAGATCGGCTCCACGACATCAATCTCCAGCTCATGCCGATTCAGACTTGCCCCGCAATCGGTCCAGCACTGAACCAGAAAAGCCCTGCACCAGAAAACGCTTGTCCGGCAACGCCGTCGCTCGCAACTGCAGGCCCCCCAACAGAACACGCTGGATCCAATAGGTGCCTGCAATCACCACGCCAGCTCCCGCCAGATAAACCCACGTGGGATAGACCGGGTTCATGCTGACCACACAGCTCCAGCCAGCCCATGCCATCCAGAGCACCACCTCGCCGCCACGCCACACCATGCGACGGGAACGACAAAGAAACCCCAGCACGTGACACACCTGCCGCGATTGGGAAAAAAAGTACAGCAGACTGCCCAGCACCATCCCGGCCAGACCAGCGACGTAGTTGACAGCACTCAGGCTCCACGTGCCCCACAAGTCGCCAGCCGCCGTCACCACAAACATCACAAAACCTCCCAACAGAAAATTCACCCCAGCGATCCGAAGGATCCCGTTGCCAGGCCCTGTCGTCGTCAACGGAAGGTAGAACGGGACCAGATTCGTGGTAACTCCACTGACCAGGCACACTGCGGGCAGCTGCACCACCTCACCACAGATAATCCCATCCTGCTCGCACACATAGCCGGTTGAAGGCAGCTCAATTTCCCAACCCGGTGAACGTTCCTCGTGCTCAGCCGGCAGCCAGGGATTAAAATCATCCACTTCGGCGTCGTCACCTGCCTGCATCTCACGGCCCCTCAGCCTGCTTTGCCAGCTCCTTTGTGGTCTCAATCAGTTTCTGCTGACGAGCCGACAACTCCCGAATCTGTTTCAGCAGCGAATCCCGATTCGATGCTTCCGCGTTCGGAATCAGTTCATCCACCTGCTTCGTACGACGATTCACCTGCAACTGCATATTCTTCAGTACCTTGATCTCTGCCATCAGCTCCACCAGCCGCGACTGCTTCTTCGCTCCCTGCGATTGCGTCGACTGCTGACGATTCGGATTCTTCATGTCCTGCATCTCTTTCTGAGTCGTCTCAATGAGCTGCTTCAGCGCTTCCAGGATGTCCTTCTGAACCGACTGAGTCAGCTCTGTGACACTGGATTCCTGCAACCAACCACTCACGGATTGCATGTCCGCCTCGATGTCCTCCACCGCCAGCAGAATCGCCACGGATGAACCATCCTCACGCAGCAACGTGACCGTCTGAGTACACTCCCGAGCGAGTTCGGTCTGCTGTTGCGCCAGTTCACGACAACGACTGTACGACAAATCCAGCCAGTCCTTCTGCGGAGTCGCAGCCAGGGCCAGCGTGCCTTCATGGATCTGAGTCTCCAGCAACAGCATCCGCTGAAAACGCGCTTCCAGAGACGCCAGAATCATCTCCTTCTCTTCCTCTCGCAGCTGCCGTAACTCTTCCTCTAGTTTTTCCACCGCACTCTGCAGCTCCTCCATCGCCTGATCTTCCGCCTTCAACGCCTCCTGACGCTGCTGCTGCTTCAGGGCCTCCAGAGCCTCTTCCATCTGCTCCTTCGCACGTTCCAACTCGTCTTTACCGGGTGTCTGCTGCTGTTTCGGGGGCGAATTTCCAGAGGATTTCCCGGCGGGCGCCCCCCCTGCCTTCTGCGATTTGCTGCCGGATTGTTTTCCCGCGGAACCTGGCGATTTGCTTCCCGATTTACCGTCCGATTTGCTTCCCGATTTCTGGTCACCTCCCCCCGACGACTTTTCCTTGCCTTCAGGATCCTTCGTGGGTTCCGGGCGGTCGTCCGATTTCCCGGCCCCCTTCTGCTTTTCGTCACCCGACTGTCCCGATTTTCCCGCCTTTGATTTCTCGTCGCCCGGCTTCCCCGCAGCCCCCTTCTGTTCGGCCTCAGACGGCTCTGATCCCGATTTGCCGGCGTCATTCGATGAAGAATCGCCCTTTTTCTGCTCCGATTTCGGCATATTCTCAGCCGAGGAATCGCCCTGCTTTTCCTGAGAATCCGCGGGCGTATCGCTCGATTTCTGTTGCCCTTCACCCGGGGCATTCTCTTCCGGCGTGGGCTCAGAATCCGTTGCTTTCCCGTCGTTTTCACGAATCTCCTGCAGCAGCTTGTCCGTGCCCTCAATCGCCCGCTGCTGCCCCGGAGCCGCACTGGAGGGCGCCGGCGAATTCTGAGTGGCCGCGCGAGTCGATCGCTGCTCCGCAATGACCGTCTTCACGTCCTTCAACAGCCCGTTCAGACGCTCACGCTCTTTCTCCACACTGCTCCGCCGATCTTCACTCTGCATCAGCTTCAGCAGACTCTGCAGGCTCTCCATCACTTCCGCCTGCTTTTCCGAGGCCGCTCCCAGATCGCCGGCACTCAACAACTCCACGGCCTTCTCAATATCCTCCTTCAGCAGATCCTCACGCCCTTTCCCCAGCGCTCGCCGCAACAGATCCGCGCGCTCCGGATCCTGACGCGCCATAATGTCGGCCATCTGCATCAGCATGCGCTCGAACCGCGCATACCGCCCACTGATCGCCAACTGCTCGTCCCGCAGCTCTCCCGGAGTCTTCGGTGGCACGGCAGGCGGATCCTGCGGCTCTGTCCATGGTACCACCGCCATCGACCATTGGCTGACGCACAGTACGGCTCCCATCAGTCCGGCCAGAGTTCGCATTACCATGCTCTATGGTCTCACTTCAGAAGGTCTTCAAACAACTGATTTTTCTGCAGCTTCCTGGTTTCGTCGAGCACTTTCTTCTGTTCGTCCGACAACTGCTTCAGGTCCCGCAGGGCCTCATGAAACTCAGCCAGATCCCGTACGTTCTCCAGAATCGCTCGCAGTGACGCCACCACAGCCGCCACGTCTGTCTCAGCCTGCTGCACCAGCATTTTCACCGGACGCTTTTCCGCTGCCGCTGCGCGAAATGCTCCCGTAGCACGATCCGCACGAGGCAGCTCGTTACTGATCACCGCTCCCAACGGATCCAGAATCCCCGCCTGCATCGTTTCGGCATTGTGCAGCGGAATCGCATTGTTGATCAACTGCCGCCGAATCTCCTCAAAGGCTTCCAGCACCGCACTCAACTCATTCGCCTGTCGCCGCAGACTGTTGCTGCTGCGAGTCCCGCATGTGGACAGACTGATCACATCCTCCGGCGCTGCCGCCGCCGCACTCTCCACGCGACTGGCCACTTCCCCATGAAAATTCAAGTCCTTCCGCACTTCCTCCAGCTGCGCAATGATCTCTTCAAACCTTGCCCGCAACGCGATCTCCCGCGTGTACAGCAATGACAGCAGCTCGTCATCACTGACAATCCGGAACGGCAGTGGCGCACTGCGCGTAACACCCGGACCGGGTTCCGGATTGCCGTCCGCCGCAATGACGGTCAGCGTCAACGACTGCCCCTCCGACAATTCCAGCGGCTGCACTTCGAAATACTCAAACGGCTCTGCCTCGTCCCGCTGCAGAGTCACATCCGTGGAACCAACCGCCACCACCGCTCGCAGAGGCCGGGGACGCCAGCCGGTCTCGTCATCCACCTGAAACTCAAAACCCACCGACTGCAACCCGTAGTCGTCCCGAACTCGACCAGCCACCGGAATCCGCGCCCGCCGCGTCACCGAATTGCCGATCCCCGTCATCTGAGCCACCACCACCGGCGGCGCATCCGGAATCCCAGCCACCCGCAGCGTCTCCGGACTGGCCGACATCACATTGTCCATGTCATGCAGAAAAAATCGCAGGCTCGTGTTGGACGTGATCCTCAAATCCCCGTCCGCCGTCAATACTCCGTCCCTGCCCTCACCACCCGACGCAGTCTCCTGCGTCTCCACGGCAGCATCACCTGCCTCAGCGGTCGCTGCACCTCGAACACTCTCAGTTCCGTCCCCGGGCCCATTGCCAGCCAGCATAAAACCCGCCGACAAACTGCGACCATCCGCAGACACCAGCGGTCGCAGCAGCGATTGCAGCGGCGTTCCATCGGTTAGCCGGATCACCGTCTGCTGACGATCCCCGAAGACCTCAAACCGCTCCGTCACTATCCGCGCACTCTGCAGCGATTTCGCGGCCACGGCCGTCAGATAAAAACGAGTCCCCTCGGGCAAGGGGATCTCACTGCCCGTTACCGCCAGCGTCGATTCTCGCGACTGATTCCAGCCCGTGTACTCCGGATAAACACACTTCAACTGAATTGCATCCAGCCCCGGTGTGTCCACCACGTCCACTCGCCACGGAACCCGCGAACGAAAATCTCCCGCCAATACCTCCAGCTCGACTGGTTCACGCAGCTGAGTGATCACAAATCGATAGGTCCGCGGAGAGGACTGAGACACCCAGGCACGGCTGCGACTGCCGTCCGCACGCAGCACATCCACCCGAATTCGATCCGGAACACGCCACGCCTGCGGCCCATCCACAGGCACCGAAAACTCCAGCTCCAGATCCGCTGATCGCGGATGACGGTACACAGGCTGCAGTGAATCGGTAGAGAAGCCCACTCGACGGTCACCAGGCTGCGCAATCACTGTGGCCACAATGTCCGTGGTCCGCACCCGATACACATCCCGACACAACACAAACGCATTCCACCAGCGAACCGCCAGCTGCGGCTGAATGACCAGCGGAATCACCACCGACAACAACAGACTGCCGGCCACCATCCCGAGCACTCGCAGCGGTCGCGTATCAAACAGCTCCGCACAACGGACTCGCCCCGCCAGAACTTCCGCTTCCGCAATCGAACGCTGCAGCATCACCTGCGACAACGGACCTTCCAGCGGTATGCCCCGAGCCGATTCGACAGTAGTGACCAGCCGATCCTGAAACTCCGGAAAACGACGCTCAACCAGCAGAGCAACATCCGCATCCCGAATGCGTCGCACACACGGAATAATCACCCGCCGCACGCCCAGCCACACCGCCCCACTGCTCATCGCCAGCAACAGAATCACTCGCAGCCCCGGCGGTAACTCCAGATACTGCAGCAGAAACCAACCGGTCTCCAGTCCCAGAGTCCCCCAGAAGACGGCAATCGCACAACTGAGACTGAATAACACACCACTCAGCAGCGAATCCCGGCGAATGCGGAAACGCACCTGACGCAGCAGCCCCCGAATTGCCGGAGGCAGATCAATACGCACGGACGTTGGTGAAGTCGCAGACATGGCAGCAACAGATTCCGATTCCGGGTGATGAGTCGCCGTGTGAGCCCCGTCGGGACAGCCCGCCCCACACTCGCAACCGACAGACGACAAACAACGGCCAGCCGCCTGCCGTTGCCCGGCGAACAGGTTCCGGACAACGCCCATGGCTGCCGCAGTCTACTCGGTTTGACACTCAGACTGTAGGCAGAATTATCAAATCGACCGGATTGCATGGAATGACTGACCCCGGGAAAACTGACAGCCACCCCGGATCACCCGCCCCGAACACTGTTCCTGATGGCACTTCTCTGCTAGATTATCGCGTTTTTCCACAAGACTTCTCGTTGTCTCTGTGGCTTCGTTTCCCGACGTCTTTCCTGCGACTGCGATTGCTCATGGCTGGTTCCGGCAGTGCGGCCACATCCGCTCACACCTCATCCACCTCCCCCGTAGCATCCACCAACGAACTCGTGCTCGTGATGGACTTCGGCTCACAAACCGCACAACTGATCGCTCGACGCGTCCGCGAACAGAATGTCTTCTGCCAGATCGTGCGCCACACCCTCACCGCCGATCGCATCCGACAACTCAACCCCAAAGGTCTGATCCTCTCCGGTGGACCCGCCAGCGTCTACAGCCCGGGTGCCCCCAAAGTTGATCCCGCCATCTTCGAACTCGGTATCCCCGTCCTCGGTATCTGCTACGGCATGCAGCTCACCTGCCATACCCTCGGCGGACGAATCCTGCCCGCACATTCCCGCGAATTCGGTCGCGCACCCTGCCACCAGCTGCCCGGGACCTCCAACCCACTCTTCGACGAAATCCCGCCCACATTCACGGCGTGGATGAGCCACGGCGATCAGGTCGAATCACTCACCGGCGAATTCCAGCCCCTCGCGTCCACGTCCACCTGCCCCAATGCCGCCGTCCGACATCGCGATCGGCAGATCTTCGGTCTTCAGTTCCACCCCGAAGTCACTCACACCGAATTCGGAGGACAACTGCTGGCCAATTTCGTCCGCAAAATCTGCGGCTGCCACGGGACATGGCAAATCAGCTCTCTCATCGAACAACAGAAACAACGCATCCGCGATATCGTCGGCACCGATCGCGTCATCTGCGGCCTCTCCGGTGGCGTCGACTCCTCGGTGGTGGCCGCCCTCATCTCCGAAGCCATCGGTGACCAGTTGTCCTGCATCTTCGTCGACAACGGACTCCTGCGCAAAGACGAACGTCAGCAGGTCGAAGAACAATTCTCCCGTCACTTCCGCACCGACCTGCACGTCGTCGATGCCTCCGCACGATTCCTCTCCGAACTGGCCGGCGTCTCAGACCCCCAGCAAAAACGAAAAATCATCGGCCGCGTCTTCATCGAAGTCTTCCGCGACGAAGCCAAATCCATTCCCAACGCCCGCTTCCTCGCCCAGGGAACACTCTATCCCGATGTGATCGAAAGCGGTGCCAATCCCGATGGTCCCGCTGCCACCATCAAGTCCCACCACAACGTCGGTGGTCTGCCCGATGAACTCGGTTTCGAACTCATCGAACCCCTGCGCGACCTCTTCAAAGACGAAGTCCGACGGATGGGCGAACAACTCGGACTGCCCGAAGCCATGGTCTGGCGACACCCGTTCCCCGGCCCCGGGCTCGCCGTCCGCTGCCTCGGCGCCGTCTCCGATGATCGACTCCGCATCCTCCGCGAAGCCGACGCCATCCTCATCGATGAACTCTGCAAAGCCAATCTGTACCGCGAGATTCAGCAGGCCTTCGTCGTGCTCCTGCCCGTACAGTCCGTCGGCGTCATGGGTGATGATCGCACGTACGAAAACGTCGCCGCCGTCCGCGCTGTCCGCACAGAAGATTTTATGACCGCCGATTGGTACCCGTTCCCCTGGGATGTCCTCGGCAAAATCTCCACTCGCATCATCAACTCCGTCCGCGGGATCAATCGCGTCGTCTATGACGTCAGCTCCAAACCCCCCGCAACAATCGAATGGGAGTAACCGTGGACGCCGAAATCATCGCCATCGGGTCCGAACTGACCTGCGGCTCTCGCCTCGATACCAATAGCCAGTGGCTCAGCCGGGAACTCGAAGCCCTCGGCTGGACCGTCACCCGACACACCACAATCGCCGATGACAAAGCCGCCATCGTCGCCGAATTCCAGGCCGCCGCAATACGCTCCCATGTCGTCCTCATCACCGGTGGACTCGGCCCCACCCTCGATGACCTCACCCGCGAAGCGCTCGCCGACGCCTTTCACCAGAAACTCGTCCGCGATGAAGAGTCACTGCTGCGCATTCAGGCACTGTTCACGGCGCGAGGTCGCGTGATGCCGGAACGAAACCTCTGCCAGGCAGATCGGCCGGAATTCGCAGATGTCATTCCCAATCACTGCGGAACGGCACCCGGAATCCTCATGCGCATTTCCCGGGCAGCGACTCATCACACCTGCCTGATCGCCGCCATGCCCGGTGTCCCCGCCGAAATGAAACCCATGTTCGAACAGCAGATCCGCCCCCATCTGCTGGCCAGCGGCATGCAACTCTGCCGCAAAGTCGTCCGCACCTTCGGCTACGGTGAATCAGAAGCCGAAAAAATGCTCGGCGACCTGACCGCGCGAGGTCGTAATCCCGAAGTCGGTATCACCGCCAGCGAAGCCGTCATCTCTCTCTGGATCACCGCCCGCTCCCCCTCCCCCGAAACCGCCCTCCTGCTCTGCGAACAAACAGAACAGCAGATCCGCGAACGACTCGGACACGCCGTCTACGGCGATGGCGATGCCGAACTCCATGACGTCGTCGCCGGATTGCTGCAGATGCGCAACGAACAAGTCGCACTCCTCGAAGGAGCGACCACCGGCGGTCAACTCGCCCTGTGGATGACCGAGCTGCAGGCCGCCGATACGGTTGTCGAAGAATCCCTGGTGATCCCCGGTGCCTGGGGCGATCCACACCACGACCTGCAAAGCCACACCCAGCCGCCACTCGATCGCTGGACCAGCCTGATTCACGACATGATCCCCGGCTACTTCAAGTCCCATCAGGCCGACTACCTGCTGCTCTCATCCCCATTCCTCGATGAAACCACCCCTGTCGGTGTCACGATCCGCAAGGGACTGGTGGCGATCGCCTGCCGAAATCAGGACGCCGTCGAACTTGTCGATGTCAGTATGTCCGGAAACCTCGCGATCTTCCGCCAACGCGCCGCCAGAACCGCCCTCAATCGTCTCCGATTGCAACTGCAGTCCCACGGTTTCTTCACCGTCTTTCGCTTTTCGTGCCGCCAAAACCTGCCACAATAGACCCCACCTGCAGTCGTCCAACCCAAAGACGTTCACTTCACTCAAACCAACAGCAAAACCCGCAGCACATAGCGACAGCACACCCACGCTGCTGTCATTCTTGTCAGGTTCTCGCAACACCCTGCCCTACTCAGAGTCGCCTGGATCGTTTTTCAAATGCTCAACCCCCGGCTGTACAAAAGTACTCGCGTCTATGACTTCTTCATGAAATCATTGGGGTACGAACGCAGTATTCATCGGTTTCTCGGCAGCGTCGATCTGCAACCCCGCGATCACATGCAAATCCTTGATGCCGGCTGCGGCACCGGAATGCTGGGTCTGCATTTCCTCGAACGCTTTCCCTCCGCCACACTCACCGCAACCGATCTCGAATCCCGCTTCCTGACAACCACCCTCGACAATGCCCGCATCCGACAGATCGACCAGTCGCGCATCCGAGTCGGCGTCGCCGATATCTCCCACCCCAGTCAACTCGTCACACCCGACGGCCAGCTCGTGACTCTGCCGCCGAACCACTTTCACCTGATCTGCGTCGGTGCCGTCGTCGGCTATGCAAGCTCTACCGAAGACAGCCTCCGGGAACTCATCCGAATGCTGGCGCCCGGTGGAACCCTGATCAATCTGGAAATGAGCGAAAGCCCCACCGGCCGCTTCATTTCAAAACGTTACCACTACGCCAACATCGCCCTCACACGCATGCAGCAAATCCTCCGGGAAGAAGGCTGCCAGGTCCGCATGACCCGCCTCAGCCTCGTTCACCTGCCCGCCAAATTCACCCGCGTCGCCATCATCGCCACCAAACCCCAAAAACCGACAACTGACAACCGACAACTGACAACCGACAACCGACAACTGACAACTGACAACTGACAACCGCCTCAACTCAAAATGTCCCGCACTACCGTGCCATGAACATCCGTCAGCCGAAACTGACGCCCCTGAAATCGATACGTCAGCTTCTCGTGATCAATCCCCAACTGATGCAGCAACGTGGCCTGCAGGTCATGCACATGCACCCGATTCTCTACCGCATTGATCCCCAGATCGTCCGAAGCCCCATAGCTCATCCCGGGACGAATTCCGCCACCAGCCATCCACACCGTAAACGCATACGGATGATGATCCCGACCCCATCGCGGTCGATTGTTGATGTCCCCCTGAATAAACGGCGTCCGACCAAATTCACCACCCCAGATCACCAGAGTATCCTCGAGTAATCCCCGCTGCTCCAGGTCCCGGACCAGCGCCGCACTCGCCTGATCCGTGTCCCGACACTGATTGTAAAGCTCTGTCGTCAGCGAATTGTGCTGGTCCCACCCGGCATGCATCAGCTGCACAAATCGAGTCCCGCGTTCCACCAGTCGACGCGCCAGCAGACAGTTGTGAGCAAATGTCCCCGGCTCCTGGACACCCGGACCGTACATCTCCAGTGTCTCCTGTGTCTCCCCGGACAGGTCCGTCAACTCCGGCACGCTCGCCTGCATCCGAAAAGACATTTCGTACTGGGAAATTCGAGTCGCAATTTCCGGATCGCCATACTCCCGAAGATTCAGCTCATTCACCCGGGCGATGTCGTCCAGCCAGCCACGCTTCATCGCACGCGATAACCCCTCCGGATTGGACATGTACAACACAGGATCACCCGTGCCCCGAAATTTCACGCCCTGGTATTTCGATGGCAGAAATCCACTGCCCCAGTAGAAGTCATAGAAAATCTGACCACATGTCGTGTCTTTGGTCGTTGAGGTCATCACCACAAAAGCCGGCAGAGTTTCTGTCTCCGCCCCCAGTCCGTATGTCATCCACGCCCCCAGCGTCGGACGCCCAGGCAACTCCGCACCACTCAGCAGAAACTGAATCGCCGGCGCGTGATTCACCGCTTCCGTATGCATGCTCTTTACAAAACACAGTCGATCCGCAATCGCTGCCGTGTGTGGCAGAAAATCACTCACCCAAGCGCCGGATTCGCCATGCTGACGAAACGGCTCCACATTCCCCAGCATCAGCTTGCCGTCCGCCTGACCTGTCATCGTGCTGAAACGCTTGCCATCCGCGTAACCCGACGGCAACGGCTGACCATGCAACTCCCGCAGCCGCGGCTTGTAATCAAACAGGTCCACATGAGTCGGCGCGCCATTCTGGAACAACCAGATGATTCGCTTCGCACGAGGTGCAAATCCGGGGAATCCCTGAACCCCGCTCTCCCCACCCGACACAGTCCCCATCCCCGACGGATTCAACAACGAAGCCAGCGCAGGCAGGCCCAGTCCCGCAGTCGCACCCCGAAAAAATTCGCGTCGAACCATTTGCTGGCGACTCTGATGCAGCGGATCCACGGTTCACCCCCCTACCAATTCAATCAAACAACCAACAACCAACAACCAACAACTAATAACTAACAACTGACAACTGACAACTAACTTCACTGCTTCGTCAAGGCCTCGTCCAGATTCAGGACCGCCAGACACAAC
This sequence comes from Planctomycetota bacterium, assembly GCA_039796955.1. Lineage (GTDB taxonomy): Bacteria > Planctomycetota > Planctomycetia > Planctomycetales > Planctomycetaceae > SXXK01. Next base: position 15,867 of record JBDKIW010000552.1, read on the forward strand.
CCGGTCCATGCCGCATGAGTCACAGCGTCCAGTGACGCCTCACGCGGCGATTCTCCCACCGCCAGCAACAGCTCCGCAGCCTGAGGCTCCTGACGAAACTCCGACAACGATCGCTGCAGGCCCGACAGAAAGATCCCGGACTCCTCGTCCGATGGATTTCGTGCCAGCACCCGCTGAAACAATTGCCGCAGTCGCTCACGATCCGCCCCGTTGCCCACACCCGCTGCCCCCGTCAGCAGTCGCTGCGCCAACACGCGCGCCGCTTCCACATACGTCACGTCATTGAACGTCTGCAACGCATGCAGCGGCGAATTAGTGCGGTACACACTCACCGAACACGTCTGACGAGGCGCATTGTCAAAAAAGACTGTGGGGCCGATGATCCTCCGCCAGAAGATGTACATGCTGCGACGATACAGCGACTCACCATGATCCTGCGCATATGTCCGCCGTCCAAACGTCGCATCCTCCCAAACCCCCACCGGCTGGTACACATTCACCGGAGGCCCACCCTGCCGGTCCACCAGCAAACCACTGACCGCCAGCGCCTGATCCCGCAACATCCACGACGGCAGCCGATACCGCGCCGCTCGCGCCAGCAATCGGTTTTCAGGATCCACCTCCAGAAACCGTGACTCCAGCACCGAACTCTGACGATAGGCATGACTGGTCACCAGCGTCCGCATCAGCCGCTTGACGTCCCAGCCCGACGCACGAAAATCCCAGGCCAGCCAGTTCAGCAGATCTTCATGCACAGGAATCTCTCCCTGCACCCCGAAGTCATTCGCCGTCTTCACCAACCCCACACCAAAGACCTGCTGCCAGAACCGATTCACCACCACTCGAGCCGTTAAGGGATTGGCGTCAGAGACCAGCCAACGCGCCAACTCAAGGCGATTCGCCGCTTTTCCCGCAGGGAGCTGTGGCAAACTGCCCGGTACCGCCGCCATCACAGACTCACCCGGATCGTTGTAGAGCCCTCGGTTGAGCACCATGGTTGTCCGAGGCTCCCGCAACTCTTCCATCACCATCACCCGGGCAACCCCAGCCTCAACCGCCTTCACCCGCTCTTCCACAGCCGCTTTTTCAGCCAGCATGGCCC
>JBDKIW010000553.1:0-55004 GCA_039796955.1 Planctomycetota bacterium
GCATAGTCCACCGCCTCGATCGGCGAATACACCGGCAGCACATTTGCCCCCTGAGCCTTCGCGGTCCATAACGACTGCCTCGTTCCAGGGACTCGCAACATGTCCCCGAAACTGGCCACGACACACCCCGGTTGTGCCGCCAGATCGATCGCCAGATCAATCGCCGCCGCATCCGTCACACAGACCGGACAGCCCGGACCATGAATTAACTCGACCGCCCCCTCCAGAGCCTCATCAATGCCGTAACGCAGAAGACTGTGAGTCTGTCCGCCGCACACCTCCATGATCACCCACGGGCGCGTCGCCAGCGACCGAATCGCAGTGACCAGTCGCTCGGCAAGCACAGGGTTCCGAAACTCGTCAACAAAACGCATGGCAGTCCATCAGCAGATTTTTCAACGACTCCAATGAGCCACCCCCACGGCGATGCCCTCCACCTGCAACGGTCAACAAGGACACCCACTGAATGAAAGTGTACGTCGCTGTCGGACAAGATTTCCACGCACAACACGCCCCGGAAGAATTCCCTATCCGTGATACCCATTCCAGCCGGGTGCGGTTTCCCTGCTCGCTCCGTGTGTCCGACCCGACACAAACCACGGCACCAACTGGCGGCACGCGCTGCCCTCGCGTCAGTGTCAGGTCGCCACAACAAGTCCGGACCTCAGTGATGCATGGACGCCGCCACACGCAAAGGGGTTCCCCGGCTCGCGGCTCACCAACACGTTGCGCTCATACAAAGGCCTCTACTGCCATCGCAGATCGTGAGGTACAAACCACACTGGCCACGCATCCAGCAGCCATCCGGAATCAATGGCGAAGCCAGACAAATCGAGCCATCACAATCCGGCGCTGCACCTTCTCAGCTGTCGTACTCCGCTTCCGCAATCGACACCGCGATGTCATGCGATCCATCCGAATTACATTCGCAGCGAAGGGGGGCATTGCAATCTACAAATGAGCTCGCTTTGATCCCTCGCGCCCGACTTGCACCTGACATATTCAGAAGACCGATGTCAGCCCGCGAAACGGATGTCTTAAGTCTGGATTTGCAGACTCAGAAGAATGCCGAAAGGGAATCTCCCCAAGGGAAAACACTCCCCCGGTCCGTCACCCGAGTGTCTCTCGGTCGCGAAAAAAAACTTGTTCAAACTAGCCATCCTGCTTGCCCGAAATCAACAAGTTTTTTCGAAGAGTATTCAATTCTTCAGCCGCGAAAATCCTGAACCCACTGGTATACCCTGCCGCGCGTTACAACTGAACACCCATTTGTAAATCTTTGGTTTACAAACTGACAAAAACCACACGCACCGGGCAAATCGCTGTCCAATTCTATCCCAAAACTGGCCTTATTTTCCCGAAAAGTTTTTCCGCAAAAATCGATTGTGCCGACACGTTTTTCAATTGACCCACCTGTCTCAGTAAATCTACGGTGGAAAAAAGATGAGGCCCCCCATGACTGGGTCGCCTCTTCCATCAGGAGCATGTCATTCGGGATTGATCCCCCCCTTCCAGCCCCTCACCTACCGGGAGCCGACCATGTTCTTCAACACCCTCCGCCAACTCTGCAATTCACTGAACAGCCCTCGCCGCCGACAGCCTGCCACGCTCTCTTCGTCAGTTCGACAGATCAACACCCTTGAACCTCGAGTTCTGCTGGCCGCCGCGATGGAAGCGTCTGCTGCCCCGGCTCATGACTGGAATGAAATCCTGCTGGACGCCATTCGCACAGTCAAACCCGCCCCTCCAGTCGCCTCTCGCGCTATGGCCATCGTCAGCACTTCGATGTTCGAAGCTGCCAATGCGATCGAAGGCGGATATCAATCTCTCGTGGGTCTGAGCCCGGCGGATCCCACAGCGTCAACGCCCGCCGCCGTCGTGGTGGCCGCTCATCACAGTCTCGTCAGTCTGTTCCCCACTCAGACTGCCGCGTTCGATGCCGCGATGACACAGTCCCTCGCCACCATCCCGGACGGGCCTGCAAAGTCGGCCGGAATTCAGGTCGGCAGCCTCGCCTCGCAGGAAATCCTGACTCTGCGAAGCACAGACGGCTCCACCACTCAGGTCCAGCACACCAACGGCGACGCACCCGGCGAATGGGTACCGACAGCTCCAGCCTATGCCCAGGCGGTCCTGCCACAGTGGCCGAGTGTCACTCCATGGACACTGAATTCCGCCAACCAGTTCCGCCCCAAAACGCCTCCGACACTGCGATCTTCAACCTATGCCAAAGCACTTAACGAAGTCCAGTCGCTGGGTGCCGCCAACAGCAGCACCCGCACGGCCGACCAGACAGATATCGCCAGATTCTGGGCCAGTGGTCCCGGAACAGCCACTCCCCCCGGCCAGTGGAATATGATCGCTCAGATCGTGGCCGAACAGACAGACATGGAACTTCTGGAGACCACGCGATTCTACGCTCTCCTCGATATGGCCCTCGCTGATGCTGCCATCGTCTGCTGGGATGCCAAATTCGAATATGAGCTGTGGCGTCCCATCACCGCGATTCGCAATGCGGACCAGGATCAGAATCGAGGCACCACGGCGGATCCCGCATGGACTCCGCTGCTGACCACTCCCGCCTTCCCCAGCTACACCTCCGGACACAGTACCTTCAGCTCCACCGGCGCGACGGTGATCGCCAGTCTTCTCGGAACCGACTCCTTCAGCTTCACCCTTCCCTCAGAAGTCGCTGGTGTGCCGAATCGCAGCTTTTCCAGCTTCAGCGATGCCGCCAGCGAAGCCGGCATGAGCCGTATCTACGGTGGAATTCACTTTGCCTTTGACAACACCGAGGGACTTCGCGCCGGACGACGTCTGGGAGAATTCGTGGCCACGACGGCATTGCCCATGAAGAGCTCTGTCCGCGTCAGCAATGATCAACTGCTGATTTACGGATCTGACAAGCGCGATGTGATCAATGTCAAAGTGTCCGACAAACAACTGCAGGTCTTCATCAATCGAAAGCTGACCCACACAGTTGCACAGGCCTCCATCGGCGGGATCATGATCTTTGCCGGTGCCGGAAATGACTCCATCACCATCAGCCCCGACATCCTGCTGCCCGCAGAGATTCATGGAGGAACCGGCAACGACACGATCTTAGGAGGTGGTGGCGACGATCAACTCTTCGGAGACGGAGGGCTCGACGAACTGTTTGGTGGAGCCGGCAACGACTGGCTCTACGGTGGCTTTGGCCGCGATCGACTGGACGGACAGGCGGGCAGCGATCACCTGTTTGGTGGCGACGATGCCGACGTCCTGATCGTCTCACGCAAGCTGGATCTGTTTTCTGACAGCGGTCGGGGAAATCGCGTCGTCTACCGCTGATCTCTGCTCTCAAACCGCTGGTCCTCGTCACCGCAGGACTTGCACTCGATTCTGCCTCGTTCCGGTCCAAATCGGCTGGTCAGGCGCTGTCGAGTTCAAGTCCTTCTTTTTTTCTCCACGCGGATCCAGCGACGCGGATCAATCGCCAGCCAGGCCTCATCGGCTGACCACGCCTGACTCCGCACTCCGCTCCCTCGAACTCGACGCCCCCACGGCGATCCGGCTACCATGCTCAGTTCCTGTCGATGTCGAAGGCCGCAGCGCCATTCGACGGAAGCACGACTTTCCCTTGCCTGACGTATTTCCCGCCGGAGGTGATCTTTGATTCGTTTGCCGCACGCCGTTTTTCGGAATACATGGTTCATAGCACTTCTGGCATGGGGAGCCGCAACAGCGACCGTAACGGCCATAGATCCGCAGGCCCCCCGGCTACTGGTCTACTGTTCTGCTGCACAGGAGCAATGCATCGATGTCCTGTCGTTGAATCCTGAAACAGGCGCGTTGACGAAACTATCACGCCTGAAAACCCCCGGCGAACCAGCCGCACTTGCTGTCTCCGCCGACTCCCGCTTTCTGTTTGCCTCCATGCGATCCACCGGGCAGCTCTGCAGCTTCCGCATCGATCCGGCATCCGGTGCCCTGCAGACACTGAGTGTAGTCGAGGCCGGGGAAGATCCGGCACAGATCACCGTCGATCAATCCGGAGACTGGCTGATGACAGCCTACTACGTGGCTGCCAAAGTCACCGTGCATCGCATCAGCAGTGACGGCACCCTGTCCGCCAATCCGGTGTTTGAAACGCCAACCCGCGAAAAGGCACACGCCATCGTTCCCGATGCCGTCAACCGCCATGTCTACGTGCCTCACACCGGCCCCAATACGATCTTTCAGTTTGCCTTCCACCCGGACACCGGAAAATTGTCCGCCCTGCAGCCCCTGCAACTGTTACGCCCGACCAACACCGGCCCGCGACATCTTGCCTGGCACCCCTCGCAACCCATCGCTTACATCAATAACGAACAGGGCAGTTCCGTAACCGCCTATCATCAGCAGCCCGGTGGGCAGTTACTCCCGGGGCAAACAGTTTCCACTCTGCCTCCGGATACCCCGGCCCAGAACAGCACCGCTGAGATTCAGGTGCATCCCGGAGGGCGTTTCCTCTACGTGGCCAATCGCGGACACGACAGCCTCGCTCTGGTGCGACTGGATTCAACCGGTGGCGAGCTGCAACTGGTCAGAAACATTCCCACGCAATCCGTTCCCCGCTCGTTTGATCTGGCCCCCGACGGACGCTGGCTGCTGGCTGCCGGTGAAGCCACCGGAGGACTGGAAGTCTTTCGTGTCCATCCCGAGGATGGTCAGCTGACTTCCGTGAGCGTGACTCCGATTGGCCCGAAACTCTGGTGGGTGCTGTGTGTCACGCCACCTGCCCTGCCATGAAACTATGAATATTGTCGCGTTTCGCTCCGCCGAAACGTGCGTCCAGCGCTCGTCACCACACCGGCGAGCAGCGTGTGTCATCCCTCCAAGACGTCTGGGGTTGTTGATGTTCCCCTTCAAAGTCTTCTTCTCGGTGGGCTGGCGCCGCACCGCTCGCCATTTCGGGAGGCGACTGTGAACATCGCTTCGCCTCCCATACTCCACCATCGGACTCAATCCTCGCAGCAGCATGACGATCAGGTTGCACCGCTGCATTTGACGGATGGCCCGGGACTGGAGACTATCCGTGTGTCTGGCTGCAGAGCAATCTGCTCAGGCTGCTCCAGCCAGTCGCTCACGACTCACATCCCACCCGAGTTCCCTCCAGTACAAGGTGCATCATGCGAAGTACGCAGGTTTCCAGCCTCGCTGTCATCGTTGGCCTGTTGTGTTCACTGTCCTTCACTGTCGCCGACGAAAACCCAGACAGAATTGTGCAGCCGGATGTGCCTCATGGAAAGCTGATCACAGGTGAATTCAACAGCAGCCAGATCTACCCCGGAACGAGTCGCAGCTACAGCGTGTACATCCCGGCGCAGTACCGCGAAGATCAGCCGGCAAAGTTAATGGTCTTCATGGATGGTTCCGGATACGCCAGCACCGATGGAGCATTCCGCGTCCCGGTGGTGTTCGACAATCTGATTCACAAGGGACAGATGCCTGTCACGATCGCGGTCTTTGTGAACCCGGGAACAATTCGCGGACTGAAGCCTGACGCCAAAGACCGCAGCAACCGTTCTTTCGAATACGACTCCATGGGGGACCGGTACTCCAGGTTTCTGCTCGATGAATTTCTTCCGGAAGCCTTGAAGGGCTGGAATGTCTCAACCGCACCCGCAGACCGAGCGACGGCTGGTATTTCATCCGGTGGCATCTGTGCCTTTACAGTTGCCTGGGAACGGCCCGATCAGTTCGGAAAAGTGCTCAGCCACATCGGAAGTTACACCAACATACGTGGCGGCTGGGCCTATCCAGGACTGGTTCGCAAAACAAAGGACAAGCCCAAAGCCATTCGCGTGTACCTTCAGGAAGGACGCGATGATGTGAACAACCTGCACGGCCACTGGCCACTCAGCAATCAGGACCTGGCTGCCGCTCTGCAGTTTGCCGGATACCAGTACCGTCTGGACATGACCGATGGGGGCCATAGTGGAAAATGGGGCGGCGAACTTCTTCCCGAGGCCCTGCGCTGGCTCTGGTCAGAGTCTCCGGAATCCACCGTGCTGCCTCGCACCGAAACGAAGCCTGACTGGAGTCCGCATCCCGACGCGGTCGTGCAGGCGCAGGTCCCGCAGGGGACGGTGGAACAAATGGCCCCGTGGAAATCCACGATTTTCCCGGGCACTGTTCGCAACTGGTCCGTCTATGTGCCGGCACAATATCGCGCCGATCAGCCAGCAGCTCTGATGGTGTTTCAGGATGGCGAACGCATGCGGGATGTGCAGGGGCGCTGGCGAGTGCCAGTGGTCTTTGACAATCTGATTGCCCGCGGCGAAATGCCCGTCACCATTGCCGTCTTTCTCGACCCCGGTCATGATGAAACACGAGAAAAACGCGATAACCGCGCGTCCAATCGAAGCTTTGAATATGACAGCCTCGGAGACCGATACGCGCGATTTCTGCTGGAAGAAATCCTTCCGGAAGTCAAAAAACGCTACACCATCAGCGAGGATCCCAACCTGCACGCCATTGGCGGCTCCAGTTCCGGTGCGATCTGTGCCTTCACTGTGGCGTGGGAGCGACCCGATGTCTTCCGACGCGTCTACAGCAGTGTGGGAAGTTTCACAAATCTGCGTGGCGGAAATGTGTATCCGTCCCTCGTGCGAAAAACAGAACCAAAGCCGCTGCGCGTCTACATGGCAGACACCAGTGGTGATATCGACAATCAGTTTGGCAGCTGGCCGTGGTCGAACCAGTTGATGGCTGCTGCGCTGAAATACATGGGCTATGATCTGCGGTTTGACTGGGCCGAAGGCTATGGCCACAACGCTGACTTCGGAGGTGCAAAGTTTCCCGAAGCCATGAAGTGGCTCTGGCGCACCGAACAGCACCAACCCGTCTATGACACCCGCGGTGATCTTGGCGGCGACCTGACGCTGCTGAAACTGCTGGTTCCGAATGCCTCGTGGGAATTGGTCGCGGATGGACTGGGATTTGCCGATGCCCTGTGCACAGATGCTGCCGGAAACCTCTACTTCTGCGATATGAAAGCCCCTGCCATTTACCGCCTCTCAGCCGCAGACGGAACGCGCACAGAAATCGCGAAAGAGTCCGTCAGTGGGCTGGAGTTCGGTCCTGATGGTCGACTGTACGGATGCCAGGGATCGTCAAAACGCGTGATTGCGATTGACCCGGCATCAGGCTCCGTTTCCGTTGTCGCGGAAAATGTCGTTCCCAATGACATGGCCATCAGTGCCGACGGTTTCATCTACATCACAGAAACTCAGGCACAACAGGTGACCCGCATCGACCCGAAGACCGGCGTGGCCGTCCCGGTCGCCACCGGCATCACGCGTCCCAACGGGATCGCTCTGTCCAATGATGGCGGCACACTGGCCGTTTCTGATTACGGCGGCGAATTCACCTGGACATATCGCGTCCTGCCGGATGGCACCCTGGACGCCGGCATGCCAACGATGCCCATGCGCCTGCTGATTGATCAGAAGGGTGAATTCCGGATGAATGAACCACCACCATTCATTGCTGCATCGCGCGGTGATGGGATGGCGGTTGATCGTGCCGGTCGGTACTACGTGACCAGTTCAGCAGGCGTACAGATTTTCGATCCGACAGGCCGTCCCTGTGGCGTTCTGCCCACGGTGGATACCACGCAACCTCTGACGACCTGTATTCTTGCGGGCCCGGATCACAGCACCCTGTACATCGCCAACGGAACTCGCGTCTATCGTCGCAAACTTACAGTGCAGTGATTTTCCGCCACCGGCAGCAGACGCGTTCGCTGATGGCCGACAATTGCGCCTCGATATTGCCTTCAGACCTCACCTGCAGGAAGACTGAAATGCTGAATCGTCGTATGTTCATGGAACTTGCCGGAGCAGGAATGCTTCTGCAGGCACTTCCGCAATCCGCCCGAGGACAGGCAAATGATCCGCCAGCCCGCGGGCGCCGACTGGCTGTCGTTACCACCGAATGGCGTTATCACTCCCACGCATGGCACATGGCCGAACGCTTCCTCGTCGGCTATCCCCGCGCCGGTCGCTGGCATCAACCTGATTTTCAGGTGGTGTCGGCCTATGTGGATCAGTTCCCGGACAATGATCTCAGCCGTCGTCGTTCCGAGGAATTCGGTTTCCCGATTTATGCGACGGTGGCCGAAGCACTGCGGTGTGGTCGGGACCAGCTGGCAGTCGATGCCGTGCTGCTGATTGGCGAACACGGTCGGTATCCGCTGACGGAATTCGGACAGACAACGTATCCGCGTTACGAGCTGTTTAAGCAGATCACCGACGTGTACCGCTCCGACAAACGCTCCGTTCCGGTCTTCAATGACAAGCATCTGTCGTGGAAGTGGGAGTGGGCCAGGGAGATGGCTGACCTCTCCAGGGAACTCAACTTTGCCCTCGCCGCAGGCTCCTCACTGCCAGGCACGTGGCGTCTGCCCGCCATTGACTTTCCTCACGGGGCCGAGGCTGAGGAAATGATGTGCGTCGCCATGGGCGGTATGGACAGCTACGACTTTCACGCGCTGGAAGTCATTCAATGCATGGCAGAACGTCGTCGTGGAGGTGAAACCGGCGTGGTGGCTGTGCAGGGCCTGAAAGGTGAATCGATCTGGAAGGCCATGGAGGCCGGAAGCTGGAACGCCGGCGGCTGGAATCCGGAATTGCTGGCGGCCTGCCTGTCCCGCAGTCAGACACTCACGCAACCAGAAACCTTCAGTCATCGCTATCCCACGCGTGAACAGATCCGGCAGTGGGTCGCCGAACCTGTCGCCTACCGCATTGAATATGCCGATGGGCTGAAAGCCACCATGCTGCTGATGAATGGACTTGTGGGAGACTTCACATTCGCGGCAAAAATTCGCGGACAGGAACAGCCCTTGTCCACACTCTTCTATCTTCCAGCCGTTCCCAATGTGGCCTACTCCGCCGAATTGATGGCCAAAGCCGAAACGACGTTTGCAACCGGGAAATCGCCCAGTCCACTGGAACGAACCCTGTTGACCACCGGACTGGTGGAAGCTGGTGTCCGTTCTGTCGGACAGGGACAACAGCGACTGGAAACGCCGCACCTCGCCATTTCTTACTCCGTTGGCCCGGAATCCACGTACGCAACCGAATAGTTCTCAGATCACGATTGCGGCTGAATTCCAGTAAAATCCGGCAGAAAGCGAGAAAAAATTCTGTGTAGCAAGAGTTGCCATAACCGCGAAAAGCCGCGCTTTACACGGACGCCCGGGAACGCTACCATGTCGGCCCACGTGGAAAAGCGTCCTGCTTTTCCGAAAACACTACCCCGTGGTGTAACTGGTAGCACGACAGATTCTGGCTCTGTCAGTTGGGGTTCAAATCCCTACGGGGTAAATTCCCTGGCCGCTCAGGCCTCCGTAAACAATCAAAGAACCGCGAAAACCTTGTGTTTTCGCGGTTCTTTGCATTTCCGGGCAGAAAAAGCTGCATCGGAAAAGGGGTCAGGAACCAATAGCCTAAAGGCCCGAAGGGTGCTCCGCACTATTGGTTCCTGACCCCTTTTCTGCCGCCCCCTTTTCTGCCGCCCCCTTTTCTGCCGCCGCCCAGAACCGGCTCGTTGCCGCCCCTACGCCTCGTTTGGTACCATCCCTTCGCTGAATCCGCGAATCTCAAATTGCGGGCTGTCGTTTCATTCTGGATTTGCTGGTCCGCGACGGCTCTGATTTCAGGGTGACCTGCAGCCATCCCAAAGCTGTCGTCACCGTCAAAATCGGGGACTCAGGTTCCTGACAGGAATGGCCAACCGACGATCCGAAATCGTCGCCCGAAATCGAAACCGTTGGAAGGGATGACTGGCGAATGAGCGTTGTTGTCCAAAAAGTTATTCTCCGTAACAACCAGCATTTTGGGCGGAAGCTTCCACTGCACCACCTCGGCTTGTTGTTCGCCGAACTGACACTGTCGCTGCGTGCCACCGTTTCCATGGCATTTCGCAGCCGCAGCCATGTCAAAGGTCGTCGCCCCGGTTGGCTGGAGCGTGCCTCCGACGTGCGTTTCGTGGACCACGATGGAGATGGGGACTCAATCCTCTATTTTGAGGCTCCGCAGCTTGGCGATGCCGCCGCTGACCTGTACACCCAGCATTCCCTTTTCCCGGAAGCCGACGATCGCCCTTCCCCGGAGGATACGGCCTTCGATGTCTTTGGTGACGTCATCCTGGATTTGCAGGTCGGAAATGCAGATAGCGGTCATTATGATCCGTCATTGCTCCACCGCATGACTCAGTTTAGCCGAGTATTCAAAAAGGGGCCCTACGGCGAAGTCGATTTCATCAGCCGCCGATTTCCGCAGGAGACCCCTGCCCGCTTCACCCCGGAACTGGCAGAGTCGGCTAAAACGCTGCTGGGGAGAACCCCCTCGCCACAACGCATCCGAATCGTCGGTCAACTCGATGCCCTCGTGGCCAGCACTCAGCGGTTCTCTGTCCTGCTGGACTCTGGTGAAAAAATCACGGGCAGTTTTGCCGACGATCAGGTTGAAACCATCAAGGACCTTTGGCGAAAACGAGTGCTGGTGCTTGGAACAGCCATCTATCGGGCGTCTGGCCGGTTGCTGCGAGTCGATGCTGAGGCAGTTCGACCGGGCGAGAACGAATCATCTGTTTTCTCCCGCATGCCATCGCCTCCGCGCAGCAGAATTGATCCTTCCGGGCTGAGAAAAGCCCAGGGAACAAAGTCGGGGATAAATGCCATCATCGGCCGGTGGCCGGGGCACGAGACGGAGGAGGAAATCACGGCAATTCTGGAGGAGTTGTCGTGACAGTTTCCCCAACGGACATCCTGATTCTCGACACAAGCATCGTAGTGGACGTCGCACGGAACAACCGTTCGGGGCAAACGATTCTGGAAACGTACTCGCTGAAGAACCGTGCCGACCGCCCGTTGATTTCGGTCGTCACCACGGGGGAAATACTGGGGATTGCCAAAGTTCAGGCATGGTCATCAGACAAGACCCGGGTGCTTCAGGAACTTCTGTCTGAATTTGTGAATCTGGAATTAACTCCCGAAGTGATTGAAGCCTATTCCGATCTTGTTGCCCTTTGCCGTCACCAGAAGCACACGATGGGTCAGCAGAACGATATGTGGATCGCAGCCACAGCAAAAGTCACCGGAGCCGTACTTCTGACTGGCGATTCAGGATTCAACTGGTTAAATCCGCAGTTCATTCGAGTGGAATACATCCCAAGGGAATCATGAGCGCCCCCCTTTTCTGCCGCCGCAGATCCGCCGCCGAACAATCAACGGCCGGCGTCTGCTGCAGCCAACGCGTGAATCCCACGCCGGTTCGCCCGGCAATCGCCAGCCACGCAACTCCGTCCAGTTCCGCTGGAGCTCCCGGCCCCAGATGCCCCGTAATCCACAGGGACAAACTGGCTTGCGGAGTGACAGTAAAGACCGGTGCTGGTAAAGACCGGTGCCATCCATCCCTGGCATACTTTCGGAGGTTTTTCAGACATCAGGATTTGCAACCACGGCGCCTGTCGGGCTCCTGTTGCTGCCGCTGCCTGAACGGCTCGTGGGGATAGGCGTTGGTCTGAGCCAGAGTCCGATGCGATCGTTGATATCAGGCCGAATCTTCATCGTGCAGTCGTGGTACGAGCCGATCCAGTAAACTAATCAACGCCGGAACATGTTCGATTGCCACACGCCAGAGTCGATCATGCCGGATTTCACCGTAATCGTGCGCCAGTATGTGCCTCTGGGCCTGAACTGGCCTCCTTGGAATCTCAGGATGAGCCTCCTGAAATTCCTTCGACACTCGTCGCGCCGCCTCACCAATGATCTCAACTTGCCGCTCAACGGCACTCCGCAACAGCAGATCTCCCAGGTAGTCCACCAGTGTACGGCCTTACACGAAGGCAACTACGGCTCTCGAAGCCATCAGCATGTCCCAGAGATATGCTCGATCATCCTTGTCCGGCGGCATAAACCACTCTGCGAGTTTCAAGGATGCGATCACGTCGAAAAGGATTTCTCAACCCCTCACGCTCTACGAGATCGACTTTGCGTCCCAGCAGGGAACCGAGCTCATCCTGCATGTTCGTCAGTTCCCAGAGGCTCCACAATGCATCATCATCAAAGGAGACAAGCACGTCGATATCGCTGGCCGGTCCAAAATCGTCTCGAAGTACCGAACCGAACAGGGCCAATTCCCGAACCTTCCAGCGACGGCAAAAGGACGCCAATTCGCGCTGGGGTAATAGATTCGCCAGTCTGTCCGAAACATTGACCATATCACACAAACCTGAGGTTTTCGGCTTCCTGTCAGCCCCCGTTCAAGATGGAACTCAGCTCAATTGCCTGGGAACCTACCATGACCCTGAACGGTTTTCAATATCGGGTCCCGGAAAAGCGGGGGCGGAAAAAGGGAGCACGTACCAATAGCCTAAAGGTCCGAAGGGTGCTCCGCAGCATCGGAAAAGGGGTCAGGAACCAATAGCCAAATGGCCCGAAGGGGGCTCCTCGCGGCAGAAAAGGGGTCAGGAACCAATAGCCTAAAGGCCCGAAGGGTGCTCCGCTGCATCGGAAAAGGGGTCAGGACCCAATAGCCAAATGGCCCGAAGGGTGCTCCGCACTATTGGGTCCTGACCCCTTTTCCGATGCGCACTATTGGTTCCTGACACCTTTTCTGCCGCCCCCTTTATTCTGTGCTCCTCTGCAGGTGCTGGCATAAGGCCTTCATCGATTGCAGCGCTGCGGATTGCTGCCGCTGCCGCCGCAGATCTGCTGCCGAACAATCAACGGCCGGCGCCAGCTGCAGCCTGCGAGTCAATCCCACGCCGGCTCGCCCGGCAATCGCCAGCCAGGCAACTCCGTCCAGTTCCGCTGGCGCGCCTGGCCCCAGATGCCCCGTAATCCCCAGGGACACACTGGCATGAGGTGTCACTGCCAGGGCTCGCTCCGCCATGCTGACCGCCACCTGCTCACTCACCACATTCTGCGAGTCAATCAGGGCCTGCGGCACGCCCAGCCACTGCACCTTACTTTCAATCTGATAAACCACCAGACTGCCCGCAAACCACGCCGATATTCCGGGCCTGCCAGCCAGCGTCGCCGCAATCAGTCCCCCGGTGCAGCTTTCAGCCAGAACCAGTGTCTGATGAGTCATCGCGAGGGCGGTAAACAACTCCTCCGCCTGCTGATCCAGGACCGCTTGCTCAGTCATCAACAGCACTTTCCAATCTGTGTCACACCATCGCCGCACCGGCAGCGGATTTCACACGCCTCGGGCAATGTCAGAACCGCCCAGAATGCCAGTGTAACACACACCTCGCCGTTTTTCATAAAGTTCAGGGTGCGGGACATTTCCCATCCCGCCGTAGCCGCAGAATGCGCCTCTCCACAGCCGACAACGGCAAAATCAGCAAGTCCGCGAATTGTTACCAGCCAATGCCGACTCTTCCCTCTCTGCATTGGCCCGATCCGCAATTGATTTGGAAGGCGGCTATCCGGCATGCTCTCAGGGTTGTGGAGCTGCGCCGTCTGAAAACGTCAGGCCGACTGCAACGCCTACGCCGTGACACAGGGATGGAAACATGTTTCTGATCTTGCGACCCATTCGACTGCTGCTGATCGCCATGATTTCTGAGACCACGCCACGACAGAAGTCGCTCGGACTGGCTTTCGGAATTCTGATCGGCCTGGTGCCCAAGGGGAACCTGCTGGCCATCAGTCTCGGGTTGCTCCTCGCCGCGACACGGCTGAACCTGGGCATTGCCGCCCTTGGTGCGCTACTGGCCGCACTGGCTGCAGTCGGCTGTGATGGCTTCTTTGACCGAGTCGGTTGGTTTGTCCTGTCTCAACCGTCACTCGCGGGCGTGTGGACATGGCTTTATGACGTGCCGTGGGTCCCGTGGACCAATTTCAACAATTCCATCGTCATGGGCAGCTTTGTGACCGGAGTGGCCCTGATGCTGCCGGTGCACTTTGCCACACGCCCCCTGTTTCAAAGGTATTCGGGAACTCTGTCCCTGTATGCCAAACGCCCCTGGATGCTGCGGCTGATGAACGGGGCTGAAGTCGCCAATCGTCTGAGTTCCGTAGAGTAACGACGCAAGGGTCGACGGGCACTAATCCTGAGTCTGAGTGAAGAGAGTACAGCATGCGCTGGAAGTGGATCATCCCTCGCCTTGTGATCGTCGTCAGCCTCTGGGCCTTCCTGAAATGGGGGATGGACCCGGCGCTGCGCTACGCCGCGATTCAGGCCGTGCAGTCCGTCACAGGAGCTCGCGTCGATGTTGCCGCAGTACGCACCCGATTCTTTCCTCCCACGGTCGATGTGAGTCAGGTGGCTGTTGCCAGTGCCCGCCGACAGGGCCGAAATCTGTTCGAATTCGACCAGATGCACCTGCAACTGGAATCCCGGTCGCTGTCGCAGCGTCGTCTTGTGATTGAAGATGGGCGGATTGAAAACCTGCGTTTTGACACCGTCCGCAAAGACGACGGTCAGCTCGAACAATCCGCAACACCGACCTCCAGTGAACCGTCGTGGATGACAGAAAAAGTCATGGAACTTGGAGATCAGTGGCTGACGCAGTTGTCGAAACAGGTCCGTGATCAGCTCGATCCCAATCTCCTCGAATCCTATCGCGTTGGTTCCGGCATTTACTCACGCTGGGATACGCGATTTGCAGAACTGGAAGACCGCGCCAAGGCGATGGAATCGAAAGTTCGCACGCTCGAAGATCAGTTCAAAGCTGCAAAACAGGGGGATACCCTCGAGCAGATCGAAAAGTACCTGCAACTGGCACAGGAAGCGGATGCACTGCTGCGGGATGCTCGACAATTTCAGAACGATCTGAAAAGCATCACTCCCGAAGTCCGCGCGGATTTCGAAGCCCTGAATGCCGCCAGGCTGCATGATCAGGAAATGATCCGACACAAGATCACTCTGCTGAAACCTGATGGCCCCCGCATTACTCAGGCCCTGCTCGGCAAAGCCATGTATCTGCGTATTCAGCAGACACTCAGCTGGATCGAAACCATCCGCGACTGGCAGTCCGATCTCGCCGAACAGGTCCGACCACCACGCAGCGCCGGCCGGGAATTCCCAGTGGTGCTCACGCAGCCCGCTCCGGATGTCCTGCTCAAAAACCTGCGGCTTTCCGGGGCCATCTCCATTGATGAAGAACTAATCCCCTATGCCGCGACCGTCAGCAATGTCACCGAAGATCCAAAACTACTGGGACAACCCAGTCTTTTTCAACTGACAGCCGCCGGTCGCAAACCGCTGCGACTGAATATGACTGTGGATGCCACCGGACAACAGCTCAGCACCGAACTTGATGCCGAACTGCAGGATCAGGATGGCTTTCAACTGACGACCGGGCGTCGCGAGGACGCACTCTTCCAGGCGGGACTGAAGAATCTTGCATGGAGCATGAAACTGAAGCTCGATGGTGATCAGCTTCACGGCTTCGTGAATCTGCGTTCCGATCTGCAGGGTTTAAGCTTTGAAGCCTCCGACGATGTCCGCCCGGAAATCCTCGAAGCCACCAATCAGGCGCTCGGAGCCGTGCGGACACTGGATGCACTCGTCGCTCTGAATGGCAGCCTGCAGAAACCAGACGTGGTCCTGACCTCCGACATTGGTGAACAGATTGCCGATGGCGTGCAGGCCGCCTTCTATCACCAACTGGAAAAAGCTCGCGACCGGCTACTGGCAGAAGTCAACGAACACGCCTCAGAACAACTGCAGTCCCTGAAACTTCGTTTCGCCGATGAATACCAGCGACTGGCTGAAGATAACCAGAAACTCCTCGGACAGATTCAGGATGTGCAATCCATCCTCGTCAGCCTGCGATCCGGGCAGGCCAACCCCGTCACCCTTGCCCGACAGGTTTCGCAGTCCCGCCTGCTGTCCGAAAAGGATCAGCAGAAAGTCCAGCGCGTGCTGAATGAATTTGACGGAGCCATGCAGGGACAACTTCCCCAGGCCATCCTGAAAAAGCTGCCACCCTCCATTCAGCAACTTCCCAACACACCGATCACAGCGATCCCGGGGCTCCTGCCCGGAAACCTCGGTGGTCTGTTTCCCGGACTGATGGCGGGAACCATTCCCGGAACGCCTGCTGGCCCCTTCCCCGGAACACCTCCGCTGCGGTCTTCCGAAAATCAGCCGGAACCGGAGGCGCCGGATTTCACAGAAACCACACCAGCTCCCGTCGGCCCCATCCTGCCTGTCAGTCTTCCGGGACTGCTGCCGGGCTTGTTCCCGGGACTGATGCAGCCCGCCACACCCCCGACAGGTCAGGCACCCGCAGCTCAGACACCAGCATCACAGGAAAACACCAGCACGCCGCAGCGACGTCAGGCTCCCCTGATTATTCCCCGCTTCCGTCTCGGAGCAAGATAGCGGACGACCGCTCATGTCCTCGGCACAGGACCTGCGCCGGCCCGGGAAATTGCAACCTATTTCGCAGTGGCCACTGGTGTCATTTCACCACGTGCCAGCGGCAGACTACCGGCAAACAATCCCTCAATGACCCGCGACATATGCGCCACATTCAAACGTGTGTATTCGTCCGAAGGCTGATGGTAATCACTGTGCAGTGACCCCGCAGAAAAACTGTGAGCGATCACACCCTTCTGCACAAACGAGTAATTGTCACTGCGTGCATAAAGCATCTCACTCACGTCTTCCCGATGGAACACCTCGACCCCCACGCGCGCAGCACCAGCCGCCAACTGCTGGCCCAGCGTGCTGCGAGTCCAGCCGGTGCCCCACATCTTCTCCTCCGCCCCGGCCTCCGGTCGCCCGATCATTTCAATATTGATATTCGCCACCGTCCTGTCCAGTGGCCACAGCGGGCTGTCACAGTAAAACTTCGACCCCAGTAACCCTTTCTCCTCACCCCAGAATGTCATGAAAATCACCGATCGCGCCGGCCGCACAGGCAGTGCCGCATAGGCATCCGCCAGTGTCACCACCGCTGTCACACCCGTGGCATTGTCGTCCGCTCCATTGTTGATCGCATCGCCCCCGCGGTCTCCCGACAGACGCCCGATATGATCCAGATGCGCCGAAAACAGGATGGCCTCATCGGACAACTTTGAATCACTACCACGCAGAATTGCCACCACGTTCCGCACTTCAGACACAACCGCAGTCCGCGCCGGCACCGTCAGTTCCACTTCACCCTGCAAAGCACTCTCCGCCGGCACCAGCACGACCGGAATCGTCACCTGCAGCTGCGCTGGTAATGTCAGTGGACGGTCACGCATCAACTCCAGTGCCTCAGGCAGCGGACTGTCAGGTCGAACCCGAATCAGTACCGCAGCAGCCCCCTGCGTGACCAGTGGCAACACCCGCCGCGCCAGTGTCACCGTGACCGCTGACGCATTACCCACCGCCTGCGGTGGTAATGCGGGCTCCTCAATCACGACCACAGCCCCTTTTACACCCGGCCCAGTCATCTCTGTCGTCACAGGACCACGCACCTGAGCCTCAGCGTCGCCACCGAAAACGGCACCGGTCACCGCCAGCATTTCATTCCCCTGCTGCAGTCGCACCGTGCCTTCAGGAGGACCATACTGAGTCAACTCATGCGTCTGATAGAAACTGCCCTCAGGCCCCAACCCTTCCAGCCCCGCACCACGAAATCGCGCAGCGACATACGCCGCCGCAATGTTCAACTCGACCGAGGGCGTATCCCGCCCCGCCAGTTCATCCGCTGCCAGAAACGAAATCGTCGACAACACCTCCGACGCTTCAATCGCCGACAACCCCCGCTGCTCCTCCGCCGTCAACGGTGCCACACGGAATTCATCCGACCGCGTCTCCGCAGCACCCTGACTCAGCCCCAGGCTCAGCAGGCCCACTGCCAAAACTCGCGTCTTCAACGCCCCCGACCGCAATCGCAAAACTGAACTTTTCATGAGTAACTTTCATTCTGTTGGGGGCAGAAAAAGGGGTCAGGTACCAATAGCCTAAAGGAGGGCGGAAAAGGGGTCAGGAACCAATAGCCAAATGGCCCGAAGGGTGCTTCGCACTATTGGTTCCTGACCCCTTTTCCGCCCTCGCCCGCAGGGTGCTCCGCACTATTGGTTCCTGACCCCTTTTCCGCCCGGCCCGGAGGGTGCTCCGCACTATTGCTACCTGACCCCTTTTTCTGCCCGCACTATTGGTTCCTGACCCCTTTTTCCGCACTCCGGGAATTCAACAATCGAAACGGATTTCCCTGGCCTCCAGCCGCAATCCGCGCATTGCGCCAGTTCACAACGACATCCGGCTGGTCCGAAAAAATGCCGTCCACACCAGCGTCAATCGTCAACCACTCCAGCAACTGATCCGATTCTTTGACAAAGCCCGGCAATGCATCCGTGCGGAAGGTCCAGACATGCACCTGCAACCCCTGCTGATGTGCTTCTGTCACCAGGCGACTGATCGTTGGCTCACCCTGCTCAGTCACTCCCGTGACAACCAGCGTCACTGACGCCCCAAGACCGTCACAGAATCCGGCAGCCTCGCGAATCTTTTCCGGAGACACTTCCTTCCCGACCAGCCAGATCAAGGGCAGCGGACTCTTCAGCTCGTCCCGAATCCGACGCACCTCAGACTCTTCAAAACACTGCAGAAAAATCGGCGAATCGGCCGAGTCATAGCCGTATTGTTTCAGCACAGCCAGTATCGCTGCGGACGCATCCAGGCCGGCTTCGCGATGAAGCACCGGATCCTTGATTTCCACGTACACTCCTGCCACACGCCCCCGTGTCTGATTCATCCCCTGGATCAACTGCAGGTGCTCTTCCAGCGTCGAAATCCGAAAACTTCCCTGCCCCTGAGGAAACCGCGTTTCCGCCACTTTTCCGCCGCGTCTCTTCGGCCTGCGCTCCGTGACCTTCAGAGCCCGCAACTCACTCAACAGAAAATCCATCACATACCAGTGACCGTCGGACCGCTGTCGCCCCTCATACAACTCCGCCACATTCGTGACGTCATCCAGAATCACGTCGTGCAGCACGACCGGGATCCCGTCTTTCGACAGCACACAATCCTGCTCCAGATAATCCGCCCCCATCATATAGGCCATGACGGCCCCCTCCGTCGTGTGCTCAGGAAGATATCCTGATGCCCCGCGGTGCGCTATCACGATCGGAACCGTGGCAGACTGATCCATCAGTGTGACTCCCGAAGGCGCAGCATCACTCACCTGCGCTCTGCTGACTTCGCTAATCCAGATTGGCAATCCACACAGGACAAGGATTCTGAACAGAGCCCCGGTTGGCCGCATGCCCGCCAAACGCAGGCTGATACCGACCACCTTCCGCAATTTATCAACCGCCATTGCCGACTCCTTCAACCCCTCACCGCAGCGATTTCCACACGTCCCCGCCACACGTCCCCGCCACACGTCCCTGCGACACGCTTCTGTCACCCCAAGCCACTACTCTGGATCCTGCCGCAACAAGATCAGCATGACCCCAAAACCATCAGCGTTATCGTCAGGATTTCAACTCCAGCGGAATCCACAGGGATGGGTTCCATGTCGCCGGAAAGTCCCCCAGCACGCTTAAAGGGACCGGCCCGATTTCCGTATCTTCCACGATACAGTAAAATCCCAGCACCTGTGCCTCCACCGCCTGCTCATAACCCGGCAGCTGACTGCCCGGTACCCAGAGCGACAGATCATAGCCATCTGCCACCAGATGTCTTTCCACTCGGCACTTCCCCGAATCCAGAGCGCGTCGCCCGGGACGCTGCGGTCCGGATTCGGTAAATCGCACTGTCGCCGCGTCGTCAGCATCGTCATCACAAATCAACACAACCAACTCGACACAGTAGTCAGTCACCCGCTGCACATTGGTGCCCGGTCGCATGTCCAGCAGCACTCGCACAAGGTCCGAATGCTTCAGGTCCGCCCAGCGCCCGGCTGCGCGCTGAGTTTTCCCCCGCAGACGCACTTCCAGTCCCAGCCCCTCCTGATTCCAGGCCATCCGCACAGTCATCGGCATCTGCTCAGAATTCAGCCGCGCAGGAACAAACAGAGTGCTGGATTCCGGCAGCTTCAACAGCCGACCGCGACCGCCCGGCATCGCATCCACGCGAGGGATCTGCAGGGAAAATTGAAACAGGAAGGAATTAGGGACGATCTGAGTCATGCTGTTCCCGCTGGATTTCCGCCCGTCAGTCCTTTCGTGCGTTTTTCACCCGCCACTCGGACTGCCGTACTGCCACTTGATGTACCCCGCTGTGCCCCGATGGCCCCCGGTATCGACCGAGCTCGTGAACGACGCTGATGCAGAACGCCGTTTCCCTGACTTCAGGATTTCGGCACACCCTGACCCTGTTTCAGCGCGTCACGATACCAGTCGATGGTCCGTTCCAGCCCCGTAGCCAGTGAAAACTGCGGAGTCCAGTTCAGCCACTGTCGCGCACGAGTGATGTCCGGACAGCGTTTCCGCGGATCATCCATCGGCAGGGGACGAAAGGCAACCCGCGAGGAACTGCCCGTCGCCCGTATCACCGATTCGGCCAGCTCCAGCATCGTATGCTCCACCGGATTGCCAATATTCACGGGCCCCGTGTGCTCATCCTGATCCATCAGCCGCAGCATCCCCTCAATCAGATCATCCACGTAACAGAACGACCGCGTCTGCAGACCATCCCCGTAAACCGTCAGATCCTCACCACGCAGCGCCTGCATGATAAAGTTGGACACCACTCTCCCGTCATCCGGAGCCATCCGCGGTCCATACGTATTGAAGATGCGGATGATCCGGATCTCCGTTCCATGCGCCTGGCGATAATTCATCATCAGCGATTCTGCAATCCGCTTGCCTTCGTCATAACAACTGCGCGGCCCGATGGGATTCACATGCCCCCAATAGTCCTCATGCTGCGGATGAATTTCCGGATCCCCGTAAACTTCCGATGTTGAGGCGTGAAGAATTCTCGCGTTGCAGCGACGAGCCAGCCCCATCATATTGACCATCCCCGTCGTCGACGTCTTGATCGTCTTGATCGGGTTGAACTGATACGCCTGAGGAGATGCCGGGCACGCCAGATTAAAGATTCTCTCGGCCTCCACATACAACGGATGCACAATGTCGTGCCGCATTAACTCAAACCGCGGATGTCCCAGAAGATGACGGATGTTGGCCTTCTTCCCCGTGAAGAAATTGTCCACACAGATCACATCATCGCCACGCGCGATCAGACGATCACACAGATGACTGCCCAGAAACCCCGCGCCGCCAGTGACCAGTACCGTTGCCATCAGAGTGCTCCTGAAAAACGACGCCCACCTGTCCACAGGACTACAGGACCACAACTCGGCACCGTGACGCAGCGTGCGGAATGCCCGACCACGCTCTCGATGCCAGTCTCAACAACCGCTCAGTGATCGGTCCAGCCGACGCATGACACGCTCACGCCCCAGCAGTTCCAGTGACCGAAAGAGATCTGCTCCCTGAGCTTTTCCCGTCACACACAGCCGCAAAGCCGGAAACAAATCACCCACGCGAATTCCCCGCTCCGCCACAAAGGCCTGCAACAAATCATGCAGCGGACCCGCCTGAAAATCCGCCAACTCCTGCAGACGCTCTCGCAGTAACAACAGATTCTGCTGAGTCGCCGCGGAGCTGCGAACCCGCTTGTCAAAGTTCTTCACATCCACGTTCAACTGCTCATCCGCCAGAAAGAACTCGTCCAGCTGGAAGATGTCCCCGAAAACTCTCAGCCGATCAGCGGCCAGTTCCACCACCGCCGCCACATAACTTCGTGTCTGCGGATCGTCCACGCTGGCAATTAACCCCGCAGCCTGAAGAAACGACAAACACCCCTGCAGCTTTTCGTCTGCCGGTAACTGACTCATCCAGTGCGACTGAAAACTGATCAGCTTGTCCGGGTCCAGACCGGCCGGGCTCCGTATCACCCGCTCCAGAGAAAATTTCTGCTGCATCTCTTCCCGCGACAACACCTCTGTCTGATCGTCATAAGACCAGCCCAGTCGCACCAGGGCATTCAGAATGCCGGCCGGCAGAAATCCAACCTGCTGGTAATAGGCCACCATCACCGGAGACAAGGCATCGGCCGCCGCATCAAACCCCAGTCGACTCAGCACCGCATCCCCCAGTTCGAACAGCTTCTGGAACTGAGGATTCTTGCGGTACGCCGCAATCTTGCGTTTGCTGATCTTCTCTTTACTACCCGGTGCTGCCACATAGGGAATGTGCGCCCATTCCGGCGTCACATTTCCCAGGGCCCGATGCAGCAGGACCTGGATCGGTGTGTTCGAAAGATGCTCTTCCGCCCGGATCACATGCGAAATCTCCATGGCCGCATCGTCCACCACCGTCGCAAAGTTGTACAACGGAGACCCATCACTGCGTGCAATCACCGGGTCTGGCATCAGACTGCAGTCCCACTCCACTGTACCCCGCACATGATCATTGATCACGACGGTTTCCGCCCGAGGCACCAACAGCCGAATCACACAGGCCTCGCCCGCTGCCAGCTTTGACTGCACCTCGGCCTCCGTCAACGGCAGCGAAACTCGACTGCTGACGTAAACTCGCTTCTCACGCTCCGCCGCCTCACGTTGCGCCTGAGTCTCTGCGGGTGTCTCAAAGTCACGGTAGGCATGGCCCGTTGACAACAACTTCTGCAGTGCCGCGTCATACAGACCTCGACGCTGAGACTGAAAGTAGGGACCATGCGGCCCGCCCACGTCCGGACCCTCGTCCCAGTTCAGACCCAGCCAGCGAAACGCCTGCAGAATCGGTCCCAGCGCCTCGTCCATATTCCGCTGCTGATCCGTGTCGTCAATGCGCAGGATAAACGTGCCGCCATGACGACGCGCCCACAACCAATTGAATAACGCGGTCCGCATGCCGCCAATATGCATGTAACCTGTGGGACTGGGGGCAAATCGTGTTCGAACTGGCATCGCTCTTCTTCATGGTCAGTTGCTGTCAGTTTCACCGCAGGCACGCCCACAGTCACCCGGTCCGCCTCTGCATTCAGCTGCGAACGAACGACCGCCGCTGACAATTCGGAAGGCCGCAGCCGGAATCCTACAGCTCCGCACGGCACGATCAACCATCACACCGCGATTGACATCGGATCTGGACAGAACCCACCTCGGAACTCCCGTATGAGTCAGTTGCAATTTTCAGGAATCCACCCGACTTTCCCCGATTCTACTGGAATACCATCGCTGGACGCATTCCCCCATCCTGAAGGCCACCATGCACCAAATCATAGAACTTCCGTGACCGCGTCGATACAATCTCATGACCAGCGCTGCACTCCAGCTCCAGTCAGTCTCTCCACTTGTCCCGCCTGCAGGTACACCATGCACCCCTGCCTCATCCTGCTGCCCCTGTTCCTGCTCCTTTCCGCCACGGTATCAGCGTCTGATTCCGATTCTTACCTCGGCGACGTTCGCCCCGTTCTCAAAGAACGCTGCTTTGCCTGCCATGGTGCGCTGAAACAGGAAGCTGGTCTGCGACTGGACACCGTCGCACTCATGCTGCAGGGCGGTGACAGCGGAGCCGCCATCGTGGCCAGTCAGCCCGACACCAGCCTGCTCCTGCAACGCGTGACCTCGTCCGATCCCGCCACACGCATGCCGCCCGAAGGAGAACCCCTGAAGCCCGAACAACTGGCGGCGATCCGCCAGTGGATTCAATCCGGGGCCGCTGCCCCCGACAACGACACTCCGGAAAAGGATCCCCGCGATCACTGGGCTTTCCAGCCCCCAACCCGACCATCCGTCCCCCTGGTGAAACGCGCAGACTGGCAGCAAAATCCCATCGATGCCTTCATCGCGGCACGCCATGATGAATTCGGGCTGGTCCCGCAACCGGCCGCCAGTCCGGAATTGTGGCTTCGACGTGTCTACATCGACCTGATCGGCTTCCCACCCTCGTCCGCTGAAATTCGCAGCTTCCTTGAAGATCCCAGCCCCGATGCCGAAGCACGCATTGTCGATCGTCTGCTCAATTCCCCTCAGTACGGAGAACGCTGGGGACGACACTGGATGGACATCTGGAGGTACAGCGACTGGTGGGGACTGGGCGCCGAAGTCCGCAACTCCCAGAAACATATCTGGCACTGGCGCGACTGGGTGATCGAATCACTCAACGCCGATGTCGGTTATGATCAGATGCTCCGCGAAATGCTGGCCGCCGATGAACTCTATCCGAATGACCTGAACAAACTTCGCGCCTCCGGGTTCCTCGCGCGACAGTACTTCAAGTTCAATCGCACCAGCTGGCTCGATGAAACCATCCAGCACACGTCCAAGGCCATGCTGGGACTCACCTTCAACTGCAGCAAGTGCCACGACCACAAGTACGACCCCATCTCTCAGCTGGAATACTATCAGCTGCGGGCCTTCTTTGAGCCATATCAGGTCCGCACCGACGCCGTAGGTGACGTCCTCGATTTCGAAGTCAACGGCATTCCCCGCGCCTTCGATTGCAATCTCGACGCTCAGACATGGCTGCATATCCGCGGCGATGATCGAAATCCTGATTTGTCCAGCCCCGTGACTCCCCGGTTGCCCGCGTTCCTCGCGTTCGATGATTTCCCCGTGACTCCCGTGCAACTGCCCGTTGAGGCCATTCAACCCGGGCTCCGACCGCATGTGATCCAGACGCGACTGAAGGCCGCCCAGCAGGAAATCACCGCTGCTCAGAACGAGCTGAACAAGGCCCGCGAACAACTCGAAGCCGCTCGCGAGGCCGCCAATACACCAAAACCCGTTCCCTCCGAAGCAGACCCTGATCCCATTGCCGTCGATGATTTCACCGCTGAACGCCCCGAACTGTGGGAAGTCCGCAGCGGAGTCTGGAAATGGACCGACGGACACCTCGTTCAGTCACAGGTCGGACCCCAGTCAGCCCGCTTGTCGCTCCGAAAGGATGTCCCCGAAAACTTCGAAGCCACGTTTCGCTACATCCCCCGCGCCGGTGAGCTCTGGAAGTCCGTCGGACTTCAGTTCGACACCCATGCCGACAATCACGTCTTCGTGTACCTCAGCAGCTACGCCGATGGCCCCAAAGTTCAACTGTCCTGGACGCTTAACGGACAAACGATCTACCCACCAGATGCCGCTCAGCCCAGAGCCATTGATCTCAATGCCCCACAACTCGTCACCATACGCACTCAGGGCACACTGATCAATGTGCTCGTGAATGGTGAACTCACCGTCGCCAAACGACTCCCTTTCCCCCGACACACCGGCCCCATCGAACTTGTCACGTTTGATGCGCAGGCCGAGTTCACAGAATTCCGGCTTGCACAGCTCCCGGATTCTGCCCAACTCCATGCTGACCCAACCGCTCCCAACACCAGCAGTCCACTGACCGTCGATCAGGCTCTTGCCGCTGTCGAGGTGGCTGCAAAATCGCTCCAGTCTGCAGAGCTCGGCCCCGCCACGATCCACGCAAAAGTCGCTGCACAACGCGCGATACTGGAACAGCCCGAGTCCGCTGAAACAGCCAGACTCGTCCACGACGCAGCTCGCGCCGAAAAACAAATGGCTCTCGGAATGGCCGAATCAGCCGTCGCCCGCGCTCAACTCGACCTGCTCAAAGCCACTCCCGCAAAACACGCCGAGGCCGCAAAAAAACTCGAAGAAACCCAACAGGCACTGCAACAGCACCAACAGGCCCTCGATCAGCCCGGTTCCACGTTCAACCACCTGACCGGCGCGCTCAAGACACTCGAGAACAATCTTGAGTCCGAGGAGTCTCGCCGCAAACCGTTCCCCGCCACCAGCACCGGGCGACGCTCTGCACTCGCACACTGGATCACAGACCCGCGAAATCCCCTCACAGCACGAGTCGCCGTGAATCACCTCTGGACCCGGCACTTCGGACGTGGACTCGTTCCCACTGTCTTCGACTTCGGTCGCAAAGGCAGTCCACCCTCCCACCCCGAACTGCTCGACTGGCTCGCCACGGAACTCATGCAGCAGAAATGGAGCATGAAGCAGATCCATCGGATGATCGTTCTCTCAAATACCTGGAAACTCTCCTCGTCCGCCAGAAATGCAGATCCCGCCACAATCAAGGCAGATCCCGACAATCGCTGGTACTGGCGAGCCAATCCGGTGCGGATGGAAGCGCAGGTTGTTCGCGACAGCCTGCTGGCACTCGCCGGGCAACTCGACCTGACTCTCGGAGGTCCCACTATTCCCGTTGCCGATGACTCTTCCCGTCGCCGCAGCCTCTACTACTTCCACTCACACAACGAACACCAGCGATTCCTCTCCATGTTCGATGATGCCAACGTGCTGGAATGCTATCGACGCGCAGACAGCATCGTTCCTCAGCAAGCCCTTGCGCTCGAAAACAGCCCCCTCGTGATGGACATGGCCTCCCGCATCATACAGCAATTCGCTCAGTCAAACCCGCAGGCGACCGACGAGATGTTTGTCCACGAGGCGTTTCTGCTGGTGCTCGGCGCTCCGCCTCAACCCGCTGAACTCACCGTCAGTCTCAACGCCCTCAACGAACTTCGCGCCGCTGCCGACGAATCCGTAACCTCTGAATCCGTAACCTCTGAATCTGCCAGCCGCGATGCCAAAGTCCGCACGGCCTTCATCATCGCGCTGCTGAACCACAATGACTTCGTAACTGTGCGTTAAGCCCCCCACCCAGTCTCATTTCTCTGCAGGTGGTCTCATGTCCCGTCTTCAGAACTGGCTGGCCCGCTTGCTGCCGCTGGCTTTGATGCGGGCCATCGAAACCGAATCACGCTCCTGGCAGTTTCAATGCCCCTGCGGTCACGCGACGTCCGTCTGGGATCTCGGCGGCATTCGCTGGAAGGCCCGCGGAACGCCCACTCGCTGGCTGAAATGCCCACACTGCGGACAGGCCGGATGGCATCGCCTGACGCCTCACCCGACAACACCTCGTGCCCCCTGAATCCCCCCGTCAAGCACGATCACTGCATGGGGATCGCGTCGCAAAAATACAGCCAACGGCAATCGCCAACTGCAACCGTCAGACGGCTGTGAAATAAAAACAGGGTCTCGGAAAGCCCCGAGACCCTGTTGTCGTATTCACAGATTCAAAGCCACCCCGGCAACACTAAAACAGGTTGCCCAGCAGGTCGAGCACTGCAGATGCTGGAGCGTCAGCGCCGGGCTGCGTCCAGATCCACATCGTCCGCATCAGCTCAATCCCCACGACTGCACACAACACGGAAAGTACGGCCGAAAGACCAATCATGGTCTTGACCGGAATCCCCCAGTCCACGTCGGCTCGCCGAGCAAACCCCGCAGCAACTCCTGTTACCGAGGTCGTGCCGACTTCGAAACCCTCTTCATCACCATCCAGATCCGCAGACTCGGCATCGTACTCATCATAAGATTCTTCGTCGTACTCTTCGTCGCCGGCCAGCTCGTCTGAATCGCTGTAGACCTCGTCTTCCACGGATGAAGAAGACAATGCGGATGCCGCTACCGTTTTTGAAGCCGCGACATCTTCGTCATCAAACGTCAGCACGCTCGTGCTGGTCCCGACCGCATCGTCGTCATCCAGACCGGCCAGCTCAAACTCACTGTCCCGACCTCCAGCCGTGGGCACTTCCAGTTCCGTCGTGCGACCGGAATCGCCGAGGGATTTCCGAGCCGCGGGTACCGCCTGCATGGGCATGGTCCGACTCATGTCCACAGGAGCCGGGCTGGCGACGTCGTCCAGATCGAGGGAAATTCCGCTGTCGCCGGCATCCAGCGATATCCCGCTGTCGTCCGCCAGAGCCCCCCGGCCATCGTAACTTTCCAGACTGATGCCGCTGTCGTCAGCCTCCAGACTGATTCCACTGTCCAGTTCCAGCGAAATCCCGCTCTCGTCCGAATTCAGATTCAGACCGCTTCCACGCACATCCAGACTGATCCCACTGTCCGGCTGTCCCGCCCGAGTCGATGAGCCGCGATTCAGCAGCTTCAGGTCGCTGTCCTCGGGTGACAAGCCGATTCCGCCCTTGCCCCGCGGTGAGTCCGCCAGACGAATATCGCTGTCCGTACGATCCGATCCACCTGCCAGCTTCACTTCGCTGTCACTGTCGCTCGCCAGCAGATCCGCGGCACCAAACAGTTTCACATCGCTGTCAGAATCCAGCGACGAAACAGGAAGTTCAATCGTCGCGCTGAAATCGTCCTCTTCAGCCAGACGTACATCGCTGTCCGAATCAGACAACGAGATGTCTTTTGCCGTCGGCTTTCCTGTCCCACTGCCCAACTGGGGCCCCGAATCACCCGACAGTCGAATGTCGCTGCCTGTTCCCGCCAGACCCTTTACGTCGTCCTCATCAAAGGACAAATCGTCAGCCATCAACCGCACGTCACTGTCTGACGCGCTCAGCTTCAGGGTGCCATCGTCATCGGCAGAAAGTATGGGCATGTCAGGCGAGGAGTCTGCCTCACGACTGCGACGGTACTCTTCAATATCCTGCTCACGAAACTTCCAGCTACCGCGATCCGAAAACCCGCGGAGCTCATTCTGCTCACGTGCCTTTCGGACCTGTTCCACAGTCAGACCAAGCAGACTGGCTGCTTCTTCAAGACTTAAATACTTCTTGGCCATGACGTTGAGGTCTCCCGCGGGGGAATGACGGTGGGCTGGATTTCAGAATGTCTTCACAATCAACATGTCAAACGTAGTCCGACAGCACGCAAAACCACGCATGCCAGCCAGACACCATATCCTGCGCAAATTGTCCGAGCGGTCAAATTCTAAAGTCTCGGGATCGCGAGGCAAGCCGTTTGTTCTGATGAGATAACGAATCATGACGGTTGTGACGGCTGTGTCGCGGGACTCTTGTTCCACGCTTTCCAGCCTGTGCCGTGTCACATCCCTGTTTCCATTCTGAACACCAACGCCATGAACACTCCGCTTAGCAACGACTCTGCAGGGCTCTCGTTCGGAGTGCAAACCGTTCTGTAGCGTTTAACTACGTCCGCTGCCCCGAACTGTCTTCGTTTCGGAGTCGATCAAACCAGACTTGATCCGCGAATCGCCCCCGCCAACGTTTCCCCCGGCTTTCCCCACCTCGGCCCGTTGTCCACCGAATTGCCGGCAAAATCCCACCACCTGGGTCGGCAGGAACTCCTTCGCCCAGCGCCGCACCCTTTCGAACCACCCCACCAAACCGAGACCGAAACCAGCTCGTACCCAGCCTTTCCCTGTGCCCGGCAGGACGCGTTTCCAGAATCGCAATTGGCACGGAACGATTCCAGAAACCCACATTTTCCTGATCAGCCCGGGGCTATGCAACCTGGGAAGACTGCCTATTTACGAGGCGAACAGGCAAAACCCTGCTGAGACAACTAACAATCCCCTGGGGGATAAAAAAACTCATTCACCATTCCCAAATTCCTGTTAAAAAGTGATGAGCGATCCGTCATTTTCAGAATTTCCCTGCAAAAAAAAGCATTTTATAGGTCCCATTTTTGCCGAACATGCATATCCTGAAAGCTTGTGGCGGGAAACGTTCGCTTTCTGCCCTGAAATTGGGCGATGCTTGCGGCTACTGCCTGCTTTTTGGCCGACGGGTTGATCGTTCGCTGAGTTGTGGGCCAGTGACTCAATTCCACCAAAGTCCTTATGACGGCTCGTCCGAGCCGGTTTTTGTCCTTGGTTTCGTTCTAACAAGGGGTTTGTCGCATGAAAAAAGCTTCTCTCGGGCGAATGATCCGGCAGGATCGACGCGGATTTACGCTGATCGAACTGTTGGTGGTGATCGCAATCATCGCTATCCTCGTCTCGCTGCTGCTGCCCGCTGTGCAGCAGGCTCGCGAAGCCGCTCGCAGAACACAGTGCAAGAACAACCTGAAGCAGCTGGGCCTCGCCGTCCACAACTTCGAAGGCACCTACCGAAAACTGCCACCAGGGCAGATTTTCTCTGTGGCCGCCTACGCCAACTTCGCACTGATGGACAACATGACCCTCATCGGGACCCTGGTTTATCTGCTGCCCTACCTCGAAGCGGACAACCTCTACAAGCCCTTCGGTTCCAGCATGAAAATGGACTCCAAAGACTTCGAAGTCGACAGCGTTGACCCCATGAAGCAGAATTACTTCATGTATGCTGGCGTGAATGCCGTGACGGCCAATCAGGTCCCTGCATTCCTGTGCCCCTCCGACAACGCTGCTGCCGCTCTGAAGCCAAACAGCGCTGACTTCACGCTGTGGATGATCCGAACTGCCGGTGGTCCGACCTACGGTGGCTTCGTTATGAACGACATTCCATCAGACCCGATCACCAGCCGACACGCTCTGACGAACTACACGGGCTGCACTGGCCGTCTGGTCGCCACGGCCAGCGAACTCTCAATCTCCAGCACCAGCCCGGATTTCCGCGCTGTGGATGACTACGAAGGCATCTTCCGCCTGAACAAGCAGAAGAAGTTCTCCGACGTGAACGACGGACTCTCCAACACCATTATGTTCGGTGAAGTCACCGGTGCTTTCACCGACGGCTACCGTGGTGTTGGTCGACTGCGTTCCTTCTCATGGCTGATTGGCCCTCTCGGCATGCACTATGCCGCAAAGTCCCTCGCCGGTACTGTGTACGGCGGAACTCGCCCAACTCTGGAAGACGCGAAGTTCACCAGCCGCCACACTGGCATCGTTCAGTACACCATGGGCGACGGCTCTGTCCGTGCTCTCTCCACCAACACAGACGCCGACGTTCTGCTCCGCCTCGGTGGTGCCTCTGACGGTCAGGTCGTTTCCGGTCTTGAGTAATCCTGTGATGTCTGCCTGATTCGTCGCCCCGTGTTGCAGGCAACACCGGACACGGCAGGCCCCAAACACTCGAAAGCCGTCGAAGTTCACTTCGACGGCTTTTTTCGTTGCTTGCCCTCACAGAGTGCCATGCACCCTGGCTCCCATGCACTCACAGGTGCCATGCACTCACAGGTGCCATGCACTCACAGGTGCCATGCACCTTGGCTCCCCCTGGCCGAGGAAAACAGTGCTAGTCGCCCAGGGCCTGAAGGCGCCAATTTCCCACGGTGCCATGCAGGGGATGGCTTCGCCAATCCGAACTCGATGCCGTTAGCCGGCCTCGACTCTGGAGACCCATGACACCCTGTGGTGCCTGGCACCCCGGAATGCACTCACAGGTGCCATGCACCTTGGCTCCCACTGGCCGAGGAAAACAGTGCTATTCGCCCAGGGCCTGAAGGCGCCAATTTCCCACGGTGCCATGCAGGGGATGGCTTCGCCAATCCGAACTCGATGCCGTTAGACGGCCTCGACTCTGGAGACTCATGACGCCCTGTGGTGCCTGGCACCCCGGGATCCACCCCGGGATCGGACTTACGCCTGGGGACAGCTCAGATTCCGGGTTCCCCCGCGGCGTTTGGCAAGACCTTTCAACGCCGGCTGCCAGCATCCTCAGCCTGGGTCGCCTCAGAGCCCCACTTCCCCCCCCAAAAAGGCACGCATTCCCGCCGGCCTGTCTCCACGTGGCGTGGTGACGGCGTCGCGTTCCGGCTTTCGGCAGGTGCTGGGCAACACTGGAACGAGGGGTGAGACTGCCGCTTGTTGTGAGTCAGGCACAGATCCTGATGCAGGTCGCAGAAGGCGTGGTTCAGCATGATTGCAGCAATAGCACAGACTGGGTTTATTCTGACATCTGTAGCGGTTGCATCAATTGTTGTTTCCAGACAACAGAAAAAGACTAATTCTTCGTTCGCAGCTACTCCAATTACTCAAGTTATGAGGCCTAAACTCAACGTGGGATTATCAGCAGGGTAGTTCCCCGATCATCCTGCAGCGAACGGTGTCCTTCGGAACCTGGCCTGAACTGAACTGCGCTATTACCCCGGAAAACCCGGCGATTTTCAGCGAATGCCAACTGCCGAAGAGTGGTGGAACCACGGCCTCCGAAACAGACATGCACACTGTCTGATGGCCGGACTTGAGCCAATTCGGACTATTCGCATTTTTTTTGTCGAAAAATTTCAACAGTCTGGCCTTTTCCGATGCAGAGCCATTCTGGCGAACTATTAGTACAGGGAAGTTAGTAGGGAATTAAACCCGTGGGAGAGCTATGACGCTCCGGAGTTTTATTCCCATACAGAAGCCCCTGAACTGTGTCAGTGTTTTTTTAAAGGAAAAATGGAATGAAAAGATCATTAAGCCAGTCCCCGGCACGGAACAATCGCAAAGGATTTACGTTAATTGAGCTACTTGTTGTGATCGCCATCATTGCGATCCTGGTTTCCCTCCTGCTGCCAGCCGTGCAGCAGGCCCGAGAAGCAGCACGCAGAACACAGTGCAAAAACAACCTGAAACAGCTCGGGTTGGCGACCCACAATTTCGAAGGCACCTACAAGAAACTCCCACCCGGACAGATCTTCAGCGTAGCGGCCTACTCGAATTTTGCCCTCATGGACAACATGACGCTGCTCGGCACTCTGCCGTACCTGCTTCCATTCATGGAACAGGACGCTCTGTATAAGCCCTTTGGCACCAGCATGAAAATGGACGCTCAGGACTTTGCCGTCAACAGCGTCGATCCCATGAAACAGAATTACTTTAACTATGCGGCCGTAAATGCAGTAACCGGAACCCAGGTCCCTGGTTTCCTCTGTCCGTCTGATAACGCGGCCAACGCACTGAAGCCCGGAACTTCAGATTTCACCCTGTGGATGATTCGCACCGCTGGTGGGCCAAATTATGGTGGCTTCGTGATGAACGATGAGGCACCGGATCCGTACACCAGCCGTCATGGCCTGACCAACTACACCGGTTGCACAGGACGTCTGACAGCAACGGCAGAAGAACTGGGCATCACCATGTTCAGTCCCGACTTTCGAGCGATCAACGACTACGAAGGCATGTTCCGCCTGAACAAGCAGAAGAAGTTTGCCGACATCGCAGACGGTCTGTCCAATACGATCATGTTCGGTGAAGTCACCGGTGCGTTCTTTGACGGTTATCTGGGCGTCGGTCGATTCCGCTCCTTCTCCTGGCTGGTTGGGCCTCTCGGCATGCATTACGCTGCAAAGTCCCTGGCCGGCATTTCCTACGGCGGAACTCGCCCAACTCTGGAAGACGCGAAATTTACCAGTCGCCACGCGGGAATTGTCCAGTATACTATGGGAGATGGATCAGTGCGTGCCCTGTCAACCAGCACGGATGCCGATGTGCTCCTGCGACTGGGTGGTGCAGCTGATGGTCAGATTGTTTCTGGTATCGAATAACGGGGTAATAGCATGCGATTTGCTTTCCTGGCGCTGTCTGGATGTTTGTTGAGTGGTTTGGCTGGATGTTCTGGTGGCAGTGATGTCCCTGAAGAACTTCGCGCTCCTCCAATGCAGCCGATTACGCCAGCGGATAAAGTTGAAAATGCTCCGAAAGGCGCGGTTCCAGCGGAAGCACTCTAAGCCGCTGAAACTCGCTCACCCTGCAAACCTGACACGTTGTCCGTCCTTCGGACAACGTGTTTTTTTATGCTCACGGCTCATTTGCACGCCAAACCCCGGGCCCGCAACCCCGGCCCCGCACCAAACCCCACACCATCAGTCGCCGGGCTCAGCCAGTCGATTAGCCACCTCGCGGAATTCCGGACCACACTTCGCACCGTGACGAGCCGTCACAAGTCACCTCACGGACCGTGTACGGACAGGGCCAATCATGCCTCAGGATTCACTCAACCAAATCGCCGCCGCAGAACACTGCTGAAGCAGTTTCGGGCCATGCCCGTGCCTGGCGATTTATGCACGGGAGATACGCAATCAGCGTCGTCACTCGGCCCTGAAATCTCCGTACATATTTCCGGTGCGCACACACCGCTGACAGGCAGTCACCTGCTCCCTGGTTTCAGGGCAAAAATCCGCGTTCCCGCAATTCCTGAATGTTTCCGGGGGCGCTGGCCAGCACTCGCTCTGTGGCGTAGCGAAAAATGGCAAATCCCGAATACTCAACGGGAGCTGACAGGATCGCCACACGCTCCTCATCCTCGGCGTCCAATTGGCGGTTCAGTCGCTCCACCGCCTCTTCCACGGTGTCCGTAACGATACTGTCCGGCCCCGAATCATTGACCATTCGCAGGTTGGAAAACGCCGCGGATCGAGTCAGCAGGTTTTCAAAAAATCCGGCGTCGTCATTCTCTTCAAAAAAATTCCGCAGCTCCGGATGCAGGCTGTCCGCGGTAATGATTCGAGCCCGGCTGATGGTCACACTTCCGCGACGAATTCCCACCGTGCGATTTTTTGCGGACGACGTAATGAGGTAGTAAGGCAGTTCCGTATCACCGAACGTGAACAGCCCCACTTCCACCGGCCGCTCGATACGGATCGAGCTCCATGCGTCACGGAAACGCTGAAACTGCTCAAAGCTGTCAAATAGTCCCATAGCAGTTGACTCTGATGACTCTTCAGCGACCACGCCCCGCCGATGGAAGGTACTCGCTGAAACAGGATGAGACAGTTCTCGGGAATGACACTGGGCCGTTGCGGCAAGGACCCGCACCATCAAGCCGACAGTCCTGATATCCAGCTGCTGTTAACCCCTCTTGCCGCCGAAACCCCGATTGCCGCCGAAACCACTGCGGGCCCTGCCTTCCAGCAGGAATCACAGTTCAGCAGCCCGGGTGAATGGCAATCAGTGCGCTGGTTTCGGAGGGTTTGCGAGCTTCTCCGCCTTGTCGGCATCCGACAACTCATCCCATTCTTCCAGACACGGCGGACAGCAGAATCCGACTTTCTTTCCGTTCCATTCGCGAACGTTTTCAGCGGTCAGGTCTTTCGCACTGATCTCATTTCCCATGATCGGACATTTCGTGTTGACCACAGCAATCACGGTCGTTTCGGGGGCCGTTGCCACCGTCGCCATGGCTGCAGAAGGAGTTTCTCCTTCTCCGCACCCCGCAAGAAAATTGATCCCACCACAAACAAGCAGAAAACCAATACGATTTCGCACTTGAGGAACCCCTGCAAAAAATTTCCCGGCAAAAAATTCGGCGAGCACTCTCGCCCGCGACGTTGGCCAATCAGGAAAACTCCAGGAGTTCCTGCATGGAAACGTCAGAACCTGCCATCCAATCCCGGAGCACACCCTCCCCGGAATCGACCCGGCAATCGGTCGCCTGGAAGGATTCTAGTCCTGAGAAGCCACCTTTGCATCGCAAACAGCCCCTGCATTTCAAGGTTCCCGAGGCAAAAAAGAAAGCTCCATGCAAACCAGGCCAACCGGTTGATTCATGGATTTACTGTCCCATTTTGGTCCTGACCGATGCTTTGCCCCTGTCGCAACTCCATCCGACGATCGCATGTCGCTGCAAACGGCCCTGGGAACCAGACGATCTGTACATGTCAGACGCCGGGATCACCGCAAAAGATTTCCGGCCCACCCTGTATCCGCTCGCGTTGACTGCTACCATACGTTGTCCATGGTGACCGCAGGAAGGGAGCAATCCAGTGACTGACGTCGAGGGCGTCGTGTGGCTGGCCAGACTTCCGGCACGACCTGCCCCCGTGGGCAGTCAGACCACGGCAACAGGTGTTACAGGTTTCACTCTCTGCCAATTCCTGTTTGTGAAAGCCTCCGCTTCTTCCGTCTTCCGGTGAACACTTCCGGACAGCGCGGCGTCTCACGTCGCTACAACCCGAAACTCCTATTCAGGCTACAGAACGGCAACACGACTATGGAAGCTATGCTGACCACGGAAGCCCTGATTGCTCTGCTGACGCTGACCTCCCTCGAACTGGTACTCGGCATCGATAACGTCATTTTCATCGCAATTCTCTGCGGCAAGCTTCCTGAAAAAGATCGCGATCGCGCCCGTACTCTGGGTCTGTTGCTGGCCGTTGTGTCGCGAATTCTGCTCGTTCTGGCAATCGGCTGGGTGATGGGCCTCTCAAAGGTTCTGTTTCGAATCGAGTCCACGCCGATTACCGGAAAAGATGTGATTCTCATCCTCGGTGGTCTATTCCTTATTTTCAAAGCCACAAAAGAGATTCACCACAAACTGGAGCATGCGCGATCGACACAAACGCAGCCACCGCAACAGTCCAGCCTTGGAACAGTGCTCGTACAGGTTCTGATGATTGATGTTGTCTTCTCCCTCGACTCCGTTATCACCGCCGTGGGCATAACGGAAGACCTCGCCCAGCCAATTCCCGTCATGATCACCGCCATTCTGCTGTCGATCGCCGGAATGCTGGCTTTCTCCCGCGCAATCGTGCTCTTTATTGAACGCAACCCGGCCATCAAAATACTGGCTCTGTCATTTCTGATGCTGATCGGCGTCCTGCTGGTTGCCGATGGGTTTGGACATCACATCCCCAAGGGATATATCTACTCCGCTATGGCCTTTTCCTTTTTTGTGGAAATGCTGCAGTTGTGGACAACAACTCCCCGGAAAAGCGAATCGAGGGAATCCAGCCACTGAACCCTTTTCGAACGCTGGCTCCCGCCTGATCCGTCGTCATCATTCACCCAGGCCAGGATGACCTGCCTTTCAGATTCACGTGATAGTCCCTCGAAAGTTCGATACGCTCACAGCGACTCCCGGGGGCAGGCATCACAATGACAGGAAATGACCCACACATGGACGCAGATCCGGACGACGTACTGATCGATTTTCAGGGCCATGGAATATCCTTCCGGTACCCGGGATACTGGGAACTCGAGGAAGAACAGGACGGGGACGATGTCATCCTCACCGTCGCTGCAGACAATTCCTGCTTCTGGCTGCTCAGGCTGTTTCCGGAATGTCCCCGCACCGAACAAGTCCTCTCGTCCTGCCTCAGTGCGATCCGGGAAGAGTACGAGGATGTCGAAGAGCATGAGTTCCGGGGAACCCTCGCGAATCTCACCGCTAACTGCAGAGAAGTCACGTTCTCATGCTTCGAACTACTGAACGCCGCCGGATTCCGCTGCATCCAGACTCACCACGCGACCATCCTCGTCTGGTGGCAATGCACCGACCACGAACTCGACAGCGTCCGACCTGTATTTGACCGAATCACTCAGTCTGTCAGAATCCAGCCCGGAAAAACTCCTGCCACCGATCGCGAATAATCCGACACTCGTACAGCGTGATGACCATCCCCGGAAATAAATCCATGAAGTCACCCACAACACTACCCACCGCCGCCGAGTTCGAAAAGCTCCGACAGCAGGCCCGGTTTGTCCCGATCTATCGACAATTGACGGCTGACACACTGACCCCCGTCACTGCCTACCAGCGAATCGCTTCCGGAAACTTCGCCTTCCTCTTCGAAAGCGTTGTCGGCGGCGAAAAAGTCGGACGTTTCAGCTTCGTCGGCAGTCAGCCCTTCCTCACCGTGACCGCGCGCGGAACGTCCGTAGTTGTTGAATCCCGAAGTGGCGACAGAGAACAGATTGACAACACCGACCCCCTGAAAGTCCTCGACGCCTGTATTGCCCGCTACCAATCTGTCCACCTCCCCGGACTCCCCCGGTTCCTCGGCGGCGCTGTGGGGTATGCCGCGTATGACGTCGTTCGCTACACAGAACACCTCCCCAACATCCCTCATGATGATCGCCAACTGCCCGACCTCACCTTCGCCTTCTACGATTCCATGGTCGTCTTCGATCACATTCGAAAGGTCATCTTCGCTGTCGCTCTGGCCGACACCGCACAGGGGGACCCCGAAGAATCCCGCGCTCGCGCTGAAGAACGACTCGATGTCCTCTGCCGACAACTGGCCTTCACCGGCGAAGACGTTCAACTCACAGACATCGATCTCACCGTCGAACCCACGCTCAGCGTTCAATCCAATTTCTCCGAAGAGGAATTCTGTAACGCTGTCAACCGCTGTCGTGAATACATCCGCGCCGGAGATATCTTTCAGGTCGTGATCAGCCAGCGTCTGGAATGCGACTCCCCCGCACAGGCACTCGATGTCTACCGCTCTCTCCGCATGGTTAACCCCAGCCCCTTCATGTTCCTCCTCAAAACCCCCGATGTCGAACTCGTCGGCAGCTCACCCGAAATCATGGTGCGCGTCGAAGATCGGGAAACCACAATCCGACCACTCGCCGGCACTCGCCCCCGCGGAAAGTCTCCACAGGAAGACAAGGATCTCGAACGAGAACTGCTCGCCGATCCCAAAGAGCGTGCAGAACACGTGATGCTCATCGATCTCGCCCGCAATGATGTCGGACGCGTCGCGGAATACGGCTCGGTAACACTTTCCGATGTCATGGTCGTGGAACGCTACAGCCACGTCATGCACATCACCTCCAATGTCTCCGGGACACTCAAAGCCGATCTCACCGCCGTCGAAGCGCTCCGCGCCGGACTCCCCGCCGGCACCGTTTCCGGTGCTCCAAAGGTTCGCGCGATGGAAATCATCGACGAAATCGAACCTCACAAACGCGGCCCCTATGGTGGTGCCGTCGGATACTTCGACTTCACAGGTGATATGGACACCTGCATCGCACTCCGCACCCTCGTCCTCAGAAATGGACGCATCTATATCCAGGCCGGAGCCGGAATCGTTGCCGATAGCGTCCCGGAAATGGAGTACCGCGAAACCATGAATAAAGCCCGCGCCATGCTCAAGGCCATTCACATCGCAGAATCACAGCTTCTCCCGGAACACACCACCTGATCCTCGCGAATATTCACTCCGGAAAACAGCGCAACCGACAATCCCTGCCGCACTGGTCACACAGCCGGACGCACACCCCAAACTAAAAAAGGGCCCGGATCCTCGTCACGAAGACCCGGGCCCAACCCACTCCCCACACTCCCCACTCCCTACTTTATCCTGGCATTCTGCTCGTAACGCAGGCTCAGTTGTCATACTCCACGGTCACAACTCCATCTCGCGAGCGAATCTCGATGTCGTATTCGCCAAAACAAAGATCCACTCGCGTCCGGCAGCGGGATACCTCCAGCTTTCGCAGCGGACAACGCGGAACCAGAATCTCCACATAAACCACTCGCTCCACAGTTTCATGTTCACAGGCATGCGGGTCACGCACCGCAATCACCGCGGGAACAGCGTCCGGAGCCGCCTTGCAGACATCCTTCACCTGCACACAAGTCGCCAGAGGAACTTCGCACCGCACGAATTCCCCGACTCGGTGCAGGGGCATCGGTGCTGGTACCGGCACAACAGGAACGCGATACATGGGAACATGGGGAACAGGTACATAGACCGGAGCTGGTCTCACAGGACCGTTGACACGCGACGAACCACCTGAACCCGCCTGAAACTGAAAGGTCACACGCACGTCCCGGCCGTTCGAAACTGGTCCATGGCTCCCGCGTCGCTCGCCCGAATAGTCTTCTCGCATCGCCACTCGCGATCGATCACGCCCCGCACCGGAATAGGACCGCCCCGCAGACCCACTCAACATCTCTGCCGAACGCGAGTCCCGATACCCGTCGTACCCTCGGGAATAATGCTCAACCTCGTAATCCGACGGACGACCAGACATCCGCAGATCCCGCTCTCCATAATACGACTCGCGCATTTGACCCTCACGCATGGACATCCCGGAATCCGACCAGCCACTCCGGCCACGTGGCACACCGGCATATCCCGCAGAGCGTCCTGAAGAACGCTCCTGCGACAATGCATTCACCACTCGCAGAATGTCCACAATGTCATTTGCCTCCACACCAGAACTTGTCATCAACACTATTCCGGCCACCACCAGACTCTTCAGCATTCCCGTGTTCATGGTCACACCTCCCGCCGCTCGTTGCCCACTCGTTCCAACCACCGGTCCCGACTTGCATCCTGACTGGATGCCATGATTCAGGAGAATACATTTCCCGTGCCAATCACTTTCTTTTCATCCACAAACCCAATCACAACAACCACTTAGACAACTTCGAAGCACCACTCATGCAACTGACCACAAAAACAAAGCGCCATCATTTCGACTAAACCAGAAATATCATAATGACGTCACCCAGTCAGGTAATGATCAGCAGCCATCTGTTCCCCCTCTGGTTCGTCCACTCCGACCTGCAGCAGAAAACG
Organism: Planctomycetota bacterium; assembly: GCA_039796955.1. Classification (GTDB taxonomy): domain Bacteria; phylum Planctomycetota; class Planctomycetia; order Planctomycetales; family Planctomycetaceae; genus SXXK01. Next base: position 39,961 of record JBDKIW010000553.1, read on the forward strand.
CCGCTTTCAGAACGACCCGCCATTGGATTCCCCCGCAGTTTTGTTCAACGATGCCACGCTTGACGATCCTGACGTCCGATAACCACTGCAGGGGGTGCTCCTGTTCCTGGCGAGAAATTTTGCGGAATCCGTCAGTCTGTTGCTCACAGACCAGCCGGTTGTCGCCGCCGGGACTCGATACGCCTCGGAGAGGCTGGGCGCATGGATGCGATCCCATCCGCTCCCTCTCAGGGATTACCCTGAGCCTCGGTTCTGTCGAGAGTTGCCAGGGAAGGGATCTTCATGCGAACACTGCTGTACGCCACATTTCCACTGCTGCTCTGCAGTCTTTCGGGATGTCAGTGTTTCCGCGGCAGCGAAGACGTGTATGACACTGTCGATGATGTCTCAGACCACCTGCGCAGCAGCCCACGGCTCGATAATCTTTACAATGAAGAGCTTGATGCCACCCGCTGGTGCATGCACCGCCCCGGCACCCGCTGCACCTGCCCGGGCACGTTCCCGCGGCACCGCCCCCGCTGAAGCTGTTTCCGAGGCACGGTGCTCAGCATTCCATTGCCCAGCCTCCGACCATCCGGGGTCTGCCACGCTCACACTCCCGCATTCCTGCCACTTGCGCGCGGAACTTACTTTCCCGATCGCCGCAGAACTTCTATCATTCGCCGCACAGGATCTCCCGAGCCGCTGTGGGAATCGCTTGACCGAAATCCCACCCCGGCCCGGGAAACAGAGCTGATCACGTGACCGTGCTGCAGAGTGCAGCGGCCGTACAGGTCGGCTCAGAGGGAATCAACGTTAGAAGGTGCTGACAATGGGACTGTTTACCGGCCGCAAGGGCCTTGTCCTCGGGATTGCAAATGAGCGATCAATTGCGTGGGCAATCACAGAGAATCTGCATCGTGAAGGCGCCGAAATGGGGTTCACCCATCTTCCGGACGCCGGCGATCGCCCAAAGAACCAGAACAAGGTTGCCAAACTTGTGGATCCGATCGGATCAAAGTTCCTGATGCCGATGGACGTCTGTAACGACGAACACATCGACGCGGTCATTGCGAAAGCCGTTGAAACTTTCGGACAGATTGACTTCATCGTTCACAGTATCGCCTTCGCGCCACCAGCTGATCTCACCGGCCCCACCTATGCCTCCAGCCGTAACGGTTTCAAGACGGCCATGGAAATCAGCGCCTACAGCCTGCTGGCTGTTGCCGGAGCCGCCAAACGCCGAAACGCGCTCAGCAAAGATGCCAGCATCCTGACGCTCACCTATTTCGGCGGCGAAGAAGTCATTCCCGGATACAACCTGATGGGGATCTGCAAAGCCGCCCTCGAATGCAGCGTACGATACCTCGCCAGCGAACTGGGCCCCGACGGAGTCCGCGTCAACGGCATCAGTGCCGGCCCGGTCAAAACCGTCAGCGCCATGGGCGTTGGTGACTTTGACGATATGCTGAACCTGTATCGCGGCATCTCACCAATGCGACGCAATATCTCCGCGGACGAAGTTGGCAAGACGGGCATGGCACTGCTCAGCGATCTCTCCAGCGGCATTACCGGAGAAATTGTGCACGTCGACTGCGGCTTCAGCATCATGGGTGCTCCCCCCGCAGACTTCTTCCAGCAGCCGGAAGCCAAAGCCTGATTCGGTGAATCCCACCCGGCTCTCGTTGCCTGCGCACGTCGAGCCGGGGTCGGGCCCGTACAGGCCACTCGCTAACACCCTCCGCTGCGGTTACCTTCCTGAACCAGCACCGAAACAGTCTGACACCCGTTTTCCAGCCTCGGCAGCGTCGCAGCCCACTGCACTCCAGCCGCAAATGATTGTGCCATGACTAAACCCATCGGAATCGCTGTTGTCTGGTCGCAGGATCACGTACTTGTGGGCCTGCGAGCCCACAACACTGTCCTTGCCGGAATGTCCGAATTTCCCGGCGGCAAATGCGAGCTCGACGAAACACCCCGCAGCTGCGCTGTCCGCGAATGCCAGGAAGAAACCGGGCTGGTCGTCATCCCCGTCAAACAGCTGGCCACCGTCCTCTGGAAGTATCCCCATGGCGACGTCGAACTGCACTTCTGGAAATGTCAGCTCGCTCCGGATCTGCCCCCCCTCGCAACTCCCTCCAGTCCGTTCCGCTGGGTGACCCCGCAGGAAGCCAGCCAACTCGCGTTTCCACCCGCAAATCAGTCCGTTCTGCAAACACTGCTGACCCCGCACTCCTGAAACCAGGATCCATCTGAGGTCGCAAATGCATGAAATCCAGGTCACTGTTCTGTTCTTTGCAGCAGCCCGAGATGCAGCGCACACCGACAACACCGTCATCTCGCTGCAGCCCGCCGCAACACTGGCCGATCTTCGCGACAGCGTGCTGCAACAGTGGCCCGAACTCAGAAAATTCGGACCGTCTCTGCTCTGGGCCGTGAATGCTCAGTACGCCAATCCGGATCTTCCCCTGCACGATAGCGATACCGTTGCCTGCTTCCCCCCCGTCAGCGGAGGCTGAATCCAGGCCCCGGCAAACTCGAATAGCCACTCATCCAATACGGCCAGCGACGCTCTGCTTAATAGCCCGAGACCAAACCGATGATTGAACTGACCGATCAACCCCTTGATTTTCACTCCCTGTCCGAATACGTGCGAAGTGATGCCGCAGGCGCAGTCGTCGTCTTCCTCGGTACTGTCCGCGAATTCACGCGGGGAATTCAGACGCAAGCCCTCGAATACACGGCCTACCACGAAATGGCCAGGCAATCGCTGCAACAACTCGAAACCGAAGTCCGACAGAGATTTCCAGTCATTGAAGTCGGCATTCTCCATCGTGTCGGAGCGTTGAAACTGGGCGATGTCAGCGTCGCCATCGCAGTCAGCACACCCCACCGCGCCGAAGCCTTCGCCGCAGGACAGTGGCTCATCGATACTCTCAAACTCCGTGTCCCCATCTGGAAAAAGGAATGCTTCAGCGATGGACGCGAAGAATGGCAACATCCCGGAATCACTTCCAACTCGCCTCCACCCGACTTTCCACCCGCGGCAGCCAGCAATGAACTGAACATCAATTCTGATGGCTCTCAACCCCAGCCCCCGGCGAAAGACCTGCCAGCATGACCGACACGATCCCGCGTACGCTCGTCGATTCCTGGGGCCGAGTCCACAACAATCTCCGGATCAGTGTGACCGATCGCTGCAACATTCGCTGCTTCTACTGCATGCCCGCAGAAGAAGTACAGTTCCTTCCCCGTCAGGAACTGCTGACCTTCGAAGAAATCGAACGCGTTGTCCGCATCGGCGTCACTCTCGGCATCAACAAGGTCCGACTCACTGGTGGGGAACCACTCGTCCGCCGCGATCTGCCAGTCCTTGTCCAAAAGCTGGCACGTCTCCCGGGAATCATCGATATCGGTCTGACAACCAACGGCATTCTCCTCGCCGAACAGGCCCGTGCGTTGCGCGACGCCGGTCTGAAACGACTGAATATCAGCCTTGATGCCCTTGATCCCGAAGTCTTTCGTAAGGTCACCCGCCGTGACGGCTACGAAAAAGTCATCGAAGGCATCGCGGCAGCTCGAGAAGCCGGGTTCTCACCAATCAAACTCAACGCCGTGTCCGTTCGCGGTCTGACCGAAGATCAGATCGTGCCCTTTGGACAACTGGCGCGCGACTCCGATACGGTCGTGCGTTTTATCGAATTTATGCCGCTCGATGCCGACAGCCAGTGGCAACGCGAAAAAGTACTGTTCGCCAGTGAAATTCTCGAACGACTCACTGCCGCCTTCGGCCCGCTTCGTCCCATCGCTGCAGACGTGAGTGATGAACAACCAGGCACCGCCGGTCAGTCCTCACCAGAACACGCCATGGCAGAATCAAACACACCACTGCTGCCGCTGGTGCGCGAATCCCGAGCCCCGGCTCAGGACTTTGAGTTCATTGACGGTCAGGGACGGATCGGGTTGATTGCCAGTGTCAGCCAGCCATTCTGTGCGACCTGCAACCGCTTCCGACTCACTGCCGACGGAAAACTTCGCAATTGTCTGTTCAGCCTCGAAGAAACAGACATCCGACCGCTGCTTCGCTCCGCTGCGAAAGACGAGGAAATCGCCCAGGCCATGCTCGAAAACATCGCAGCCAAGCGCGAAGGACACGAAATCAATACCGCCCGTTTTCTGCAACCCGATCGCCCCATGTACTCGATCGGTGGCTGAAGCTATTTCCCACAGGCCTCAGTCCCACGGGCCCCATCACTGAAGATTCGGGCGAACCGAACTCAAATCAGAAACTCTCCCCCCAACGCCTCACAAACGCACAATGCTGTGGCCGGATCGTCCTACCAGAGATCCTCAATCCAGCCAGTCGATGCATGGATTCGCTGACTTAGCCCCGTCCATTCCGGAGCATCATGCAGAACTCGTAGTTGCACATGGTTGCCCTGACAATATCCCTGTACTGACACGTGGTTCCCCAACTCGTCCTCCGCTGAGTACTTCTCGGATTGCCACGTGATGATGGGGATGCGGTCGAACGCCAGCAGAATTCTGGAAATGTCCAGTTCCAACCCCGTCGGCACAGCCATCCCATCATGCGGCCCGCCCAGCACCTGCGACTTGCCGGCAAACAGGGTCACTTCCCACAACCCTACCTCGTCGTCAAATGCAAAATGACATCCGATCGGCGCACGAGTGACCTTGCAGAGTATCCCCTGCAGTATGTCATCAACAAGGTTACGCAGCCATAACGGCGCATCGGTCGAACAAACATCCGGAAGTGGCATTGGAAACACGCCTTCGAAGAGACTTGGTTGCAGGAATCTCACTGGAATCTGAAACGCCGCGATCTTCACCCTGAAACTAAGCTGCTCGGACAACGAATGTGTGAATCAGATCGACGAACTGGTGCATTGGTGAAGCCCGATATCGCACAACCCGAACCAGAAAGGGCCATTTACGGCCACCTCGCGATGGAATTCCCACACGAATCCAGCCCGGTCGCAGACGATAACGATTATGGCGATTGGCAGTGCAGACAGAAAAACCGAACTTGCCCCCAACCCATCGAAACCTACTCCACGAAGAATTCCAACCATGGGCATCTTCGTGACCAACCAGACTGTACAAAAGACCAGACCTGAACGCCGACGCTCCGCCGACCACGCTCACCGTGTTCACCGCGGTGTATGAAAATGTCAACGCGTAGACACGTTTGATTACTTTTATTTACAGCCAGCGTAGGCGACACACCACTTGAATCCACATACCACGTCGGGGACACACCACCTGAATCCACAAACTCAGCACTTGCCTCGTACGATGTTCCGGAGCACACTCTGAAACCAGCGCCGATCACCAGACCAACGACGTGTTTTCCCGGAGCACTGATTGACTGTCGATTGCCTGAGCCTGGAGCCCCACTCTCTGTTTCTGCCTGATTTTGTGCGGTTCACTGGGAGTTCCGAATTGGATTCGCCACAATAAAGCTGGCGAAATCCGGTCTTCCCTGACCTGTTGTCGACAAAGACCTGTCACAGGCTGTGTCCGCATCGGAGTTCGCATATCCTGACGTTCCCCGGTATCACTTCTCTGGAGCAACTTCCATGAATCGCCCGCTGCCATCTCCTACCACTCAGGACTCTGCTGAAACCACAACTTCAGGAACTGGTTTCCGTCGCCGCTCGTTCATCGCCACAGCCGCCGCGGCACTCGCTGCCGTCAGGACGCTGCGTGCTGACGAGTTCGGACCTGGTGCCGCTCCCGTACGCTATCCCGATCATCGCCTGGTCAAACTGGATGATCGCTGCAACAAACTGATGCTTGGCAATACACCCATCCAGAGGCTCTACCACAGCAACAACATGCTCTGGGCTGAAGGCCCGGCATGGAACGGCTCCGGCAAGTATCTCGTCTGGAGCGATATTCCGAACAACGTGCAGCTTCGCTGGCTGGAAGATGACGGACATGTCTCGGTGATCCGCAACCCGGCAAACAACAGCAACGGTAACACGTTTGATAAGCAGGGACGTCAGATTTCCTTCGAACACCTGACCCGGACCGTAGCCCGCTACGAATATGATGGCACACGCACCGTACTGGCCGATAAGTTCAACGGCAAGTCTCTGAACGCCCCCAATGATGGCGTAGTGCATCCGGAAACCGGTGACATCTGGTTCAGCGATCCCGGTTACGGCGCCCTGATGGACTACGAAGGTACCCTTGCCGACACTGGCTCCGTGCAGCCCATGCAGAAGGAAGCGATCTACCGCTGGGAGGCCAGCACCGGCAAGCTCTTCAAAGTAACCGATGAAATCTTCAAGCCGAACGGTGTGTGCTTCTCCCCCGACTACAAAAAACTGTACGCCGCGGACACCGGAGCCTCACACTATCCCGATGCCCCGAAAAACATCAAAGTCTGGGACGTTGTCGACTCAAAAACACTGGCCAATGGTCGGGAATTTGCTTCGATGAACCTCGTCATGGAAGATGGCTCCACCAAAGCCGGCTTCGCGGACGGAATTCGCGCCGACATTCATGGCAACATCTGGGCCAGCGCCGGCTGGGTTGGACAGGGCTACGATGGCGTGCACGTTTTTGCCGCTGAAGATGGTGCTCGGATTGGCCAGATTCTGCTCCCCGAAATCTGCAGCAACGTCTGCTTCGGTGGAACCAAACGCAATCGACTGTTCATGACAGGCAGCCAGTCACTGTATGCCGTGTATCTGAACGTCCGAGGCGCTCACTTCTGCTGAAATCGTCAACCAGACTCACCGTCAGCAACATCGTGCGGCGTGGCGTTCCCCTGGTTCGCCACGCCGCAAATTGCTGCCTCTTCCTGCCTTCCTTCCCCCGATCCCGAACACTGGTGACCTATGAAATCCTGGCCCCTGCTTTTTGCTGCTCTGATCTGTAGTGCCGTTGCGTTCCCCGTACAGGCTGGAGAAGACACGGACGCACAGAATTTTCATCGCGAAAAACTGGTCGCCTGGTGCATCGTTCCCTTCGACGCCAAACAACGCGGACCAGCAGAACGGGCACAGATGGTTCGCCGCCTGGGCATGGCCCGCGTCGCCTACGACTGGCGCGATTCCCATGTCCCGACGTTCGAAGAAGAAATCCTGCAGTACAAACAGCACGGCATTGAATACTTCGCCTTCTGGAGCTGGCACGACGCCATGGAACCGCTCATTCAGAAGCATGGAATCCACCCCCAGATCTGGTTGATGTTCGCTGCACCACCTGCGGGTACTCATGCTGAGCAGGTCAAAGCTGCTGCTGAATCACTGCTGCCCATGGTGCAGAAAACTCGAGCCCTGAAGCTGAAACTGGGCCTGTACAACCACGGTGGATGGAGCGGAGAACCACAGAATATGGCCGATGTGTGCAGTTACCTCAAAGAACATCACCAGGCCGATCACGTTGGAATTGTCTACAACCTGCACCACGCCCACAATCATATTCAGGATTTCCCGGCACAGCTTGAGATCCTCAAACCGTGGCTGCTCTGCCTGAACCTGAACGGCATGAATGACAACGAGCAACCGAAGATTCTCCCGATCGGCTCAGGCAAACACGAGACCACGATGATTCAGACCATTCTGAATTCCGGATACGCCGGCCCCATCGGGATCATCGACCATCGTGAACAACTGGACGCGGAAGAAAGCCTGCAACAGAATCTGACAGGCCTTGGAAAAGTACTCAGCAACCTCGGTCAGGCCGGGGCAGCCGCCACCTACGCTCAGTAGCTCAGTCGAACAACGGCCCCGTTCGTAAAGGCCGACTGGAACACAGCTCGGAACTCCACATCCCGCACTCCGCTCCATTCAACCGACACCAGCGGAGCCGGGATCGCCGAGCTCACAGGGGAATTCCGAAAAACCAGCTTCTCTCCACCGAACTGTTCGCATAAACTGGTGTCAGTAGAAGTGCTGCATGACTGCACAGACCCGGGGGCGATCGGATTTGACTGGGTTACCGGCGGTCAGGGTGGCGTGCCGAGGTTGATCAGTTGGCCTCGTAAAAAGCTGATCACCAATAACTGCAAAACCGCAGTTTTCTCTCGCAGCCTAGAAATAGGCTACGCCAACCTAAGGATCCCTGCCTGAGGAGCCGACCGTTGGACGCAAATTCAGGCTGGCATCAGTTCAACCGTCTGTTACGGCTGATGCAAGATTTGTGATGGACTGGCGCTGGATGGTCTTGTTCGGGGAACCTCTCCATCGCGACATAATCAACGAACTACGCACGTAGAGGCTTTGATCGAGGGACAACAGGACGGGGGTTCAATTCCCCCCGCCTCCACTGAAGCCACTTTGCGGTGACTCGCAATGTGGCTTTTTTTTGCGCGAGTCTCTACTCGCTGGTACCTTCGGCTCAGTGATCCGGCACAACAACCCAGTGCTGACTTCCTCGCCCCGATTTGACGTCGCGCTCACCAGGCTGAATCACCGTGCCCCTCTGAACAGCGGCACGGAAGACACAGGCAAATGTCGGAGTATCGTCGTTAGCACAGTTGGCCCATCAACCAGAAAATCCTGTTGTCCGCCCGCTGGACGAATGCCACGCGTATTTGCGTGACAACGTCGCCGCTGATTTTACAGACCACGCAATCCGTTATTCGGTCAGTCGCTGGATCAACAGAATCATAAACTGGACCATTTGCTGATAGTTCTGAACACTGATCCTCTCATCAATTCCGTGAATTCGCTGCAAATCCTCGCTCTGAAGTTGCATGGGCAGGAATCGATAGATGTTGTCAGCAACTGCCTCGTAGTGTCGTGAGTCCGTTGCAACCACGGCGAGGCCCGGGGCGACGACTACGCCGGGAAAAACCTGCTGGATGACGCGCTTCAATGTCAGAAAGTCAGGTGATCGATGATCCGAAATCACTGATGACGGTATCGCAGGAGCTTCCTGGCTGAACTCACATTTCACCCTTGAGTCGTCCACAGCCCTGCGAGTGTGCTCCAGAACAAATTCCGGTGAATCGCCAGGGAGCAGCCGAAAATTCACGAACGCTTCCGCGTGTCCGGGAAGCGAGCCTTCATGATCGCCACCACGAATCACTGTGACAGCCGTTGTGGTACGAGCGAGCGAGTTGAGTGTCGCACTCTGCGAAAACCTCTGCAGCAAAACAGGCGACAGAATATCTCGATTGGCGAGCATGAATCTCGACATGAAATCCATTTCTGGTGCCACGGCCTCCAGCATCAGGCCCAGTGTTCCACTCATGCTTGCGGGAAGAGGATGTTCTTCAAGTCTGGCCACGGCCGCTGCGAGAATCCCCACGGCAGTCCGAGCCGGTGGCATCGATGAGTGTCCGGGCTCGACATCCACCGACAGTCGAATGGTGACATATCCTTTCTCTGCCACGGCGACCAGCGCGAGCGGCGCGGGAAGTCCAGGCATCGCTCCCTTTACGATGACTCCTCCCTCGTCGAGCACACACCGGAATCTCACACCACGTTCCCGCATTTTCAACGCAATCTGCAGATTCCCGTCGTGACCACCCACCTCTTCGTCATGGCCAAAGGCCAGATACACATCCTGCCTCGGAATGTATCCCAAGGAGAGCAAATGCTCCACAGACTCCAGTTGACTCAAAACGCCGCACTTTACGTCAATGGCACCGCGTCCCCAGACGTATCCCTCGGCCACATCTCCGCTCCATGGCGAATGCGTCCACCGACGTTCTTCATCAGGGGGGACAGCAACAACATCAAGATGTGACATCAACAGAATCGGCTGCGCCGCGGAATCGCTCCCAGGCCATCGATAAAGCAGGCTGAAACCACCTACGACGTCTCGCTTCAGATTCGAGTGAACCAGGGGAAACTGCTTTTCGAGGTACTGATGCAGACTCAGGAATAAGTTCGGACGAATTGCCCCCTTCGCAGATACAGTTGGAATTCTTAATGCTCCGGACATTCTGTTAACGACCTGATCCCTGTTCACTTCCGGCAAATCAACTGTGATGATGGGGGTTGGTCGCGACTTGATCCGCCATGTCCTCACCAACATGAAATTGATCAGCAGCGCCAACAGCAGGGTACAGAAAAGCATGGAAACACTCCCGATTCTCCTGATTTTTTTCCGCCAACTACTGGCCAATTCTCTTTGAAGATTTCTCACGAAAAATGACTTTCAGGGTCTGCAGAATTCAATCGGGCATGGAAACCACTCCGTCCTGTGCCACAGACTTATCGCCTACATATGGCCCCCACTGTTATCGTTGGAATGAAATCGTTGTGAAGTCCGCCGATCGCGTCCTCGCCCCAGTTGGCGATGGGCCAGCACAGCGGCAACGGAGTCCGCATAGAACATCCCTCGCGTAGTGAGCGACACCGCTGCATCCGTCACATCCAGCAATCGTTCTCGCTGCAGCACCTCCAGTTCCTGAGCATAGTCATTGACAACGTCGCTCCCGAGGGCCTGCTGATATCGTCGGCGATCAATCTTCAGCGAAGATAACTGTCGCGTGGCATGCAGTAGCTTGAGATCCCCTGACGAAAACTCGTAATACCGATTCCAGACCGTCTCGCCACGGTGGACGGCCTGCAGATACTCGACCGCACTTTCGGGATTCATCGTCTTCAATGCCGATGACTGTGGTATCTGCTCACTGCAGGAAATCCCCGATGGACCGAAGCCCAGTACGTCGAAACGATCCGGCTGAAAACTCATCAACTCATACAGGTAACGCCGTGGATCATGCTGAAGATCACACCGCTCAAAGTTCGTGAGTGTTGTCTGACGGTAACCACACGCCAGCAGATACTCTCGCAATACGTCCCAGTTGCAGGCCGATGTTTCGTTGTCCGGTAGTGTGGCGAGCATTTGGGCGTCCTGTGACCACGGTGCTGCCATGCCACGGAACAGGACCAGATGATAAAGGCAGATCTGATCCAGCCCGAGATTCACAGCCTGAGCAACGTCGTCTTTCATCTCAGTAACAGACTGACCCGGTAAATTGATCAGCAAGTCTGCCGAAACCGTCATTCCGCGAGCATGAGCACTTTTGACAACTTCGGCAAACACCTCAGATCCACCAAACGCCATTCGCCCCATCTGTTCCAGTCGCGTGCGAGAGAATGTCTGTATGCCCATGCTGATGCGAAAGTGACGAGCACTCAGTTCGTCAGCAAGGATGTCGAGCAGCAGCGACTTACGACTCACAAAATAAACCGGCACACCTTCCAGCGAAACTTCAGCCTCAGAGAGATCAAAAGACTCAGAGAGGCTGCGACACAGCCTTCGAAATGGGACAGCAGGCGTCAGATTGGCGGTACCGCCGCCGAAATACAATGCCGCAATCGATCGCCCCCGAAGATGCGGACTCGATGCCACTCGCGAGTTGATTTCCTGAATTACCCCATTCACAACGGAAGCCGCCTTCACAGAACTGTATTTCTCGTGGGGAAATGTGCAGAAACCACAGCCTGCAATTGCAGGATTACAGAATGAGTGAGGCAGGACACCTAACAGTAACTCGCGATCAGCACGATGCCTGAGGACAAAACGCTCATCATGGGCATCTCGTAGCTTTCGAACATCGTCACTGGCAAACGGCATGGCGGCAGCCAGCGGAAAACCGTGTAATAAACGATGCCGTTGTGGCCTGCTCAATCGGTGCTGCAAAACCGTATCCAGATTTCGCAGGGGTGAGTGACTCGATCGTGTGTCAGGCACGACAGTGGCAGAGTCTCCAGTTTGCGGATGCATGTCAGGTCTCCTTATTGAAATGGATAAGTGGCTCACTCAGGAATCAAAATTGCAATTGGCATTCCAAAGACACAAAAAGTCTCGTAAGTCCATTTTGAAAAACATGTTACGACGTTTCCTGAAGGAAACTCGCCACCCCGCCTGATTGCACGGAACATTCATGCTTTGTAGGATGATATGCATATTCTGCATATCCAGCCGTCACTTCCGAGTGGAGAAAACACATGACCATTCTGTCATCGAGGGATCTGCATGTCGCGGAAGCGATTGGTCAGATCGGGTACTGCAATCCGTTTTTGCCCGAGCGACTGGCACTGGAACGTGCCGCCCTTGGTGGAGACTTTTGCTGTGATGACCACGTGATCAATCTTCCGCCGAATGCGGACCTGCGGACCGTTTTTCCAAACTTCCTGACGCTCCGAGAACGCGCGGAGATCTTGTCAGAGGCGATGCGCAGGAAGGTGCTGCGCGGCACGACTCCCACCGAGCGTGAACTTCGCGCCTATCAGAATCTGGCTATGTATCTGCTGTACAACCGCCACAGTTCGTATCTCGATTCTGTCGCGTCAACGCCTGCAGATCAGATGAAGACCGCACAGAGTTCTGCAGCATGGAAGGACTTTCAGAAGGACTTCACCTCCTGCCTGCATCTTCCTGGACTTCCGCTGCCTCAGCACTTTGAAGCCCGCCATTGCTTTGCTGTTTTCTTTCAGATTCAGCGCGCATTCCGACAGATTTTTGCCTGCATCATCGGACGCTCAATGCCGATTGCTCATCTGCGCGCTGCCGTCTGGGAGTCGATTTTCACTCACGACATGGGACGTTACGCTCGCTCCGTCTACAGGACTATGGCAGGCATCCCAACACTCATCACTGGCAGTTCCGGAACCGGTAAGGAACTGGTCGCAAAGGCGATTGGATTTTCAAGGTACATTGAATTTGACGCGAACATCTCACGCTTCAAAGTGGATCCGCATTCGTCGCTGCATCCTGTTAATCTTTCCGCACTCTCCCCCACTTTGATTGAATCGGAGCTGTTCGGACACAGAAAGGGTGCCTTCACTGGAGCCATTGGCGATCGTGAAGGATGGCTGCAGGTGGCCGGTGAACACGGGACCGTGTTTCTGGATGAGATCGGGGAACTGGATCATTCCCTTCAGGTAAAACTGCTGCGAGTACTGCAATCCGGCACCTTTTCACGTGTCGGTGACACCGACGAACGTAAGTTTTCCGGAAAGTTCGTCGTCGCAACAAATCGCGATCTTGCGCAGGAGATGGCTGCTGGCAGATTTCGCAGAGATCTCTACTACCGCCTGTGTGCCGATATGATTCATACTCCATCACTGCACGAGCAGCTGGTCGACTGCCCTGATGATCTGCTCTGCCTCGCAGAATTCATCGCCCATCGAGTCCTCGTCGATCTGCCTGAGGAATCAAAAGCACTGGCACAAGAAACGGCCGACTGGATCGCCGTCGAATTGGGGGAGAAATATGCATGGCCCGGCAATTTCCGCGAATTGGAGCAGTGCGTTCGCAACGTCATGATCCGAAAGTCCTATACGCCCGTCCGGCAACGTCCAGGGGCTGTCGGCGGTTCTGCCCACGAGCAATTTGCTCGTGATGTTGCTGAAGGGCGATTGACTCTGGAAGAGCTTGTTGAAAATTACGTGTCAATGGTCTACGCCAAAGAAGAGTGCCACTACGGACAGGCTTCCAAAAGACTGCAAATAGACTGGCGGACATTGAAGCAAAAGCTGAATCCGGAATTAGTCAAAGCATTTTCGGTTCGATGATTCCCCGTCGGAAAAGTCAGATTGCAGGTTTTCAACATGGCCGTGTCCAGAAATCGCACACAAACTCGGAATTCATCTCGCCGAACCGCCGGTCCCGGGGGCCAAAGACGAAGGCGGGCGGTCCTCGACCGCCCACCTTCCTTCTAATTCGACAAGCCAGCCTTCGGATTTGGTATTATGCGAAAAAACTTCGTGGTACAACGCCACGACTGCGATTCGACAGGACGTCACCCACTCACTGTTTCTCGCTGACCGCAATCCTACACGGTTCCAATTACCGCTGAACCAAAACATGAAGACCCGCAGAAAACTACTCCTGATCGCTTTCGTCACAGGGCTCGCTGGAATTGTCCGGACCGTGTGGTCGGGCCAACGTCCCATGCGGTTGACGCAGGAATTCATCGAACATCTTTCCAATCAGAGATATGCCGATGCGGAAAAAATGCTCGCTGCATCGTGTACAATTTCGTTGCGAACTTCAGTCTTTTCGTCAGTGCCCATTGAACAATCGGTGCTCAAAAATCTCAATGGATTACAAACCAGCCTTTGGCATTGAAAGACTACTATGAAAAGAGGCTCTACGCGAAATGAAGTGCGCGGGTCGTCATAGTGATTATCCAATGAGAGCGAATTTGGCAAGGTGGAGTGCGTAGAGTTTGGCGATGAAATAATCCTTGTCTTTGTACCCATAGGCCATCCGTTGCATCGCTCCGATCTTGTTGTTGATCCCTTCGAGCGGGCCACTGGAGATCGGATAGTCGTACCAGTTAAGAATTCCTGTACGATACCCTTCCAGCGTATTGGCCATGGTAATCAGAACTCTGATTCCGGATGCGCGAGCACGGCGACACCAGTCTGTCAGGAAACTCTCAGCAAGAGCTTTGGTTGACTGCTGCCAGATCTGACTGAGATCTTCTTTCAGGTAGTAGGCGACTGCCAGTGAACGATTCAGCTCCAGTGCCTCCTGCAGTCGCACTCGCTCATTCTTCGAGTTGTCCAGATTGGACGGATGTTTCATTAGCAGCCAGCGCGTGCCTGTCAGCACTTTGCGATTCACCGTTTCTGCCTCCCGCTGCAGGTCGCGACGGAGTTGAGTCAGTTTCTCATTCATCAGTTTCACAATATGGAATCGATCGAAGACCTGCTTTGCCTTCGGTAGATGTTTCACCACCGCCGCGTGGTATGCACTTGACATGTCGGTCGACACGGCTTTGATCTTCGCTCTGGATCCACGCAGTCGTTTCCAGAAGGGATTTAACGCGTCCTTCCCCTTCCCTGTGCCGACGTAAACGATCGCGCCGGACCGCCAGTCAATCACAATCGTGAAAAACTTGTTCCTCCTGCCAACGTAGATTTCATCGATGGCGATGAACTCCAGGTCTCGCAGACGAGGTTTTCCGAATGTCTTTTGCAGGTATGCCTTGTCGATACCGCGAACCATCCCTTCACTGACTCCGAGGTATCGAGCAACATCACGAATCGTCATCATCTTCCGTAGATCCACAACCATCCGCGCGAAGCTCTTTGTGTGGTTGCTTCTCGGAACGACGT
>JBDKIW010000554.1:0-17824 GCA_039796955.1 Planctomycetota bacterium
ATCGCGGCGGGTGTCCAGTCGTGGCAGGAAATCGGCGGACTGTTCGGACGAATTCTGCTGGCGATTCTGGCCGTGCGGGTCGTCAGTCGCCGTACGCTCTTTCGCATCTTTCAGATTCCCAGCCTGCTCCTGGTTCCCCTGCTCTACTGGTGGCTCTCCAACAATCTGAAAACAGAAGGCAGCCTCGAACTGTTCCGGTACGCGATCTTCGCTGCGGGTGTTCTCGTTGTGGGCCAGATGAGCTTCTGGGGCAATTACATTCCACTGGTCTTCCCGGTGCATCTGCGCGGAACCGGTGAAAGCTTCGCCGCCAACATCGGCGGACGTGTCCTCGGGACGGCAGCCGCCTTTATCACACTCACACTGTCGACCTCGACACCACCGAATCCCGGCCGAATCGCTCTGATGGGCGCCTGCGTCGCCGGTGCTTACGCGATCGTCGGTGCAATTCTCACTGGGTTCCTCCCGGAACCAGGTCCGGAGACCGAGGATCACGGCTGACACGGGCTGTCGTCGGGAAGTGACGTACGGGAAAGCCGGTGGCTGCCAAAGCTTGAAACAGCACCCCGGGGAACCCCGTACGACACCGACTATTTCATAGGTTCTTATTTCAGTCAAAACGATCCGGCGTTCGCTGAATCTTTTCCCGGCATCGCACGTTCGCTTCCGGTCTCCCCAAATCCCGGGATTCAAGCCACGCTTTTCCAGTGGAGCGTTGTTGTGTTGGAGTAGTCGGTATGAAGATCACTCGAATTGAAGCGATACCAGTCTGCGTGCCGTTGAAACCCGGAATGACGGCGAAGACGGCGCACGGCGAACACGCGACTTCGCCCTACGTGATTGTGAAAGTTGAAACGGACTCCGGGCTGATTGGCCTGGGCGAAGCCACCGTCTCGGCACTCTGGTCCGGTGAAACCCAGGGCACCGTGCTCGCGCTGATTCGCGAGTATCTGGCGCCGGCATTGATTGGCCACGATCCGCGGGACATCACGGCGATTCGCCGCGTGATGGATTTTCTCGTGAAGCTGAACCCCTTCACGAAATCCGCGCTGGAAATGGCCATGTGGGATCTCGCCGGCAAATCAGCCGGACTGCCGGTCTACCAGTTGCTGGGCGGAAAGGCGCGAGACCGAGTCCGCATCAAACTGGTGGTCTGGGCCCGTGATATCGAAGGTTCCCGGCGAATGGCCGAACAGCACCTGGCGCTGGGCGTGACCTGTGTGAAGGTTAAGACCGGACTGGATCCGCTCTCCGACATCGCTCGCGTCCGCGCGGTTCGCGAAGTCTGTGGACCCGACATTCCGATCACCATTGATTCCAACTGCGGCTGGACCATTCAGCAGGCACGCTATTGTCTGCGGGAATTGCGGGACGTAAATCTGCTCCTCGCCGAACAGCCCATTCCCCCCGGTGACTTCGCGGCCCTGGCGGAGCTGCGGCGAGAATCCGTGGTACCGATCATGGCCGATGAAAGCGTGTTCACGCTGCAGGATGCATGGCAGTTGTCCGTGCACCGCTCGGCAGACATCTTCAGCATTTATCCGGGCAAGCACGGCGGGATTTCCGCCACCTCAGATATTGTCGCCGTGGCGCGCGCTGCAGGGTTGCGTTGCACCATTGGCAGCAATCTCGAACTGGGAATCGGCACT
Source organism: Planctomycetota bacterium (assembly GCA_039796955.1). Lineage (GTDB taxonomy): Bacteria > Planctomycetota > Planctomycetia > Planctomycetales > Planctomycetaceae > SXXK01. Next base: position 1,650 of record JBDKIW010000554.1, read on the forward strand.
GCGGCCATGCTGCACGTGGCTGCCGCTTTTCCCGAAGTGGATACCGATGCATTTCCGGCCGACACGATTGGACCGTTCTACCACGAAGCGGACCTGATCACAGCCCCTCTGCAGCTTGGGCCTCCAGCGGCCCTGGTGCCTGAAGGCCCCGGACTTGGAGTGGAACTGGACGAAACACAGTTGCGGCGATATCGCGTGGACTGAAGGCTGTGGGACATCAGTTGCCGACAAACGGAACGCATGTTGTCGGCGAGGAATGGATAGCGATTCGGTCTTATGACAAATTCCCCCGGGGAACACGTTTACAACAACATTGCCTGCACGCGCTGCGGCTGCGTTTGTGACGACCTGCAGGTCACCGTTCAGAACAACAGCATTCAGCGATTTTCACCCGGGTGCACGCTGGCTGAATCCTGGTTTGCCAGCTTCCGGCAGCCGCAGGTTACTGTCGCAGCTAAGCTGCAGGATCGGGTGGTTGCGCGTGAGCAGGCACTGCAACATACCGCAGAGCTGCTGCGACAGGCCAGGGCGCCTTTGTTCTTCGGCCTGTCGCGCTCCAGCACCGACGGGCAGCGGGCGGTCTGCGAACTGGCCGACGCGCTTGGAGCCACGATCGACACCACAGCCTCTCTGGGACACGGTCCGTCAATCGTGGCTTTTCAGTCGGCCGGAGAATCCACATCCACTCTTGGAGAAGTGCGTCATCGATCCGACCTGGTGATCTACTGGGGTTGTGATCCGGTCATCAGTCATCCCCGGCATCTGGAACGTCTTGTGGACGCACCCGGAATGGCAGTACCGGAGGGGCGCTCAGGTCGACGATTGATCGTGGTGGACACCGCGAAGACGGCCACAGCAGACATCGCCGACCAGTTTATTCAGATCGAGCCAGGGCGGGATTTTGAAGTGCTCTGGGCGCTGCGGTTACTCATCCGTGGGCAGTCGCTGCAGACCGCCTCGGTTGGAGGCGTCCCGACAGAAGTTCTGCAGGAGTTCGCCGAACAGCTGAAGGCCAGTCACTATGGAGCCGTGTTTTTTGGCGTGCAACTCGCCTCCGGCCCCACCGGACATGGCACAGTGGAAGCACTGCTGCGTCTGGCGACTGAACTGAATCGCTGGACGCGATTTGTTGTGCGCAGGATGCGAGTTCCGGGCGACGTGACCGGCGCGGACAGTGTCCTTTGCTGGCAGACGGGCTACCCCTTCAGCATCAATCTGAATCGCGGTTACCCGCGTTACAATCCCGGGGAATATTCCGCTGAAGGATTGCTGGCGCGTCGTGAAGTGGATTGCTTTGTGCTGGTCGGTGGCGAGCGGGTGGATAAATTTTCGGACGCCGCCAGGGAGTGGATGCGACAGATTCCGGTGATCCTGCTGGACCCGGAAGGTGTGGAATGGGACTTTCCTGTTGCCGTTCGCTTCTACACGGCGGTTTATGGCATCCACCGACGAGCGACCGCGTACCGCATGGACGAGGTCCCGATTCCTTTACGGCAGATCCTGACATCTGAGCTGTGGTCTGACGATGAGGTGTTGCGGGCTGTGCTGGAACTGGTTCAAAAAGGGGAGAGTCACACGCCGCTTCCGAGTGGGACCCCTGCCTGACGTGTCATAAACGGTCAGAAAAATGTGAAAAAACAGTCAAAAACGCATCATTCTTCTCCAAAACATCCCGCCGGATGGAAAAACACCGGAAACGTTCGCATTCCCCCGGGTTTTGTAGACCGGCGGAGAACCCTGGGGTAAACTTCAGCGGTCAGGCAGCTTTCTCTGCTGCTTGACACACTTGCTGAGCCGCCGAATCCTCATCCGGCCTTCAGTGTTCAGCAGACGACAGTCCGACAAGCGGGACGAAGACTTATGCAACCGGCGTTTCAATGCCCTACCTGCCAGTTTCGATTTCGTACCGATGCAGCCTGGATCGGGCGTAAAGTCCGCTGCCCCAATCCGGAGTGTCATGCCCCGCTGCAACTGTCTCCGGAAAACGCCCTCGAAAACATCCAGCGTCGACAGGTAACGGACCACTCGGCAGCGGCTCCCGCGACTTCCCGGGAAACTAAACGAGCGGCCACATCGGCGCGGACTCCGGGACGGACTCAGGAAACCTCTGCCGCGCCGACAAAAACGAACCTGCGACAACGTCGCACCATGCAGCTGGCAGGACGACTGGAACAGACATCCCGACAACGGTCTCATTGGCGTCCGAGGGTCATCGGGGCGATGGTCCTGGGCCTTGTACTGATCGTTGCCATGGGCACTGGACTTGCCGGATACTGGTCCTCAAATTCGGGTCAGTCACTACTGGCAGACCAGAACGCAGTGGAAAATGGCCGCACGTCGCCAGCATCAGTCGGCAGGACCACCCCCACGGCCGCGGAACTGGCTCAGATACAACTGACGGCACTGAAAGCGGCGGAGCAGGAGCAGCTGGAAAAGCGGCAACGCGCGGTCTCCGAAAAGCTGCGACCTTACCTTCAGACCCACTGCTATGACTGCCATGGACAGGAAACGCAGGAATCAGGCATCGCGGTACATGACCTGCAGGGGGCCGAGGATTTCCTTCGCGATCACACCAAATGGGAACGCGTGTATCGGATGATCAATGCGGGTGCGATGCCACCGTCAGGACATGAACCAAAGCCCGACGAAGCAGCGCGGCAGGAAGTGACTCAGATTCTGTACGATGAGTTGTACAACTTTGACTGCGATCTCGTGAAACACTCCGGCCGAGCGACTCTGCATCGCTTGAACCGGGCCGAATACAACAACACGATCCGTGACCTTTTCGGGCTGACAATCACGCCGGCCGACAAGTTTCCCCAGGACGATGTGGGTGAGGGGTTTGACAACATCGGAGACGTTTTGAGTGTCCCGCCACTGCTGATGGAAAAGTATCTGGACGCAGCAGAGCTTGTCGCTTCAACCGTCATTGACACCCGGGATTATTCAAAGGGAGTTCGGCAGACATTTGCAGCTGGCCAGTTCATCAATTCGGCCAGCGGAGCCGCCCCGGACCTCGATGGCGAAGGGTTTGCTGTTCTGGCCACCAACGGGACACTGTCCGTCAAAGTCAATGCACCGGCCGATGGCAAGTACACCGTACGATTGGAAGCCTGGGCCACGCAGGCCGGTGATGAAGTTGCCCGACTGGGATTGATGGTTGACCGCAACAACACAAAGGAATTTGAGGTTCCCGGTCACCGTAAGCCACAGGTCTTCGAAGAAACGCTGGAACTGAAAGCCGGAGAACATGAGATTTCCGGGGCGTTTCTGAACGACTTCTACGCCCCGGAAGCTCCCGAACGACGCCGCGACAGAAACCTCGCCATCCGTTCTATTGAAGTGCAGGGCCCCGAAGGGGGAAACGGCGAATTCTGGCATGACACTCACAAACGATTCGTCACTTCCCGACCGTCCGACGTCAAGACACCTCGACAGGCAGCGGCTGAAGTCCTGCGACCAATTCTGTACCGGGCCTTTCGACGGCCAGTGACAGACGGTGAGGTCGACCGCTTTGCCGGATTGGTCGAAAACACCATGGCGGAGCAGAGCGAAACCTATGACTACGGGTTGTTTGTAGCCCTGCAGGCGGCTCTGGTCTCACCGGACTTTTTGTTCCGCATGGAAGCCGATCCACCGGAAGGTCAGAATGATCGAGAATTGAATGACTATGAAATCGCCTCGCGACTGTCCTACTTCCTCTGGAGCAGTATGCCGGATGAAGAGTTGCTGCAGGTCGCCGAGAACGGGCGGTTACGCGATCGACAGATCCTCAGAAGCCAGATTGAACGGATGCTGAAGGATCCGAAGAGCGGTGCCCTGAGTCAGAATTTTGCGGCGCAATGGCTGAATCTGCGAAACCTCGCTGACGTACGTCCCAATCCGGAAGTGTTTCCGGAATTTGATGAGCCGCTGCGGGCGTCTATGGGCCGTGAAACCGAACTGCTGTTTCAGACCATCGTCAATGAAAATCGGTCAATCGAAGAGTTCCTTTCGGCTGACTACACCTTCCTCAACGAGCGGTTGGCGAAACATTACGGGATCAATGGCGTGCAGGGCGAAGAATTCGTTCGTGTCTCCCTGGCAGGCACTCAGCGGGCCGGAGTGTTGACGCATGCCAGCGTTCTGACGCTCACCTCCAACCCCGGACGCACCAGCCCGGTAAAACGCGGCAAATGGATTCTGGAAAACATTCTGGGACAGGTACCACCGCCACCGCCACCGGGAGTTCCACCGCTGGAAGAGGCCGGAGCGGACGTCAGCCACCTCAGCCTTCGTGAACGACTGGAGTTGCATCGCAAGGATCCTGGCTGCGCCTCGTGCCATAAGACGCTGGACCCCCTTGGCATGGGATTCGAGAATTTTGACGCAGTGGGACGTTGGCGAGATCAGGAAGCGGGCAAGCCTGTGGATGCTTCCGGCGACCTGCCGGACGGGGCAAAGTTTTCAGGTCCGACGGAGCTGAATTCGATCCTTTTGAAGCAAAAAGATGAATTCTATCGAAGTTTTGCAGAAAAGCTGATGACGTATGGGCTCGGTCGCGGACTTGAGTACTATGACAAGTGTGCCGTGGATGGTGCGGTACAGTTCATGAAACAGCACGGAAATCGCTTTTCTGCACTTGTTGAAGGAATTGTCACGTCCGATCCTTTCCTCAGGCGAAGCCGTACCAGAGAATCTCAGACAGCGGCGGTAACGCCCTGAGAACTGTGGTTGGCGCCGGCTTTCTGGCTAAAATTGTGATAATCCTGCAATCAGCCTGCTGAAGTTGATCTGCCCGTTCTGCCCTGTGCCGTACGGGAAAACACCCATGGATCGCCCGCCGATGTGCGGAAGGTCCTCACTGGTATCCCGCCAGTGGTCAACGGTATGCTTTGTCTCTTCGTGAAAACCTGCCTCATTAATTCAACCTGCCAGCCGAACTGATCTGTCCGGGACGGCTCGCTCCCCTGAATCCAAAGGACAATCGCCATGAGAAGACGCATTCTTGATCGTCGTACCGTTCTGCGAGGTCTTGGTTGTGGGGTCAGCCTGCCATTCCTCGAAGCCATGCTGCCGTCACGTGCGGTCGCCGCCGCGCTCGCAGAAACTCGCCCTGTGCGAATGGCCTGCCTGTTCTTCGCCAACGGGGCGATCATGGACAAATGGCGGCCCACCGGTGAAGGGTCAGATTTTCAGTTTTCCCCAACGCTCGAGCCACTGGCGGATCTGAAAAACAACCTGCTGATTCTGGAAGGGCTGACACAACATCACGCCCGGGCCAACGGCGACGGGCCGGGCGATCATGCCCGCAATGCCAGTGCCTACCTGACCGGCGCACAGCCACGCAAGACCTCCGGGGCGGACATCAGCGTCGGGCAGTCGATCGACCAGGCCGTTGCCGAACGGATTGGCAGCCAGACACGACTGCCTTCACTGGAACTGGGCGTGGATCGAGGCCGTAATGCTGGTAATTGCGATTCCGGCTACAGCTGTGCGTACTCGTCCAACATCTCGTGGAAATCCGCCACAACTCCCTGCGCCAAAGAGGCCAATCCACGGTCTGCCTTTGAAAGAATTTTCGGCAATCCCGAGCAGGCCGCAGACAACGAACGACGGCGTCGAAATCGCGCCAGCATCCTCGACTTCGTTGGTGAGGACACCAAACGTATTCAACCTTCGCTCAGCGGTGCAGACCGACAGAAACTGGACGAGTACTTCACAAGTCTCCGGGACGTTGAACAGCGTGTGGCTCGGGCGATGGAAGGACCAAAGGAAGTTCCGGAACTGGCGCTGCCTGAGGGGATTCCGGCCGAGTTGTCGGAACACATCAACCTCATGTTTGACATCCTGACTCTGGCCTTCCAGACAGATTCCACGCGAGTGGCCAGCTTCATGCTGGCAGACGCTGGAAGCAATCGCACCTATCCGGAAGTTGAAGTGCGTGACGGCCATCATGAGCTGTCGCATCATCAAAGCGATGCGGAAAAGATGGAAAAGATCTCGCGAATTGACCGCTACCTGATTGAACGCTTTGCACGGTTTCTGAAAAACCTGCACAACATTGATGAGGGCGGACGGAGCTTGCTTGATAACAGCATGATTCTGTACGGAAGCGCAATTTCCGACGGCAACCGTCATAACCACGACGATCTCCCGATTCTGCTGGCCGGTGGGGGCGGTGGAACGATTCGCGGCGGACGCTATATTAAGTACGAAAACGAAACTCCGCTGAACAATCTGTTTCTGTCCATGGCGCAGCGCATGGGCGCACCACTCGACAGCATTGGAGACAGCAAAGGGCTCCTCACACAACTGGATTGATCGTGAACCGGCGGTGATCGGCATCAGCGGACGTCTCCTCAAAGGTGTCCGCTGTTTCGGTGCTGCGGTTTCGTTCAGTCACACCACCTAACGGTCCGGAATCGGGGCTCAGTGTCGTATGGGGGTCATTCAGTTTCTTGCGGAACGCACTGATCTGTTACTGGCCGCTGCGTCGTCATCCCTTGTGGATTTTCTGACGTATGACGGCCGGGTAACGCGTGCCAACGCGTCTCTGGATGGCAATCTGTTCCGCTGTGAGCGAACCGGATCTGAAAGTGGCCAACTGCGAGTCTTGTGGCCTCGTTTCGACGGGACCCGACGCGTTGTGCACAGTACAAGTCTCCGCGAGCAGGCGGTGCCCTACGAACTCGAACTGGAATTGGCTCGTGGACAACTGTCGCGGCTTCGAAACCAGTACTCCGTCTGGCACGCTTCCGGGTTACAGACCTCCACGGTGCTGGAAGAATTGATTCGAGAATCGCATCGTGCCTTCCGGTCGGCCGCTTTGCGTGCGGAAGTTCCCGAAACTTCGGCGGCCGCTGCAGTGCTGTCACTGGAACTATCAGCTCGGGCTTCTGATTTGCTATGCGAGCACTACGTGGCACAGCGGATCGAATTTCGTCGGCAGCGCGCTTCCCGTATCCCCGTGTTCCTCGGCGGGCATCTGGCCACAGTGCCTGCTGAACAATCGGAATTCCTCAGGACCTTCAACGCCGTTCAGGCGGACACATCCTGGGCCCGACTCGAACCCGACGACGGTCGCTACGAATGGGATCAGCTGGACGAACTGGTCGCCTGGGCCCAGGAGCATCGCCTGTTTCTGATGGGTGGCCCGCTGATTGACCTGACAAAGGATTGCGCACCGGAGTGGATGCGAAAATGGGCTCGAGATCCGGCAAACCTGCAGAGCTTTGCGGCTGACTACGTTGAAACAGTCATTGGTCGATATGTGGGTCGGATTCGCCACTGGGAAGTCGTCCTCGGTGCCAACCGTGGAGGAGCGTTTGCCCTGTCTGAAGAACAGCGATTCAGCCTTCTGTCCGCCATCATTTCCGCTGCCCGCGGGGTGGATGAACACATTCAGATCAGTATCCGCGTCGTGCAGCCATGGGGTGAGTATCTCAGTCAGACTCGAAACTGCCTTTCCCCTATTCAGTTTTTTGACACGATTCGACGCTGTGGCGTGCGCGTCGGAGAAATCAATCTGGAACTGAAGATTGCGGAAGGGGAAATGCGGTCCCTGCAAAGGGAGGCCCTGTGTCTGTCGCAGTTGATTGACCAGTGGTCATTTTTCCAGCTTCCCATCAACATCATGGTTTCAGTGCCGGAGATTTCCGGTGGCGATGCGATTACGGCACAGACACAGCGGAATTCCTGGTTGAGAAGTGTGATCCTGATGTGCCTGTCCAAAGAACGTGTCACCGGAATTTACTTTTCGGATTGGAAAACGGGCGATTCAGCGCCTGCACGCGGCTTGGTCAGTGCTCAGGGACTACCCGAAAGTGAACTGCGTATGGTGCAGCAACTGGCGGACGAGTATCTGTCGTGATTGACTCGGCACCACTCCACTCAGGTCGAATGATTCCTGACAGGCCTCGCGGTCCCGGGAAGCGGTCTGGCGGTAACAAACTGCCGCAATTTCGATAGAACTTTCCGGGGCAGGCCGCCGGGGGATGGTCTGAGACAGATGGGACATTTCATGAGTGTGGCGAGACTTCTTCAGATGATGTGTGTGCTGCTGGCGATTCCGCTGGCGGCTCCAGAGACCGTCGTCATGGGTGGATCGCCTGCAGTCGCCGCAGGCCTGGTCCCCGGACGACCGCACCCGATCTCGATCACCGAAGCCAGCATGTACGTCACTAAGACGCGTGCCGTCACACGACTGCAGATGTTTGCCGAGGACCTGGTCCTGTTTCAGGAACTGGAACCCAATGATCAGGATCGACTGCAGCCGGAAGATCTGAAACGCGCGCTGGAAGATCACAAGAAATTTCTGCTGGAAAAATTCTCGCTGCGAAATGCAAAGGGAGAGTTACTGGTCGGGCAGGTCACCGATCTGAAGCCATTCACAATTCCGGCCGAGGGCATTCCCTCCAGCGAAATGATGATGCATACGGCGGTCTATGAGATCGAACACACCTTCGCGGAGCCGCCCGAATTCCTGACGATCCAGCAGGATATCGCAGATGAAAACTTCATAATTCCCAGTGAGATGAGTTTGCATGTGCATCAGGCAGGAACGGCACTGAACTTCAGTGAGCGACTGCTGCCGGGAACTTCAACAACGATTCGGTTTGACTGGGAACAGACTCTGGCGGAGAACGCATCGGATCAGGAATGGGATCTCTGGTTTGAAAAGCAGCGCGAAAAGACTCTGGGGATCACAAGTTACAGCAGCGTCTATTCCTTCATTTACATCGAACCTGCGGAGGTGCGTCACGAGGTACTGATTCCGCTGGCAACCCTCGCCACCATGATTCGACTGACACATGCCGATCCGGCCTTTGTGGAGATTGCCGAACAGGACGGGATCCGTGAAGAGATCCGCCAGTGGCTGCGGGATGAAAACCCGGTGTTGATTAACGGCGTCCGCGTCCTTCCCGAGTTCTCCCGGATTGACTTTTATTCTCTGAATCTTTCGGACTTTGCCACCCAGGCGGCGCAGCAGAAAGTCAGTATGGCCAGTGGCCGCGTAGGCATCATCATGACCTGGAAGCCGACAACGGACATGGTCAAGGACGTCTCGCTGAGTTGGAATCTGTTCTATTCCGCTATGACTAAGATTCCGGCCGTTGTGGTGGCATGGCGAGACCGCATGGAGAAGTTTGAGTTCTCGCGGTTCAACAAACCTGAAGAGAATACCCTCAAGTGGGCCTGTCCGGCAGAATTGCTCCCGGCACCGATCGCCTCTGTCGTTGCAAAACCAATGACGGCACCGACGCTGCGATTGCCCCTGATTTCACTGTTCCTGCTGGTCGTGGCGGTCGTCTGGGCGATTCGAACTCGCGGGACCCGCCGCTGGGCGATCGCACTGCCTCTTGTGCTGCTGGCCCTGGTCAGCTGGAACGTCTCTTCTTTGTCGGTGCCCCACCCATGGAAGCCACTGCCGGAGTTGAGCGTCGTGGAATCCGACTCCGCCTTTCAGTCGCTGCTGCAGGGCATGTATCGCTCGCTGGATTTTGGCTCAGAAGACCGCGTGTATGACGCGCTGGCAGCGTCAGTGGAGGGAGAGTTGCTGGAGGACTTATACCTGCAACTTCTGGAGAGCCTTCGAGTGCGCGAGCAGGGTGGTGCCGTTGCCCGGATTCGTGAAGTGACGGCGGACGCGGGTGAGGTCCTGCCGCGATCACAGTCGAATACAGACGTGGAGTGGCCCGGCTTCCGTTATCGCGCACGCTGGACTGTTGCCGGCACTGTCGAACATTGGGGGCACATCCACGAACGTCAGAATCAGTTCGATGCAGCCTTCACTATCGAGCCTCGAAATGGCACCTGGAAGATCACTCGTATGGACATCCTCGGCCAGGAACAGAAGTCCGCGAAAACAAGTCTGCGAAAGTTCTGAAACGGTCCACGAAACCGCGGGCCGGGAAACTCAGAAATTGACGGATCCGGCGTGGGGAATTCCGGCGTGGCATGGAACCGCTGAGCGGCATTGCCCATGGCTGGCTATAGTTCGGGAGGAGTACTGTCCGGATCATTCTCGATCACGTAGGTCTCGCCGTGCACTTCGACGGAGTCGCCAGCGCGAAGCTTCTTTCCTCGGCGCGTTTCCACCGCACCGTTGACAGTGACAGCCCCGGATTGGATTAAACGCTTTGCTTCGCCACCCGAAGAGACGACCTGGGCCAGTTTCAGGAACTGATCCAGTTCAATGAATTCCTGAGGATGACGTATTTCTTCCTGCTCAGACATGACCCAACCTGCTTTTCACCGGGAACGGACAACCTGGGGCCTGAAGAAAGGGCCATCTTTTATTTCGGCAGTTCAGCCACTGTAAACGCCCAGCGACACTGCGAGCAAACAGCGTACGGTGACAAGCGACAAAATGCACGGCGCTGACGGCTGGAATTCCGGGATTGGCAAAACCGATGCCCCACAACCTGCGGCCTCAGACTACCACTGAGCGACTGGACCGCGGGGAACCGCAACCTCAACGTCCGAGAGAACTCCAGTACGATTGCCATCGACCGGTCCCTCGTCCCGAATCTGCCCCATCAGTGCAGTCATTTCCTGCAGTGTACAGACCGATTGAAATTCGCCTCGCAGCTTCTTGCGAACCCGCATGCCTTTGAGATACCAGTGTGCCATTTTTCGAAACAGCACCAGGCCTCGTTCGGAACCGAAACGCTCTTCAAGGAACGAATACTGGTACATCATCAGAGACAATCGCTCGTCAAATGTGCCCGCAGGCGCGTACTGGCCGGTGGCTTCCCATTCTGCCAGCTGTCGAAAGATCCAGGGATTCGCCAGGGCAGCGCGACCGATCGAAACCGCATGACATCCGGTTTCCTGAATCATTCGGGCCGCATCAGCCACCGATCGCACGTCCCCGTTACCGACGATCGGAATCCGCTCCACGGCTTCGACCACCGCTCGAATCCCGGGGAGTGAGACGGAACCACTAAAGCCCTGCTCACGCGTTCGCCCATGGATGGCCACCGCAGCGACTCCGATTTTTTCGAATTCACGCGCGAAAAATGGTGCGGTCAACGTGGATGCATCCCAGCCCAGACGCATCTTGATCGTGACGGGCACAGACACTGCTTCCACTACTGTTTGCGCCAAATGCAGAGTGCTCGATGTGTTGCACATCATTCCCGCCCCGGCACCAGCACCAGCAATCCGATTGACAGGACAGCCCATGTTGATGTCGATTGTATCCACGCCCAGTTCGACCAGGAATCGCGCCGCGTCAGCCATGATCTCTGGCTCACTGCCAAAAATCTGCACAGCGAATGGCCGATCCTCCGGGTGCGTTTCAACCATCTGCAGAGTGCGTTCGTTGCGGGTCAGTAAAGCACGAGCATTCACGAGGTCCGTTGTGGCCAGTCCCACTCCGCCAAGGCGTCGCACAATTCGACGGAATGGCAGGGTCGTATACCCGGCCAGCGGTGACAGCAGATAACGCGACTGCAGTGGCAAAGCCCCGTAACGGACAGGACCGCGAAACTCAGGACGAGGGACACTTGTCGCCAAACTTCCGGGCGATACAGAGCCCACTGCGTCTGCTCGAAATACATCCGGGATTGCATTACGAATGACAATGGCTCCTGAAGAGCTCGCGTGAACGCGTTGAATCTGTCGCTGGCGACTCTGTTTAAAGTCAGGCGGCCACCGGCACAAAGAGAGAGACCTGCCAGTTTCGCAGTTTAGAGGGCGGTCATTCGTTTTTCATCCTGAATTCCGGACTTCTCAATTCGGGAGTGAAACTCATCCGGAGTTTGCGGGTAGTCCACGCGTGCCCGGATGGGAAACGACCGCTCTCCATGGACGCTTCTGCGGGTGTCAGGCAGTCTGCACGCTTCAGTTTTCAGAGTGTTTGCGTTCGTTGTGACGTCCTGCAGCGGCACAGTGGCAGAAAAATCAAACAGGAAAAACACCGGACGGGGCTGAATTTTCTGATTGGTGATTGGCGTTTCAGGGGGATCTCAGCGTATCCTGCGACCCGAAGGCCCGGGATTTTCGGTGCCTCTTCGCTTTTCAGATGACAGAGTCAGCTACGATCTGCAGGAGACTGCGATGGCCCTTTCTGTTCTGGAACGTCCTACTCTTGTCCTGAACCGTAACTGGCAGCCAATCGCGGTCTCCACGGTCTCACGGGCGCTGGTTAAAGTGTGGAACCAATCTGCAAGGATTGTGGATCCCGCAGATTTCCAGCTTTACTCATGGGAAGACTGGTCTCAACTGAAGCCGGCAGACGGAGACCCCGTAATTGCGACTCAGTGGATGAGCCTGAGAGTGCCGGAGGTGATCACCCTCACTCGCTATGATCGCCTGCCAATCCGGATTGTGGCCTTCAGTCGCCGAAACGTGTTCAAGCGGGACGGGTTTACCTGTCAGTACTGCGGTTGTCGGCCTGGCAGTGAAGAGTTGACGATTGATCATATCCTGCCACGTTCGCGCGGGGGAATTTCCAGCTGGACCAACTGCGTACTTGCCTGCATTGACTGCAACACCCGGAAGGCCAATCGCACGCCGGAACAGGCCGGAATGCCCTTGAGACAGCAGCCGTTACGCCCAATCTGGAATCCGCTCTACGCACCCCATGGAGTGCGAATCGAGAGCTGGTCGAAGTTTGTCAGTGAAGCGTACTGGAACGTCGCCCTGGAAGAACAATAGCGGAGGAACACTGCGGCTGAAGGCCGCCCGATCACTCCGACCAGATGGTGAACTGCAGAATTGCACGCCGCCGCCTACTGCATATGCCTGTTCACCGGTCCCCCCCGAATTCCACCCAGCAATGGTTTTGTACCGTCGTTGGGAATTCGTCTGAATTTTCCTGCCGGGCCAGGCATGACAGTCGTGGGTTGCTGGTTACACTATTGCTCCATGATATCACCTTCCACAGACTCTTCACGGACCTCCACTGACCATGACTGCACGGCAGGATTCCCGCCAGATCGAACGCATTCGTTGCTCCATCCTCTCAAATTCCCGAGAAGCTGCGCGTCGGGTTGCCGGGGAAATCGCGACCTTGATCCGGATTCGTCAGGCTGAGGGGCGAACCTGCGTACTCGGTCTGGCGACAGGGTCCACACCCACCGGCATCTATGCGGAATTAATCCGTTTGCATCGTGAAGAAGGCCTGTCGTTTCGCAACGTGGTGACGTTCAATCTCGACGAATATTACCCGATGCAGCCAGAAGATGTTCAAAGCTACGTGCGGTTCATGAAGGAACATCTGTTTGATCACATTGATATCGCCCCGGAAAACGCAAACGTGCCCGATGGCACAATCCCGATGGAAAGTGTCAACGACTACTGCCGCGATTACGAAGCACGAATCGCGGCACTGGGAGGTATCGACATCCAGATTCTTGGCATCGGTCGCACAGGTCACATCGGATTCAACGAGCCCGGGTCAGACCTGACAAGTCGGACTCGCATGATCACCCTCGACACAGTCACCCGCGTCGATGCCGCCAGTGACTTCTTCGGTACGGAAAATGTCCCACGTCGTGCCATCACCATGGGCGTTGGTACCATCCTCGAAGCCCGCAAAATCTTCATCCTGGCCTTCGGAGAAAACAAAGCCACGATCGTCGCAAAAACGGTCGAAGGAGAAATGACCTCCACGATCCCGGCCACCTACCTGCAACGTCATCCGAACACAGAATTCCTGATGGATACGGCGGCCGCTGCCAACCTGACTCGTATTCGATCACCATGGCTGGTCACCGAAGTGGCCTGGGATCCCCTGTTGATTCGCCGAGCGGTGATCTGGCTGTCAGAGAAGGAAGGCAAGGCCATCCTCAAACTGACGGACTCTGACTACAACGAAGGCGGCCTGCAGGACCTCCTCGCCGAACATGGGTCCGCTTATGAGATCAATCTGAAAGTCTTTCGCCATCTTCAGGGCACGATCATCGGCTGGCCAGGCGGAAAACCCGACGCCAAAAAAAGCCCTGGCGACCGACCACAACCGTTTGACCATATCTTCCCCAAAAGAGTCCTGTGCTTTTCACCTCACCCGGATGATGATGTCATTTCGATGGGTGGCACGTTGATTCGGCTCGCCGATCAGGGACACGATGTCCACGTAGCCTATCAAACGTCCGGAAATATCGCCGTCTTCGATGACGACACTCTCCGTTTCACAGAATTCGTCTCGGACTACTGCGCAGCCTTCGGTCTGCTGTCTGACAGAATTCGGGAACTCGAAGACCACGTGGAAGAGTTCCTCCGCCGCAAACTTCCCGGACAGGTTGACAGCCCCCAGGTGCAGATGATCAAAGGACTGATCCGCAAAGGAGAAGCCGTCGCCGGTGCCCGCTGCTGCGGAATTCCAGCGTCTAACCTCAGCTTCCTCAACATGCCCTTCTACGAAACCGGCGGAGTGAAAAAGAAGCCGCTCGGAGACGCGGATATTCAGATCATCACTGACCTGCTGCGACGCCTCAGACCTCACCAGATTTATGCCGCAGGAGATCTCACTGATCCACATGGAACTCATCGTACCTGCCTCAAAGCCATCATTCTCGCATGCGATAAGTGCCGTCATGATGACTGGTTCCGCGAATGTGAAGTCTGGTTGTACCGCGGCGCCTGGCAGGAATGGCCCGTGCACCAGATCGAAATGGCCGTTCCGCTCAGCCCCGAAGAAGTGCGCCAAAAACGTGACGCCATCTTCAAGCATCAGTCCCAGAAAGACCGAGCTCTCTTCCCGGGATCTGACGCACGCGAATTCTGGCAACGCGCAGAAGCCCGAAACGCCGCAACGGCCGCCAAATACGACAAACTCGGACTCGCGGAATACGAAGCCATCGAAGGCTTCGTCCGCTGGGACGGCGTCTGGGGCCTTAACGACTAAATGAAGCACAGAATCCCCACTCACGCGGGGATTCTTTTTTGCCCCCACCCCTCTCAGGTGCCATGCACCTTGACTCGTCGCAATTTCCAAAATCGGGTCTCCCTTACACTAATGAGATACCGCATCCCCGTCCTGAAATTGCCAGCTCACTCTGAGCCTAAAAACCCCCCAGGGCATGTTTCCTGGGGGATTCCTGACTGCATCCTCGCCTGCCGTGGTGAGGCGGATGAACTGCGAGATCAACCTTGCGTCGCAGGGCAAGATGAATGGACGTTCAGCGTGCACAACGCCCAACAATCCATAGCGACAACAACCACGCTCCACACGAAAGTGGTTCACAGTGGTTCGCACAAGCATGCTGTAGGATAGGTGGTCGGAAGATCGAAACCGCTGAGCTCAGGCCTTAACCGAGCTGATTTGCAACTCGATTCGCTCGTCGCAAAGTACCAACCCCAGAAAGCACCTCTGGCCTTCCAGCTTCCGTGCGAAATCGCCGGCGAAAGTTGCGCACGAGATCCAGCCAGGACTCAACTGTGCAGTCCAACCGTTCCAGAATCGGCTTCAGGTCGCTGGAAATCACACCCGGCTTGTCCCGTCGTAACTGACGACCAGTCCAGTCCAGCAATTGCAGGTACTGATCCAGAGACATGGACAGACAGCCCTTGTTGCTGGCACGCCGAGCCCCCTGTGTTTCCCGGGACTTGCTCGGCTTTGCTTCCAGTTGCACCGGCGCCAACCAACCCGCGTGCTCCCCGTGCTCCAGTTTCACCGATCGAGCCTCAGATGTGCGGCAGGCCTGAGCCTCATGGCGATCCCGAATTCTGGCCTGAACACTGGTGAAATCACTGGTTTCCGGCGAATCCGCAATGCCGGCCCGTACGGGATTGAGATCGACATACGACATGCAAGCGGCAATGGCCATTTCATCCAGCAACGGCTGCGCCTTGTAGCGGGATTCCCAGAAATGCCCCCGCACTTCATCTTCCTGATTTGCCCGCTTGGCGATGGGTTCGCAAAGGCATTTCATAAACCATGACAGGTTCGAAAGCCGCCGACGTTTTTCCCGAATTCCGTTCGGACTACTGGTGATTTTTGCCAGGTCCTCGTCGCTGGGTTCTGCTGGAGTCTGATTCTTGTTTTTTCGTTTTGGAAACAGGTTCCACCAGCGTCTGGCCACATCCTCATCGGACCAGGGAACAGCGACATCCGGCCGAGTCCGCACGATGACGTGCAGATGATTGCTCATCACGGCATAGCTGAGAATTTCCACAGCGAAGACCCCCGCCAGAAACTCCAGCCGCTGACGCACCCATTCTCTGCGATGTGAATAATCCTTTTT
>JBDKIW010000555.1:0-4437 GCA_039796955.1 Planctomycetota bacterium
CGTACCAATTTTTGAGAGGGTACTTTTTACAGAGTTCGGTGTCAAGCAGCGTTGTGGCATCGGTGAAGCGGTGTGTGGGGTGTGCCACGCACTTCCACATGGTGTCGCTTCGGCGTGGGTCGCTCGTTATGAATGGCCATGAACGCCGAGACGAAGGCTCAAACCAAAGTGAGCCTCATCAACGATGCACGCAGACAGGTCGCGCAGCAGCGAGACTGCGTTGTGCAGTCTGTGTTCACAGCGGCCCGAATCGAGGGTCAGCGAATCTGAGTATTCTCGTTGCGTCACCCTGAGTCGTCTCGCGGATGGCGTTGTCCGCTCACAGTTGTCGCTGCCAACGCCCCTTGAGCCAGACTCTGACCTGTGTTCAGCCGCGGCTTGCGTCGATCTGGAAGTTGATCTGGTAGCGGCGATCCTCGTGTGCCTCACATTTTTTCGACCAGTCGCTCCGCCTGGTTCACCAATCGCCCGGCTGAGATTTGCCGGATGGTCCCACTTGATGGCCCGCTGGACCGCAGGATGGCACCTTTTGAGCACCTTTTGAGCACCTTTTGATGATCCCCGATGTACTCCATCCTGCAGAATGTTGTCTCCTTCAGTCCCGCCTCTTGCGAAACAATGCTGTGGGTCGAACTTCAGCATGGTGTGCTCGGAGTTCTGTCTGATCGGGGTATGGGTCTGGCAACGATCGGGGCCGGGTATTGGATCAGGGCTTCCGGCGAAGCAAGCCACGGCAGCTCGGACGGTCTTCGATTGGTGGTCTCAGGATGACGCAAACCCTTCAGGGATCTTGCACCGAATCGGCGTGCCAACCGGATCTCCGCTGGCGTTTCCTGCATTTCCTGCTAAGTTCTGCAGTTTTCCCGGAGGGCATCCGGAATCGTCCTCGACCTTGGTTGTGACTGCACCTGATGCTGTTCCCGCGTTGGGCAGTTGCGACACCCCATCGATGCCCCCCGACTCAGGCACTTACAACCGGCAATGCGGCCATGACCTGCGGAACGTGGTTGCAGTTCGTGGGTTTTTCACAGGATCCTCCTGCAGTGACAATTTTCCAGAAAATCATCAATCGAGAGATTCCGGCCAGCATCGTGCATGAAGACGATCTGTGCCTTGCATTTCGTGATGTGAACCCGCAGGCTCCTGTGCACGTTCTGCTGATCCCCAAAAAGCCAATTGTATCGCTCGATCACCTGACGCCGGATGACGCGACACTCTGCGGGCACTTGCTGCAAATGGTTCCCAAAGTGGCAGCTCTGCTGGGTCTGGAGGGCGGCTATCGCACTGTGATCAACACGGGGGTTCACGGGGGTCAGAGTGTCTTTCACCTGCATATTCACATACTCGGTGGTCGACCGCTGGACTGGCCACCCGGCTGAACGTGTTGTTTTTGAAGCGGTTGCAAGGTTGAGCTGCAGCGGCCACTTCCCAATGTCCGATCCCTGCAGCGTTTCAAATCCGTTGCCCACCCATTCTTCCCACCTACTTTTTTCGGAACCTGACGATGAGATGTGCACGTGTTCTGTTTTCTGTCCTTGTGATCAGCCTGATGGCATCGGTGGCCACGGCTGCCGACGATGGCACTGACACCCCGGGAATCGCGATGGCGACGGCCGCGACGCGACTGGCCGAATTGCTTCCGGCGGAACAGAAATCAAAGCTTTCCTATGGATTTGATGATCCCGAGCGGTTGAACTGGCACTTCATCCCGAAAGAACGTAATGGCGTGGTTCTGTGGGATTTGTTCGGCGAACCTCGGAATGCTGCCGAAGATCTTGTGAAAGCCGGGCTTTCGGCCGCCGGCTACGCGAAAACTCTGCAGGTTCGCAGTCTGGAAGAAGTGCTGTACCTGTTTGAGGGTGGTGAAGAGGCCTACCGTCGGGATCGTCGACATCCTCACAAGTATCACCTGACGATCTTCGGAACACCGGGTGCCAAAGGCACGTGGGGGTGGCGATTTGAAGGGCATCACATGTCCCTGAATTTTGTCATTCGCGACGGCGTCGTCGTCAGCAGTTCACCGGAAATGCTGGGAGCCAACCCCGCCCTGATTGACGCCGGACCAGGACGTCAATTGCGGGTGCTTGCGAACCGTGAAGATCTTGCCCGAAGCATTCTGATGGCCTGCAATGCGGAGCAGAAGAAACAGATGTGGGTTTCGGACAAGGCACCGGACGATATTCGCGGCGCCGGAATGCCTCAGGCGGTTGTAGATCAGGCGGTTGGGCTTCGTTTTGGTGACATGTCGCCCGACCAGCAGAAATTATTCCGTGAACTGATTGGTGAATACCTGTCGGCCATGCCGGCTCAGGTGGTCCGGGACCGTATGCGTGCGATTGAAAAAGGCGGCATGGACGACATTCGCATGGGGTGGTGGGGCGAAGCAGAGCGGAACAAGCGTCATCACTATGTGATTCAGGGCAAGTTGTTCATTATTGAGTACAACAACACTCAGAATGACGCCAACCATGTGCATTCCATCTGGCGCAGTCTGGAAGGCGATTTCGCCGTTCCGACAGGTGGCTGAAATGTCACGGCGACATAAAATCCCTGGTGGAGCCGGTTGAACGCTGTCCACAGGACCTGACGATTTGACCGGGATTTCCTCCAGGCATGACCTGTTATTCAATTCTTTGTTCTCATCGCTCTTCCGTAACTTACGGGTACTGAAGAGCGGTGGTGTGTTTCAGCGAGTGCGCCGCTGCAGGTCCGTCATTGATTGTCATTGACTGACATTGTGTGCGGCCCTTTCCGTCCAATCACGGACATTCTGGAATTGTTCATGACGCAGCGTATCGAGAGTTTCCGTCTTCCGAATGGTCTGCTGGTGGTTTTCGAACCCATGCGGGATGTGCAATCGGCAGCATTGTCGCTGCTGGTTCCGGCGGGTGGTGTGCGGGATGCCGCTGGGCGCTGCGGAACTGCGTCGATCCTTGGCGAAATGTTTACTCGCGGTGCAGATGGCCTGTCCTCCCGGGAGCTATGCGCCGCTCTGGATAACCTTGGCCTGCAGCGCAGTTTCAGTGTGGGCAGCGCGCACATCACGTTTTCTGCGGCGACAACGGCAGATCGCCTGGCGGATGCCCTGCCGCTGATCAGCCGCATGATTACTCGTCCCCACCTGACAGATGAGGACTTCGAACCAGCGCGTGATCTGATCGCTCAGGGACTGATGTCTCTGGAAGATGAGCCGCGGCAGCGACTGGGTAAGGTACTGCGACAGCACAGCTATCCCGCTCCCTGGGGCAATTCTTCTGAAGGGGAGCTGACGGACCTTGAGACAATCACACCTGACGATGTTCGTCGACATTTTCAGGCGTTTGTAACTCCATGTGACGCGATTCTGGGAATTGCCGGCAACCTCGACTTCGCCAGCCTGAAGGACTCGATTCAAGCCGTATTTTCTGAATGGCGCGGCCCTGCGGTCCCGCCTGTCACCGCTGGAAGTTGTCCTGTCTCACCTTATCACCTGCCTCACGATTCCGCGCAGACACATCTGGGACTCGCCTGGGACACCGTGACCTACTCAGACGAACGCTACTACGAAGCATGGGCTGCTGTCAGTCTGTTAAGCGGCGGGATGAGCTCGCGTCTGTTCACTGAGGTTCGTGAAAAACGCGGTCTCTGCTATGCCATCTCCGCTTCACTCAGCACCCTGAAAGATCAGGCCCGTGTGATGGCCTATGCCGGCACCACATCTGAGCGGGCCCAGGAAACTCTGGAAGTCACGGTCGCGGAAGTACTGCGACTGCATGAAGGCATCACGGAGGATGAACTGCAGCGATGCAAGGCACGAGCCAAGAGTTCATTGATCATGCAGCAGGAATCCACATCTTCGCGTGCCTCCTCTCTTGCCAGAGACATGTATCTGCTGGGACGAGTCGTGACGCTGGATGAAATTCACCATCGTATCGATTCCCTGAACGTCCCGCAGGTGCAGAATTTTATTCAGGAATATGCACCTCGGTCGATGGTCCTTGTCACAATCGGACCTCAGCCCCTGAATGCGGATTGTGTGAGCCGACTGGCGTAGATTCTTCATGCCCGGCATTCACACGGACTCAGTCACACCCTCCTCATCGCAGGATGCTTCCTGTGGGAACCACGTATGAAATTTCAGCAGTGTCAATTATCGAATGGTCTCACGCTGATCGCCGAAACCAATCCAGCGGTGCACAGCGTGGCTGCAGGCTTCTTCGTTCGCACGGGTTCTCGTGACGAAACGACACTGATTTCCGGAGTCAGTCATTTTCTGGAACACATGGCATTCAAGGGTGATGAGCGTTTTTCAGCGGACGACATCAATCGGATCTTTGATGAGATCGGCGCGAAGTACAATGCGTCAACCAGCGAAGAAGTCACGATGTACTACGCTGCCGTACTTCCGGAGTATCTGGAGCGTGCACTGGAGCTCCTGTCTGCACTGATGCAGCCCTC
>JBDKIW010000556.1:0-2966 GCA_039796955.1 Planctomycetota bacterium
TAAAATGCAGCGAACAACCGCATGCAACGGAGTCGGCGGTCGGGCCGATTTGGAAATCAACATTGCTCGCGCCGATCCGCTGATGCGTAGCGTTACGAATTTGCCAACAGCCCACGTTCCCACCCGAATCCCCCACGATTCACACGCCTTCCCATCCTGTCGCTTCCAGTCACAACAGAATTTCCAGGTTCCTCAACTCGAGTGTCTCCGCCACATATTCGGACACAAGTTGCCGTGAGCGTACACCAGCACCATTTGGCATTCTGCGCGCTTAACCCCTGGCGTTTCTTCTTTCTTCGCGGGCGAGTTGTTTGCGGTCGGCACGATCGCGGCGTTCATCCTTGCGGTAGGTTCGGATGTGTTCGGGGTGAGTTGTCGCCCATACATCGGGACGCAGGCTGTTGTAATCCGTGTGGCCAGCCAGTAGTGCGTCGAGCACCCCTTTGATGTAAGCCCACACATGCAAATCGTTGCGGATGGCGCTGCTCACCAGCGTCATCAGATCCGCCGTGCGGACACCGGCGGCGAGGCTGCCAATGAATAGCCAGTTCTT
Organism: Planctomycetota bacterium; assembly: GCA_039796955.1. Lineage (GTDB taxonomy): Bacteria > Planctomycetota > Planctomycetia > Planctomycetales > Planctomycetaceae > SXXK01. The sequence goes on from JBDKIW010000556.1 coordinate 554, forward strand.
TCTGCCGATGGCGACCTGCTTCATCAGTTGTTCCGTGTCGTTATTGTCGATCGGCACCGCAGCATTCGACACGTACACCTGCAGCGCGGCCCAGTGGTTATTGATGTAGCCAATCGCCTGAGACATCGCGTCCTTCGGCAGAAGCCTTTTCACGATCTCACCATCCAGGTATTCACGCATGCGAAGCCAAACGGCAGCGGATTCCCGCTGCCGAAGTCCCAGACGCAACAACGGATCAAGCCCCTGTGCGCGAGCTTCGATGTCGTACAGTTCATGGAACATCGCCAGCAGTACTGAAGCCACTTGCGGATGATTATCGCGGGCCTCAAAAATCTTTCGACGCGCGTGCGCATTACACGCAGCGTGAGTGATTCCGTCATCACTGCGCAGGCTGATGCCCGTGTAGCCGCTGTAGCAGTCAGCAATCAGCACTCCTTTGAATTGATTGGCGATCAGGAACTGATCCGGACCATCCCGATGCCGACTGACCGTGAAGTCAAAGATATTCAGCGGGATAGTGCTACCGCGGTACGCCCACATCTTTGCGTTCACATGCTTCCTGTCCCCGTTGAATGCAGCCGAAAACACCTCGTGAATGCGCTGACTGCGGGCATCATCGGGATCAATCTCCGGCAGTACTTTCGGAAGCAGCAGCGTCACTCCGGTGTCATCAGTGCCAATCACTTCATCCCGGCGGACTTCGTCGGCGAAGTAACGCACCAGTGGTTCCACAAGTTTCGCAGCAGCCGTCTTGATATTCAGCAACGTGCTGCGATGAGGAACCCAGCCACTGCCTGCGAAAATGTCCTGCTCTCGATACAGTGGCTGATGGTATCCCAGATTGGATGTGATGATCTCAGCGGCGACGCTGCTGTCGTAACGATCACCTTCAATCAACCCTTCCGGACGCGCAGCCTGAGTCACCCGGCACTCGGGCTGATTCGGGCAGGCATACTTTGGGAATTTAGTGACTCGGATTTCAAGTTGCGGCGGAACGTAGACGAGCGACTCACGCACGTCGTAGCCGATCAGCGTTTTCTCACCATGCTTTACACAGACCCTGTCGCTCTCGGGCACGTCGACAATCTTTTCGATGCGAGGCAGATGAGCCGGAAGCGACTCGTCACGCTTCTTTTTCTTCTTTGGCGGAGCAATCGACTTGGCTGACGGCGCCTCGGCTGCTGCAGCGAGGGCTTCATCAGCAAGCCGCTTCTCGTCAACAGCCTGCTGCAGACCGGCAGCGGCATCCGCCACTTCAGGCCCATCACCAAAATCCATCTTCAGCTGCTGAGGGCTCTCAAGATACCGCTCACTGCGACGACCGAAGGCCTGCCGAATGAGTCGATTTATCTCCAGTTGCTGCGCCGCAAGCTTTTCTTCCTGCCTCCGAATTGTTGCCGACTGCTCGCGAAGCAAGGCGTCCTTCTGTTCGATCAGGTTGGTCTGTTGCTTCAGCACGGCGATCTGCTGCTCAAGCAACACCGCTCTTTCATCCAGCAACGAGTGCTGGCGTACTTTTTCCGCCTGCAGTGCCGCCAGTTCCTGTTCGAGAAGTTGAAGTTTCTTCATGGGGGGCCAGGATAGCGCATGTTGCGATCCACACCAGGCCAACTGACACAAATTATCGAAAAAAGAAACAGGTTTCTGCTGGCTGAAGCCATCCACAGAAACCTGTCTGAAAAGTGATCATGATTGAAGAAGTCTGGTCGCCATGAGCGGGCGTCAGAATGTCGTGTTAGGCCACAAAACGCTTACGACGTTTCACGGACTTCAACGAAATCCCCGACAGCAGCATACTCAGTTCTGCCGCGTCGATCGTTACCACCGATTTGCCGCTGCAATCCGCAACTGTTTCGAAGCTGCCGGATTCCAGCCGCTTGTACCAAAGAGCAAAACCTCCGACTTCCCAGTACAAAATCTTGATGCGATTTCGACGTCGATTGATGAACAGAAACAGACTGCCGTCATTCGGCTCACGAGAAAACTGGCTGCGAATTAGTCCCGTGAGGCCATCAAAACTCTTCCGCATGTCCGTGGCCGTGGTGCACAGAAAGATCGCCGCTCCGGAAGGGATCGCAATCATCGATTGCCCCCATGCGGCATCGCTGCCGAATGCCCCGTGGAAACGGACAACACCACGCGCGCAATCAAATCATGATCAGTTGCAGGAAGCTCCACACGAGTCCCGTCGACAAGTGTCATCACCACCCTTTCTGAAGCGCACAATGCCGGACTCACCTCGGGAAGAATCTGAACAAATCCAGGAACCGGACGATCCTGTGCCTGGTACCGGGCCGAGGGTTGACGCGGAGTCATCTCAGTACCAGCCGCAAGCTTCTTCCGCCAGAGATAAAACGCCGCCGGGGAAACGCCTTCCCACTCACAAAACGCCGCGACGGTCAGATTTGTCTGC
>JBDKIW010000557.1:0-4488 GCA_039796955.1 Planctomycetota bacterium
CTGGCCTCCGGGGGTGCAACATGAGTGAGCAGGAAGAGATCCTGAATCTCGCAAATCTGTGGTGTGAGGGCCAGACAAGCTCGGAGCAACGGGAACGGCTGCAAGTCCTGTTGCGATCCAGCCCCGACAGTCGCACATTGTTTGTCCGGTTCCTGCAACTCCATGGTCAATTGTCATGGGAAGTGGGCACTGCGATTCCTGCTGGAATGGACGACGAGCTTCTGCAGGAGGCGGCCATTGCCTGCTGCTCAGACCCAGACCTCATGATGGCAGATCTCCCGGCAACGCCCGTGGGCACGCGGCGTGGTCTGACACGACTTTCATTTGTGGCCGCGACGGTTCTGTTGGCGCTGTGTTGCGGGTGGTGGCTGGGACGAACAGAACGCAACTCCGGGTTTGTGCAGAATCGCACCGACCAGGCATCTCAAGCGGTACCGGCGACGCCAGCGCCCGGCAATGAACCAGCGACAGAATCTTCGGTAGTGGATTTGCAGCCACTGCAACTTCAGGGGCTTGTCAACAGCGCCAGACAGCCTGGCAAGACCGCTCCTGATGCCGCTGACTTGCCAGACCAGGAACGTCCGGCAGATTTGAACGATGCAGAGATTGTTGGCAACATCAACCGACTGCTTTCGGAAAGCTGGAAGGAAAACGGCATTCAACCGGCGCAGCAGGCTGATGATCACGAATGGGTACGGCGAGCCTACCTGATTCTGACCGGACGAATCTCGACACAGCAGGAGACCGCCGAGTTCGTGCAGTCCAAAGCGCCAAACAAGCGACCACAGCTGATTTCTGCCCTGGTCCGCGATATCCGCACCTCAGAAAATCTTGCCGTGATCTGGAGCAACCTGCTGATTGGACGCTCCAATCCCCGTGGCGTCAATCAGGACGCTCTGCTGGAATTCCTCAAAGAACAGTTTCACAACAATCGGCCATGGATGGAAACTGTCGGCAGGCTGATCGCTGCCGAAGGCCGCAGCGATCAGAACGGTGAAACCAACTTTCTGCTGGCCCATCTGAATGATCAGGCGACCCCGGCAACCGCAGTCACGGCTCGGCTGTTTCTGGGGCGTCAGGTGCAGTGCACCCAGTGTCACGATCATCCATTCGCGCGTGAGCGATTGCAGGACGAGTTCTGGACGCTGAATGCCTTTTTCAAGCAGACTGTACGTCACAAGATCGAGTTGCCGGAAACGGGCAGCGCGATGGCCGCTGCGGTCTGGACACTGCAGGATTCAGGTCGTGGGGGAATGACTTTTTTTGAAAATCTCCGTGGACAGCAAAAGGCCGTTCTGCCGGAATTTGCCGGACAGACACTGAACACCGACGTTCCGTCACGACGTGCAGAACTCGCAAAACTTCTGGCGATGGATAATGAGCATCAGGTCGCCAGAGCGATGGTGAATCGAATGTGGTCGCAGGTGTTCGGATATGGATTTGCCAATCCCGTTGACGATCTGGGTATGCATAACCCCGTTAGTCATCCTGAGTTGTTCGATTTGCTGACCACGGCATTTGTGCAGTCTGGTTATGACATTCAGCGGTTGCTGGCTTGGCTTGCTGACTCGGAAGCGTTTGGGCTGTCCAGTCAGCAGCAGGAGACCTTTGCGGCGATTGATGACCCCATGGAAGGGGGAGTGCCTTTGTTTTCCCGATCGTACCCGCGGGCCATGGGACCGGAGCAGGTTTACGATTCGCTGCGCATTGCCCTTGGATCCGTAGCTGGCCAGTCTTCGGAGTCTTCAGTCGGCACCAGTCATCGGCGGGCGTGGGTAGAACAATTCGTCCGGGCGTGGGGAACGGATGACAACGAAGAATCGCTGGCGATCGGAAGTAATATTTCGCAGGCGCTCTTGTTGATGAATGGCGAAGACCTGCAGGCAGCAATTCCGATGGCGGCTGCAGAGGTCTCGCGACATGACGGACAGGCGACCGCCTCTGTGACCGAATCTCTGCGCCGGATCGCCCTGGGCACACTGAATCGAGAGCCAACGGAACAGGAAGAAAAGGTCTTCAGAAATCGCTATCGGACTCTGGTAAGAACATTGCCTCCACGCGATGCGATTCAAACGGCAGCAGAAGACATGCTGTGGGCCTACCTGAACAGCAGTGAGTTTGTTTCGGTGCATTAGGGACTCTGCCCGCCCACCTTTCGCATGGCACCGCAACGACAGGTCAGCGGCCCGTCGACCGTCCCAACAAGCGTACTCGTACTCAGCGTAGCGGTACTCGTACTCGTGCTCGAAACCGCCTTCTGAGTTGTCATCATCCAGCATTCGGGCCACGCATGCCGTTGCTTCGCAACTCCAATGTTGCCTTTGGACAGGTTCCTCGGACTGGCGTCCGAGGCTGTCGCATGACATTGCTTCGCAATTCAGTCGCAACGAAGTCAAAACCTACGGTTCAGTCGCCACGCGACGGCAGGGCACAGCCTCGGATGCCAATCCGAGGTCACCAGACGGCATGAGTTTGCAGAGTCGCAACGCGACGGCAGGTGTGAGCGCCAATCGACAGATCAACTACGAGGGCTTGACGTCAGTGATGCCACCACTGTGATGGGGATTTGGAAGTGTTTGCAACCACGAATGAACGCCGGGGAGCGCGGATTGACGGACTGAGGGCTCACGGGGGGGTGGTCTGCTCAGAGATCAACGAGCCGCGATGGGGCGGATAGCCTTTCAAATCCTGCATCTTCAGCCGTCAAAACACACCACTCCGTCGACACAAATTGCTTCGCAGAAACGGCTTGTGACATTCCGCAACAGATGGCTGGCCCCGGTGTGCTGATCCTTAGGCAGAAGGAGCACTCCCCAACGTAAAAGCCCGAAGGCCTCAGCAACCTCTGGATTTCACAGCATCCTATCATGCAATCAAGGGATCCACCCCGCTGGTGCCTGGAACTTCATGGTGCAAGTCCGCGGTAACAAAGGATACGTCGTGTGCGATCGCCACGAGTCCGCCGAAGATTGATATCCTGATGGACGCCTGAATCTCGATCAGACCATCGCGCCTTGCTGCTTCGCATTTCGCCGGCGACGAGCGACATTGACGACGAAGGCACACAGGCCAATCCCAAAAACCGCGATGGTGGCTGGTTCGGGAACAGCGGCGGCGGGAGCGATTGTCCAATTCGACGCAACAAGGGCCTGAGAGGCGTCCGGGAGACCAACTGAATAGCCCCCAAAATCTGTTTGGTATAAATCATTAAATGCATTAACAAAGAAACCGCTGGGAGTTTGACCCGAATTGGTTGAAATGATATCTGGGCTAGCGCTTTCGAACTCGGGTATTGAGATCAATAGCCCGGCTCCATCTGTTACAAAACCACCAATGAACGCGTCAAAACTCGGTCCGAAAACGGTTGTGTGCGCCCCATTGCTGAATTCAAAAGTGACATTCTGCACATCTAACTGGACCCAGGTTTGATTCACCAGGCTACTTCCTCCGTTATCCATGGTAACAACAATCTTAAATATGTCGCCGAATGAAACGTTATCCACATAAGGATTGCCGACCTGTGAGTTATCGGCGGTCGATAAAAAAGTCGCGATGACGACGTCTGCCTGCAACTGCCCCCCGAAGGCAAACAACATCGCCACGGCGGCAACGGAGAACTGGATGCCTTTTGTCATGACAATCCCCAAACCGTGGTGAAAGAATCTTTTGAACGTCATCAGTATGCCCTTAGTGAAATCAGTGAAAAAACCGCTGTATCTCTGGCTCAATGGCAGTCAGAGTTCGCGGAAATCCTGAACCGGGTCCGTTGACCCGCTGCGTGATGCTGGGGCAGCGAGCGGATGTCGCTGCGTTCAGCGATCCTGAGCCCCGACCATCGAAGCCACCGACTGAAAACATCCAGTCGATCGTACCCGACATTTCTGGAGGCCCACCGCGGTTTTATTCCCGGAAGCTGCCGTATTTCCAAAAACAGAAAAAAGAATTATTTTGTTGCATTGAGTCAGTGTTCCGGGGGCACGCGACCGCCCACTGGCCTCAGTCCCTTTGCCACCTTTTTGTGGGGCAAAAGCAATTCGCCGGACGTTCCCCGGGCAGCGTAACCAGTCCATCCCTGAGCCATGCCCACGGCCAGCGGAGACATCACACATTCGGAACGAACACGGAGGTTGCGAATCTGCATCCAGGCACAGGGATGGAGACGCAGATTACCGCGAGACTTGCCCGCAATGCCCCGTGCCGGGATCCGCTCGTGCCATCCTCTGTCCCAACAAGCGTAGCGGTGCTCGTGCTCGTGCTCGAAACCGCCTTCTGAGTTACCCTGATCCAGCATTCGGGCCACGTATGCCGTTGCTTCGCAACTCCATCGTTCCTTTGGACGAATTCCTCGGACTGGCGTCCGAGGCTGGCGCATGACATTGCTTCGCAATTCCGTCGCAACGAAGTCAAACCTGCCGTTCAGTCGCAACGCGACGACAGGGCACAGCCTCGAATGCCAATCCGAAGTCGCCAGGCGGCATGACTTTGCGG
>JBDKIW010000558.1:0-4311 GCA_039796955.1 Planctomycetota bacterium
GTGCTGGCCGTCCGTCATTGAGCGAGGTGTCAGGCAGAATTCGCGGCGGACCCGCATGCCGAACGCAGAAAAAACCGAAGCTCGCCGACCCGTGAGCACAGGTCGTTGCGCAACCGAGCCATCTCGAGCGCACTCGCCGGACTGGTCGCATCGGCCACGGAGGCATTCGGGAATGCCAACGTCAGCCAGCCACCACGACTGTTCCCGCCATTCACCGGTTTCCCCAACCGGTGCGGCCCCAAAAACGCCCGAAAACGGTGGCGTCAGTGGTGCCGAGGTGCCCGTATTGGTGCCATTCAGTTTTCCTCGTATTGTCACAGTTTTCCCCTGTTGCACTCCTGGAGGCCAGGGACGGAGCGACGGACATGGGTCAAAACCAAGGTCCGCAAACGCAAAGAAACCCCGCGGCAACCTCGAGTTTTCGTGGAAAAACACTTCGTTCTGAAAGCGTTTTGCCGCAGAATTCAATATCGCGGGTTCGCTGCCGCACAAACCGACATTCCATCTGGCCATTCGACACAGTATCCTGTCAGCGAAATCGAGGCAAACAGCTCATGCTTCAAGATTGCAGCAGAACGAGGTCTTATGTCGACTGCCAAAGAAACAATGGGTGAGATCATCGCTCGTCAGCCTGAGGACAGCAGTTACGAAGAGATTATGCGCGAACTGGCATATGCTCGAATGGTGGAACGCGGCCTCGCAGACGCGGACGCTGGACGAACGGTCACACAGCGGGAAGCTCGTTCACGGGTAGACTCGTGGCAGAAGTAGTCGGACTCAGCAGGCGGTCAAATGCCTCGAACAGATCAGCGCGTACATCGCGACTGACGACTGCGTGGGTGCGGAATTCCGGGATCGAGGTGCGGTATGGCAGCTGACGGAGAGAAAAATGCTGACAGATGATCGATGCTGAGCTGCGTCAATAATAGTCCGTCGGCAGTGCCTTCAGTCGGTTCATGAATTCCCCGGTCGGAACTCAGCGAATCCGAGATTCGTTTACGGTTTATCGAGATCACGGGGGGCCAGGAACTGGCTTGGGATGCTCGAAGACATCTGAAGGAGCGGCAGCTTGAATGATGGCACCGATCTTATCACAGCACTCACCCTTATGCTGGACCCCAAAAACTGTACTTGGGTCTCCGATAGAATCCGTGGTGCAGGACGAAGTGGGGGGATCAGGCATGGGACGGTCACAGAACGTGCCGACGGCGGCGTTCAAGGCGAAGATTGCCCTGGCCGCGGTGAAGGAGTTGGAGTTGAAGACGGTGATCGCGCTGGCCTCGCGGCCCATGCAGAGACAATCCTGACGGGTGTCCCGCGAACCGACGGACTGAGCGTCTTAAAAGCCGCGGGCGTGCGAAGTCTTGCCCGGCAGCGATGAAGCTGTCACGCCAAGGCCAAAGGCACGGGCCGGTCGTTGCCGTATGCCGTTGTCCGGTCGCCCGAGCGATCACCAAAGTTCGGGCGGAGCCTGCCGAAAGTGACCGAAAATCATGAGTGTAAACCAAGACTGTGAGGACACTTACGGAATCGATCAACAGATGGATGGCCCCGTATTTTTTCGCCCCGTATTTTTTCCCTTTTCAACTAACAGTCCACGGGACGCTTGCCGATGGAGTGTTCGCTATGTTCAGCACGAGAGGATTGGGATCGATCGATCGAACGAGTTGCCTTAGCCTCTGAAGTACGCTGGCCGCAAATCCCGCAGGGAACAACGCCGAATGGGCGCCCACGTGTGGTTCAAGATGCAGGACGACTCTCTTTGTCGGTGCTGAAATCGCCAACACCGCTAGAGACTTCTCTGACGGCGTTGTAGCACTGGCTGCCGCATCGGTCAGTCCCGCAATGGAGTCTTGAACTTTGTCCGCGACAAGCTGAGCCAAGCCACCAATATTGCTCGACTTGGGGGGATTGGTGATAACACGAAAGTCCTTTGCTTCGATCATCCAGGTGGTCGCTGGGGCAACTCCAGCTTCAACGGCCACGACGTCGATTGCCTTTTTTCCGCCGGGGGGAGCATTGAACACGGTCGTGTAGTGAATCCATTGATCGTAGAGCTGAGCATTCGCGATGGCTGCACTGAAGGTAAAGTTCAAAGTATCGACTGGAAGAGATGCCATAGGATCAGGCAACCTCCTGACCATTACCGTTCGTCACGGAAACCGGCACTCCCATTTCGGTATCGATGTACCGCTCGGATTGCTGCAAGTCTTCATCCAGGGCCGTGATCTCGCCTATATCGTCCATCGTATCCCCTTGCTGCACCGTCACTGCTCCATCGTGGCCAATGTGCAATCCGAAGCATCGCGTATCAAAAGAGGAGAACTCTCGCTTTTGCAGGATGTGCAATTCTCGCAACAAGAACAGGCTATGCGTGGCAATGAAGACCTGAATGCCGCTGCTGGCAATCTGAAGAATGGTTCTGGCAATTGTCTTAATGATCTTTGGATTGAGATTGGCTTCTGGCTCGTCCCAAAACAAATAGCCCTTGTCCAGCAGAGAACCTGTTGCGACTAATCGGGCAACCATGGCCAGTTTTCGCATTCCTTCAGCGACAAGATGCATCTCCATGCTTCCGCCGGAATTCAGATTCAAGTAGAACCGGCCGGACTTGTCGAGTTCCACTGAACCGTCCATCGCGTTCTCAAGCGGAGCGAGTAGTTCTTTGATTCGAGCCTCACGTGGTCCGCGAGCTAAAGGGGCGCCAAGCAGAATACAAGTGTCTCGCCACGTTTCTTCAAACGAAAGATGCGTGGTCTCGTACAGCGACACGAAACCAGGATAGATGGCCAGCAATTCTCGCGTCGGCAGGAATACGGGAAGCTTTTCAATCTTTTTCTTTGGAGTCGTCTTCAGTGTCACTTCGGTTTTGGCGAGGGTAGAGAAAGTGAACGCCAGATTGTGTACAGGTTCGCCAAATACAAACTCCAGCGTGCATTTTTTGCGTCCCTTCTGTCTTCGAACGAGTCGCCCAAGTCCATCAGGGCGAAAAACCGATTGAAACTTTTCGGCCAACGCCGATTGCAATTGCGATTTGCCTGGGAGTTCCATTTCCCCGTTAGTCCGTGCTGCGTTGACTGCGATTGCAGCATAAGCCGCCTTGAGTACATGAGACTTTCCTGCGCCGTTCTCTCCGACAACAATGTTCAAATGTTTGCCGAATGTGAACTCGGCATTATGGAAGACGGTGAAGTCCTCGAGCTTCATTGACTTGAGCATGTTGGACTCTTCCGTTTCTATTCAAACAGTGTGCGTTGGGGGGTTGTCGGTTCCTGGGCGGCGGCGGATTCGATGCCGGACCAGGAGGTGACGACTTCGTTGTAGGCGCGGGCGTCTTCGGCCCAGTTCCTGCGTTCGCAGAGCGTGTAGAGCCGGTAGGCCAGGGGCGGATTCTGAAATTGTCGCGAAGCGCCACGCGGCGTGACTTGGTATAGGAAAAGGTCCCTGAGACTCAGTAAAAGATGGTTTACCACAACTGTCTTTCACGGAGGACTCAGGGATGAGCGAAGAGTATCAGCGGTTGCAGGAAGCTGCCAGTGCTGTTGAGCGGGAGATCCATGAACTGGAGCAGAATCAGAGCATCAGTTCCGCTGCCGAACTCGCGGCCGTGGAACGCCGGCTGGATCTTCCTGCGGTGAAGCGGAGTTCGTTATCCAAAGTCTTGATTTTGCTTCGCTGCGTAAACAATCCGCAGTTTCAGCAAAAGCAAAAAGAGTTGATTCGTCAATTGCCGCACAAGTGTAAGCGTACACCAGCACCATTTGGCATTCTGCGTGCTTAACCCCCGGCATTCCTTCTTTCTTCGCGAACAAGTTTTTTGCGGTCGGCATTATCACGGCGTGCATCCTTGCGGTAAGTTCGGATGTGTTCGGGGTGAGCTGTCGCCCAGACATCGGGACTCAGACGCTTCTGCTGAGATTCTTGTGGCTGGTTTTCGCTTGGTTTCAGGCTGAGTTTTCCGCAGAAAAGAGAATTCGAATTCGGTAGTGCTGGAAGATACGAAAGCCTCTCGCTGCGGGCTTGATTGTCTGGATGCGGCTGTTGAAGCCTTTGGCCGGTCCGTTGCTGATGGGTGAGGAAAACCAGGTCAAGTTTCGATCAAGGATGCCAGGGCGCGGTCCGTGCTCAGATCACTCTCAAAACAAAAAGATCAACTTGAATTGCCTGCACATTGATGTTAGCGTTTGAATAAGAGCCAGCGAACAAAAATCGGCTTCATGCCGTGTGGTCTCGGAATTCGTTCCGGGAGACCCTATATTCACTGGCTTTTTTCATGCGCCCGTGGAACCTGGGGAATCTGAAGGTGGAGGG
>JBDKIW010000559.1:0-18671 GCA_039796955.1 Planctomycetota bacterium
GATTTCGTTAAGATTCTTTCGTGCTCCGTCACGAACTCGTTCATGCTCCGCATCCGGTGATTCCCGATGAAACGTCTGCTGTTTCTGATTCTTGGCCTGTCAGTCTCCTTCGGCTGCCTCGCCTACGCCATGCGCAACACCAGTCTGCAGCAGCTTCGCGTGGCCTTCGCCAACGCCGATTATTCCAGTCTGCCACTGATCCTTGGCACCATCTTTGGTTTCTACTGGCTGAAAGCCATTCGCTGGAAATGGCTGCTTAATCCCGTGGCGGCACTGCCCACAAAGGATCTGTTTCCCCCCGTCATGATCGGGTTCGCAGCCAATAACATCCTGCCAGCCCATCTGGGGGAATTTGTACGCGTCTTCGTGGCCAACCGAAAATTCCGGATTCCCGCCAGCACAGTGCTCTCCACCATCGTGCTCGAACGGATTCTCGACGTGCTCGCGATCCTAGCACTCTTCGGGATCGGGCTGTTCTACGCTCCCGAGATGCCAGCCGGCTACCGTCAGGCCGCACTGGTGTTCGGAGGTGCCGCTTCAGCCATCGTCGTCATGGTGGTGCTCTACCTGATCTGGACGGATCTGTTCATTCAGATCACCGCCTGGTGCTTCGCCCGAATCCGGTTCCTGCCACATCGCCTGACAGAAAAAGTTCTGCAGATGCTGCGACAGGGAGCCGAAGGGCTGCATGCCCTGAAAAATGGTCGCACCGTGGTCGCCCTGACCATCAATTCCCTCGCCCAGTGGACACTCAATGGCCTCGGTGCCTGCCTCTGCCTTCGAGCCTTCCACATCGATGTCGATCTCTCCACCGGTCTGATCCTGACCGGTATCACCGCATTCGGCGTAATGATCCCCTCAGCCCCCGGTTACTTCGGCGTGATCCAGATCTGCTTTGAAACCGCCATGAAGGCCCAGGCCATTCAGCCGGATCCCGAACAGGTCCTTGGCGCATCACTCTACAGCCAGATCAGCAGTTTCATTCCGGTCACCGCACTCGGTATGTATTACCTGCAGCAGGCTCAGCTCCGACTCAGTGACGTCAGCCGGGCTGCAGAGGCATCTCAGGACGAGTCCGCCGAATCGTCGCCGGACACCACCGCCCTTCCGGCTCCTGTGGCCGACTGACCCTCCAGCTCCGGAGTCTTCCTGTGACATACCGGGTCCCCTCGAACGCCTCCACCAGACACAACATTCCCATCGAGACCAACGGTCACCAGAACGCAACCGCCTTACGGCTGATCCGCTCCGCGCTGTTGCTGCTGCTGATCGCCTGCCCATCGGCTCCGCTTTACGCCCAGAATGGCGGTGCTGGCGGAAATTTCCCCGGCGGAATCCTCGTGCACCCCAACGGATTCCTCGACCAGTCCCTCAATACTCAACCAATCACAACCACCCAGCGCAAACAGCTCAAACAGGCAGCCGCAAAGCTGCTTCCGGAAGACCTCAATACGCCCTCTCCCCTGCGCTGTCTGTCACTCCGACAACTCGAACAGGCCCTTGCTGCTGCCGGACCCTCAGATCATTCCGCGCTGCCACTTGAACTGCAGTTTCCCGGTGGCCTGACTCGCATCGATTTCGTGATGCTGACCGACTCAGGCGATGATCTGCTGATTGCCGGTCCCGCCGAAGGCTTTGCCCCCATTCGCGGTGGACGAATGGTGGGCACAACCTCCGGTCGCCCGGTCCTCTGCCTGCAGGACCTGCTGATCGCTCTTCAGGACGCCGATATCCTGCAACGCGCCGGCTGCTCCATCGATCCCGATCCCGAACGTCTGGCCACCTCGCAGGCATGGCTCGCCAAAAACTCGTCCCCGGCAACACTGCCCGTGGCCACCGCACGGCTCGAACAAATGATCCGACTTCTCGGAAACTGGCACATCACAACCTTCGGCGTTCCCGAAGACAGTCGCATGGCACTGGCCATGATCGAGGCCGATTACCTGATGAAACGCATCGCTATCGGCGTGGACCCCACCGGCGTTCGCGGCATGAAAAGCAGCCTCGCGCTCGCAAAGCCCGGTGACAACATGATGCGCCGCTGGTGGTTCGCTCCAAACCCCCAATGCCTGACACACGATGGCCAACACAGAATCTGGAACTTCCAGGGACCCCGCTGGATCCTGAAAGCTCAGGAAGAAATCCTCGATGCTTCCGGCAATCTCATCGATTCTCCCAACGCCGAAGGCAGCTCCAGCGAATTCGCTCAGCTGTTCAATCAGCACATGGAACCACTGACCGAACAGTTCGTCGCCTTCGCTGATCTGCAGAACACCTTCGATCTGCTGATGACCGCCGCCATCCTTCGCGACTGCATCGCCCGCGGGACTCTGTCATGGACGCCCACGCTCATGGAAAACCCGGACACATGCCCGACCGTGCACTATCCCGTCCCGCGCGAATCACCATCACTCCTGAAAACCAAAAACGGTCGCGGTGGTCTCCTCATCGGCGCTTTCACCGGTGGCGTTCACCTTCCCGCCGAAACGCTGGTTCAGAATGCAGCCGTCACGTCCAGTCCATCAACCGGACGCCCCAGCTCAGGCGCCTTTCCCGAAGGTCAGTGGTGGCGAGACCCACAATTGCCCGCAAAGTCAGGTCAGTAACGACTGCACACCGCCGGAACCACCCAACAAACAAAGCCGAATCAACCTTCAGGCTGTCCGGCTCCGTTCGTCTTCTCACCTGGTGATTCAGCCCCCTGCACGGGCTCCTCGGAACTCACGCTCGCAAATCCGTCGAGTTGCCCGACGCACGTTCCGCACGTCACGGCCGGCTTCGCGTCCGCAGAGCCCACGCAAGTGTCAGCCGGCATTCAGTTCCTGCAGAGCCGCCAGAACCTGCTCGTCATGTCCGTCCACCGACACTTTTTTCCAGAGCCGGGCCACTTTTCCATCCGGTCCGATCAGGTAGGTCGAACGCTGGATGCCCATCGAAACCTTCCCGTACATGTTCTTCTCACGCCACGCCCCATACTTCTCACACAACGCGTGGTCCGTGTCCGCCAGCAAAGGAAAATTCAACTCATACTTGGCAGTGAACGCCTTATGCTTCTCCACATCATCCGCACTCACACCCAGCACAACAGCCCCCAGCGCCTGAATCTCCGCCAGTCGATCCCGAAACGCACAGGCTTCTTTCGTACAGCCCGGAGTGTCATCCTTCGGGTAAAAGTACAACACAACTGCTTTCCCCTTGAAGTCTGACAATTTGACGGTCTTGCCGTCCGTGGCCTTCACGGAAAACGCAGGAGCTTTCGCGGGTGGTTCAATCCAGTCTGCCATGTCACACTCTCTCCAGTCAGGAACTCTGCACTCTGCCCTGCGGGCCCCTCTGACCTGCAATTCCACAGCGAAGAACCCCGTTCCCCGCCCTCCGGCAGTTGCCGGGAAGTATAGACAGCGCCGGCATCCTGGCAGTGCTCCTCCAGCGAATTCCAGCCCACCAGCAAGCGGAGGGTGTCAGCACTCCGAGCTGCTTTTTCGGCCAGCCGAGGCTGTGAGCCCTCAGAGATGCTTTTTCAACCGGAACGTGATGAGTTTCAACGGTGTTCGTCTCAGTGGGCTCATGCCACACCGCTCGCCATTTTAACAGACGCCCCACGCCCCATGCGTCTCAACTCAGTTGCACTCAGGCAGCATCCGCTTAGCCTGCTGCAGGTGATTTTCCAGAAACAGCCGGTCTTCCGCCGGACAGTCCGATAGCCCCTGTTGCAGCAGCGCGATTGCCTGACCCACTCGCCCGGAACGCAGCGTCAGAATGGCATGATCACGCCGCTCCCGCCACGACGCCGGAAGCAGCATCTTCAGCCGACATTGCACTCGCCACGCCGGTCCCCACTGCTCCTGACTGCCATACACCGTTTTCAGATTCTGCAGCATCCGAATCACGATCGAACGCTCATCCGCCGGACGCAGAAATCGACGAACCTCCGACACCGGCGCCCCGGTAATCGCCCGAATCAGCCCAATACATTCAGGCTCCGTCAGAATTCGGCCCTGGTCAAAGGCATCCACGTACAAATTGCCCGCGTCGGTCTGCAGCCGCGTCAGAAACCGCGCCGGCGTGCTGATCGGCTGCAACGGAATCCCCAGCTCATTGGCCACGTACAGATACAGCACAGACAGAGAAATCGGAATCCCTCGCCCCGTCTCCAGCACGTGATGCAGATAATGCGATGCCGGATCACTCAGATAGGCCGCTTCACCATGCAGCCCCAGCTCTTCCGTCATGTACCGCACCAGCAGTTTCAGTTCTTCCAGATCAGAACCCGCCTGAGTCACCGGGTGCGTCAATCGCGAAACCGCCCGCTGCAGCAGATCCCGCACCGGGCCAAACTGCAGATCCGGCTGCCGGTCCCGCGCAATCTCCAGCGCGGCGGTCACCAGATCCACGTCCGTTTCCCGGCGGACCAGCCGCAGGAACTGTTCATCTCTGGAAAAATTCTCGACCAGGGACATAGCACTCACTGCAGGCCATTGACGTCCGCCTGGGCCGCATTCACGGCACCCAGCGGACAGCGTTTGTTCTCTTCTGACGTATGACACAGAGTCATCTTCATTCAGTTTTCACTATACCCCCCGCCACAGTTCCTCACAATGCAGACTCTCCCGATCCGACCGCCAACCGGCTCTTCACAAAGCCTTCACGCACGTCCCCCGAATTTCCACCGCTCGCTTCGGCAGTTTCTGCCCACACCCGGCCACGCTGCACCAATCTCGCCGATCCGCGGTCACCCGAATTTCATCCCCACTCAACATCCATTCACCCCGGCCCGGATCTTATGACGTCACCAGCGTCGATACACTGGTGGCCGCTTCCATGATCTTCTCCTCAGTCGCGTCCTGCACCGCAAATTCTCCCGTCAGTCGCCCTTCACACAGCACCAGAATCCGATCACTGACCGCCAGCAGCTCCGGCAATTCACTGGACGTCACAATCATCGAGATCCCCTGCGCCGCAAGCTGTTCCATCAGCTGGTACAATTCCGCTTTGGCACCCACGTCCACGCCACGCGTTGGGTCGTCCAGCAACAGCACTCGCGGATTCGTCAGCAGGCACCGCGCGACCACGCACTTCTGCTGATTCCCGCCACTCAGCGTCAGAATCCCGGCGTCCATCCCCGCCGTCTTCACCGACAGCACCTTCAACTCCCGCGCCACCCGATCCCGCTCCAGCGAGGATCGCACCACCCCGGCCATCGCCAGGTCGCTCAGCGCACTCACCGTGATGTTCTCCCGAACACTCAACTGCTGAAACAGTCCCAGTCGCTTCCGGTCCTCAGTCACCAGTGCCATCCCGGCCCGCATGGCCTGCGCCGGATTCCGGAAGGCCTGAGGCGTCCCGTTCAGCAGAATCTCACCCTGCGGCCGCTGCGGGCTGGCTCCAAACAGACATTCCAGGAGCTCCGTCCGGCCCGCTCCCATCAACCCCGCAATCCCCAGAATTTCACCACGATGCAGCTGAAAACTGATGTCCTTCAATCGAAATCGACCTGGCTGACGCTTCCATGGCAACGACAACCCACGCACGTCCAGTACAACCTCCTCCGGCTGTCCACCACCCACCTCCGCACGCGATCGCCCTTCCCGACTCGTCAGCTCCCGACCCACCATCAGGTGCGCGGTCTCCTGAGGACTCGTTTCCGCTTTCAGCAGCGTCCGAACAAAGCGGCCATCCCGCAGAATCGTGATCCGATCCGCCAGATGAAACACTTCACTCATCTTGTGCGAGATATACAGGATGGTCACGCCCCGAGCCCGCAGGCGAGCCAGCACCCGGTAAAGTCGCTCCACTTCCGATTCCGTTAACGCACTGGTGGGCTCATCCATTATCAGAATCTCAGACCGCAGCGACAACGCGCGCGCAATCTCCACCAGTTGCTGATCACCGATCCGCAGCGTACCCACCAGGGTCTGAGCCCCGATGCTGCATTCCAGCTCGCTCAGAATCTCTTCCGCTCGACGATCCATCTCACGCTGATTCAGAATTCCCGCAAACAGCGTGGGCTCACGCCCCAGAAAAATGTTGGCCGAAACCGACAACTGCTCCACCAGGTTCAACTCCTGATGGATAATACTGATGCCCGCAGCTTCAGCGTCCCGAGTCCCCGTGAAGCGGACAGGACGCCCTTTCACGTAAAGCTCCCCGTCAAACTCGGGTATCACACCGGCCAGAATCTTCATCAACGTGCTCTTGCCAGCACCGTTCTCTCCCATAATCGCATGACACTCACCGGGCAGAATGTCAAAACTGACATCCCTCAGCGCTTCCACAGCGCCAAATCGACGCCCTATCTTCCACAGGGAAATCACGGGATCCATCAGTCCGACACCTTCCGCAGAATTTCTGCCTCACCCCGACAGGTCCACACCCGCAGGACCTCAACACTCAGGAGCTGACCAGCACAGCACCGGCTTGCGCGCGGCATTCACTTCGTCCGGTCGACACACGGCGGTCGTATGAGGTGCTCCGCGAACCAGATCTGCCGGCTCACTGCAGATCGCTCGCAGCGCCGCCGCAAAGGCATTCAGCGTCTGCAGACTTTCCGTTTCCGTCGGCTCCATCATCAACGCTTCTTCCACCACCAGCGGGAAATACACCGTGGGCGCGTGAAACCCATAATCCAGTAGTCGCTTGGCAATGTCCATCGTCGTCACGCCGGTCTGCTCTTTCTGTCGCCGCGCACTGGCCACAAACTCATGCATGCAGCGGTCACCATGCGGCACGTCCAGAAAGTCCTTCACCTGACTCAACAGATAGTTGGCGTTCAGCACCGCGTTCTCGGACGCTTCACGCAGCCCACGGCCTCCCAGAGTCCTGATATAAAAATAACCCCGCAGCAGAATCCCCACGTTGCCGAAAAATGTACGCACTTTGCCAATGGATTTTTCCGGTACCGACAGCGAGTACCAATTGCGAGCCGCATCCCAGGTGACCACCGGCGCGGGCAGGTACGGCGCCAGAAAATCCCGCACCGCAATCGGTCCTGCACCCGGCCCCCCGGCTCCATGCGGACCCGTGAACGTCTTGTGCACGTTGTAATGCATCATGTCGCCGCCAAAATCCCCGGGCCGCGTGCGCCCCAGAATCGCATTCATGTTGGCGCCGTCGATGTACACCAATCCCCCAACACTATGCAGCAACTCCGAAACCTGACGAATGTCCCGTTCAAACAGCCCTAGTGTGTTGGGATTCGTCACCATAAACACCGCCGTCCGCTCATCCAGCTGCGCACGTAGCTCGTCCAGATCCACAAAACCATCCCGACCACCCGCCAACTGCACACATTCAAATCCCGCCAACGCGGCACTGGCCGGGTTGGTCCCGTGCGCACTCGCCGGAAACAGCACCCGCGTCCGCTGTTCGCCCCGATCCCGGAAGTAAGCCGCCGCCGTCAGTAACGCGGTGAACTCGCCCTGCGCTCCAGCCGCTGGATGCAGCGACACCCCAGGCAATCCCGCAATCTCCGCCAGCATCCCCTGCAGCTCATACAACACACTCAGCAAGCCCTGAATCTGAGCCTCCGATTGATACGGATGACTGCCAGCTGCCTGCGGCAGTCGCGCCCAACGCTCATGACGCTTGGGGTTGTATTTCATCGTACAACTGCCCAGCGGATAAAAATGCGAATCCACGCTCATATTCAGAGTCGACAGATTCACAAAATGACGCACCACATCCGGCTCCGCAATCTCCGGCAGTGGCAACGGTTCCGTGGCCAGAAACTCGGCGCCAATCTCCGGAATCCCCGCAACCTCCGGCACGTCCGATTCCGGAAAGACCTGCGTGCCACGCCCCGCACAGGACATCTCAAACAACAGTTTTGTGGCCGTCGGATTTCGCATGACTCTGCCCACTTTCAAAAGTACACACTCACCAATCAGACTTCCAATTGTCCCCGATTCCCGCCTGCTCGCACCCTGCAGGAATGACTCACACGCCTCAACCCCGCTGCAACACCCGCCTCATCGCCGCCGCCAGTCCGTCAATCTCCTGACGCGTACGCTTCTCCGTCAACGCCACCAGCACACAGCGCTCCAACCCCGCCAGTCCCGCGGCCGCAAATCGCCCGGGCGCCGGACCCACGTCATACCCCTGCGCCGACAACGCCGGCAACAAGTCCTCTGCCCGCATCGGTGTCTCCAGCAGAAACTCACGAAAAAACGGGCCCGGAAACTTCAGCGAAACACCGGGGATCTGAGTCAACAGGCTGGCTGCATAACGCGCCTTCTGATGGCTCAGTGTCGCCATCTGTCGCAAACCACGAGGCCCCACCGTTGCCAGAAACACCGTCGCTCGCAACGCCAGTAATCCCTGGTTCGTGCAAATGTTGCTGGTCGCCTTGTCCCGACGAATGTGCTGCTCCCGCGCCTGCAGGTTCAACACAAAACAATCCCGACCCCGACGATCCGTCGTCTTGCCGATCAATCGCCCCGGCATCTTTCTGACATACTCACTCCGACACGTGAAAACGCCCAGCAACGGACCACCGTACTGCAGCGGTGTCCCCAGGGGCTGACCTTCTGCGACCGCAATGTCCACTCCATAATCCCCAGGTCGCTTCAGCATCCCGGGACTGATCGGGTCAAACGCGAGGATCGATAACGCCCCGGCCGCATGAGCACTCTCGGTCAATCCACGAACGTCCTCCAGACAGCCCAGAAAATTCGGCTGCTGCACCACCAGCGCACACGTGTTCGAATCCAGCGCCTGCCGACAGGCCTCCAGACTTGTCACGCCGCCCTCCGGCGGGATCACCACAATCTCAGTCCCCAGGCGCGAAAAATACGTCTCCAGAACCTGCCGATACTCCGGATGCACCGTCCCCGCCACGACCACCCGACCATGCCGTCCATTGACCCGCATGGCCATAAACACCGCTTCACTGACCGCCGTCCCGCCTTCGTACAAACTGGCGTTCGAAACCCCCATCCCCGCCAGCTGACTGATCAGCGTCTGATATTCGTAAAACGCCTGCAGCGTCCCCTGACTGGCCTCGGCCTGGTACGGTGTGTATGCCGTGTAAAACTCACCCCGCGACGTGATCTCATCCACGACCGCCGGTATGAAATGGTCGTACACTCCACCACCCAGAAAGCAGACGCCTCGCTCAGCAACGGCCCCCAGCCGCTGCTGCATCTCCTGCTCAAGCGCCATCTCCGACATCGGCTCCGGCAACCGCAACTCTCGCCCCAGCTGCAGCTCCTGCGGAATCTGTCGAAATAACTCATCAACCGATTCCACCCCAATCGCGTCCAGCATCACCCGACGCTGTTCCGGTGTGTCAAACAGGTATGCCACAAGCTGTCCTCACAGAAAAATTTCCGCCGGCTTCTCGCCATCCCACACACGCCAGTTCCGCGGCCCGCCAGTTCCAGAGACAAACACCAGCCACACCAGCAGCATTCCACAGCCGCGATTACGACGAAGGGCCCGACTTCCGGATGAAGTCGAGCCCCCTCTGGTGGACTTGTCCCGCTTAATGTCGGTCCTTGTCGCAGTGCTTTACATACTCCGCGTAACTCAATAACCCCTGCAGGTCGGCAGGATCCCGCATCTTCAATCGCACAATCCACGCCTTGTCCAGAGGACTCTCGGTGAGCAGCGACAGATTGTCCGGCAGGGAACTGTTCACTTCCACCACGTCCCCAGAAACCGGTGCGTAAATGTCACTCACCGCCTTCACGCTCTCCACTTCTCCCATGGCCTGTCCCGGGCTGAAGGACTTGCCCACCGTCGGCAGAGACAGGTACACAATGTCGGTCAGCAACTGCACCGCAAAGGCCGTAATCCCCACCGTGGCGATGTCACCTTCGACAGAGACCCACTCATGAGTCTTCGCGTAACGTAATTCTGCTGCGTCCATCTCGCTCGCCCCCCCAAACACTTTTTATGTCCGCGAAATTCAATCAGCAGCGAATCTCAATCCGCCGCAAACTTACGACGCGTCGCAGGCAGAACGCCAGCCTGATGCCGATCTCCATGCCCTCAGGAATTCTCACCCCGAGACAGCAACTGCACAGCCACTTCGTGCTCCAGTTCGGAAATCTTCTGCAGCCGCCGCGCGTGCCGACCCTCTTCAAAAGGAGTCTTCAGCCAGATGCGAATCACCTGGTCCGCCAACTGATCACTCAACTGGTCCGCAGAAAGACAAATCACATTCGCGTCGTTGTGCAGCCGACTGTATTCAGCCGTCACACTGTCGTGACAAGGAGCTGCCCGGACGCCGGCAAACTTGTTGGCCGTAATGCACATCCCAATCCCGGTTCCGCAAATCAGAATCCCACGATCCAGCGCACCATTGGAGACTTCACGGGCCACCTGGGCAGCGTAGTCCGGATAGTCCACACTTTGCGATTCAAAGGGACCAAAATCACGCACCTCGTTGTTCAGGCTCTGCAACAACTGCCCCAGCCTGGACTTCAACGCTACACCCCTGTGATCGCTGGCAATGCCAATCTTCATGGAAATCACACGTCTTTCTTCAACAGTTCTTCGACCCAAAGCCGCAGATTGTGGCCGATCTGCAGAGCACACTCCCGGTACTCGTCCAGACTGCCCCCAATCGGATCCTGTATGTCAAAACCATCCCGACCCAAAAGCAAAATCGATGACGATTGCTCAGGGCAAAAGTCCACTAACGCCCGACGATGACGCTCAGTCAACGCCAGCACCAGAGTCGACTTGCGAATCATCTCCCGCGTCACTCGCTGACTCAAATGCTGACTCAAATCCAGCCCATGCTCACGCATGACGTGAACCGCCTCCGGGGACGCCGGGCTGTTTTCCCCAGCCGCCACGCCCGCCGAAAACACATCGATCCCACGCTCACGTAATTCCCAGTCCCGACACGCCAGACGCTGAGCCGCAAGTTTGCGAAACAACATCTCCGCCATCGGACTGCGACACGTGTTCCCCGTGCACACAAACAAAACCCGGGTCACAGAGGAATCAGGCAGGTCCACACCACTCACTGAATCTTCCCCTGTCCACGCACTCGTTGCCAGAACACCCCCGGTACAGCCCGAAGATGACACTTCTCACAGCACACATTCACCCCCGCCTTCAGGCCGTTGCACCACGTGCTGCAACACGCCCGAAAACGTCCCAACACTCACACACCCCGGAACCCATCACCGAACCAACCAAAGCCCAGCCATTTCGTGGCAGCGGCCCCGGCGCAGTCCGGCAGACCGGATCAAAGTCATGATGGTACGCCTGGGACGGCTGTTTCTCAAGTTTTCGTGGCGTTTCCTTGAGAACTCATTCCGGATTCCAATTCTCAAGCCGGCATAAATGGATAACCTTGTCTTTTTACCCAGTCACACCCCACGCCCTGTTCCCGCCCCCCAACACCGTGCTCGTTTCTCGTTCCTACCCCCTCGCGCCTCACCATCCATGTTCATCCGAGGTTCAAAAACACCCCCGTCCATCCGTGTTCATCCGTGGTTCCAAACACGAATCCACCAGCGCAGCGGCTCGGGTGGAACCTCGCCCTCCCAGTCCGCGCCCTCCCTGAAAACAAATCCGCGTTTCGTGTCTTTCGTGTATTTCGTGGTTCAAAAACGCCCCGTCCATCCGTGTTTATCCCTCGTTTGCGCGCAAACCCACGCCGAGCACCTCGTCGCTCACAACCAACATCCCCGTCCATCCGTGTTGATCCGTGGTTCCAAACACGAATCCACCAGCGCAGCGGCTCGGGTGGAACCTCGCCCTCCCCAAAAAACACGCCCCTCGCCCCTCGCCCCTCGTTCCCGTTCCCTATTCCCAATCTTCCCGAAAAACTTACCTCCACCAAATTGAGCCCCCGGTTGCGTCTGCTGTAGATTTCTCACCAGGTCCTTTCCCGCTCCGCGCACGCCTCAAGGCCACTCCGCCATGCCCTCGCCCAACCAAACCCCCACGTCCTCGCCGCTCATGCAGCGTTTTCTCAACGGCATCGAATGGGCCGGAAACAAACTGCCCGATCCCGCGTTCCTCTTCCTCTGGGCCATCGCGATCACGGTCGCTGCCTCCCACTTCCTCGCACCCATACGCTTCACTGAAATCGATCCTCGAGTTCCCGCGGCCGCGGCGGCACCCTTCGGAGACGCCACCGACCGCCAGATTCGCATCATCGATCAACTCAGTCCGGAATCGCTCGTCAAACTGCTCACCGGGATGGTCAAGACCTTCACCGACTTCCCGCCCCTCGGCGTGGTCCTCGTCGCACTCCTCGGCGTTGGCGTGGCCGAACACACCGGGTTCATTCAGGCCATGCTCCGCGCAATGCTGCGGATCACCCCACCCAAACTGCTCACCCCCATGCTGATTCTCGTGGCTTTGCTCAGCCATTCCGCCGGTGACACTGGCTATGTCCTCATCATTCCACTCGGCGCTGTCATGTTCTCCGCCGCCGGTCGCCACCCACTGCTGGGGATCACCGCGGCCTTCGCCGGTGTCTCAGGAGGCTTCAGTGCCAACTTCCTTCCCTCCAGCCTTGACCCACTTCTGCAGGGATTCACTCAGAAAGCCGCACAGCTCATTCAACCGGAACTCACCGTCAATCCACTCTGCAATTACTGGTTCATGACCGCCTCCTGCGTGTTCATCGTCGGGATCGGCTGGTTCGTGACCGATCGCCTCATCGAACCCCGGCTGCAGCGTCTCCCCGTGGACGGCAATCCCGACGCGCAACTCCCCATGGATTCCCTCTCCTCACGCGAATCCCTCGGACTCCTGCTCGGCCTGCTGACACTCTGCGCCGGACTGGCACTCCTCTTCGCCAGCGCACGGCCCACCGACTCGCCGCTCCGCGTCAATGGCTCGCTCACCGATCACGATGCGCCCATGATGAAAGCCATCGTCCCGCTGATCTTTCTGCTGTTTCTGATTCCAGGAGTCATCTACGGGGTGATCGCAGGCTCCGTGAAGAGCCACAAAGACGTGGTTCAGGGAATGACCAAATCCATGGGCACCATCTCCTACTATCTCGTCATGGCCTTTTTTGCATCTCAGTTCACCGCGATCTTCAGTCAGTCGAATATCGGAGTTCTCCTGGCGGTCAAAGGCGCCAATTTTCTGGCCGCCATCCAGCTGCCACCGCAAATCACCATCGTGGGCATCATTCTGCTCACCACCGCCGTCAATCTGCTCATCGGCTCAGCGTCAGCCAAGTGGGCACTCCTC
The DNA here is from genome assembly GCA_039796955.1 of Planctomycetota bacterium. GTDB lineage: Bacteria > Planctomycetota > Planctomycetia > Planctomycetales > Planctomycetaceae > SXXK01. The sequence goes on from JBDKIW010000559.1 coordinate 13,171, forward strand.
AGCCCCATCTTCGTTCCCATGCTGATGTCACTCGGCATCTCCCCCGAACTCACACAGGCCGCCTACCGGATCGGTGATTCCAGCACGAACATTATCACCCCACTCATGCCCTATTTCCCGCTCGTCGTCGCCTACTCCCAACGCTACGTCAAAAGCACGGGACTTGGCACCATGATCTCACTCATGCTGCCCTATTCGCTCGCCTTCCTCGTCGGCTGGACACTCCTCCTGCTCGCCTGGTGGACACTCGCACTGCCACTCGGCCTGCAAGCCGCCTACTCCATCTGAACAACATAAAGTGAGCGGCAACGCGCTAGCGGCCGGTATCACCCACCCGTAAGTCATACCCCCTTGGAACGCAAACAAAAAACGGGAGGGCGAACAAAAAACGGGGACCGGGAGGGCGAAGTTCCACCTGAGCCGCAAACCCTTCAGCATTCAGCCTTCAGCCTTCAGCCCCGCGATTCAATCGTGAATCGTCGACAGCAGAACCCTCCTGTCGCCGCTTCGCGGCTCTTGAGGTCATGGGGGACGCCGGATCTGCGGGCTCACGCCCGCAGCTACATCCTGCCGCGGCTCCCGCCGCTGAACACCAGGCAGCATTCAGCCTTCATCCTTCATCCTTCATCCTTCGTTCCTCGTTCCTCTCCCCTTGCGCCTCCCCCTCCGTGGTTCCAAACCCAAAGCCCATCAGTCGCACCCAGGTTTTCGGCTCGGGTGGAACCTCGCCCTCCCCCTAAATCACGCCCTAATTCCTAATCCCTAATTCCTAATCCCTATTCCCTATTCCCCACTCAATCAGCCGCACCGGCTGCGGGGCGATGTCTTCCTGAGTCTCTCCGTCGCCCTGCCCCACCTTCTGACTCAACAAATGCACTCGCCCCTCATCAGCCCACACCACAGGATCCACCATTGGATCCGCCTGACCCACAGACCCCTCCGTCAACGCCGCAAATCGCCACTCGCCACGATGCACATCGTCACTGTAAGCCGCTGTGATCCCCGGACCACGCTCCGCGTCCCTAAACAACACCACCGCAGACGTGCGTCCCGGCCACGCCCGCATCAACAACAACGGACGTGAAATCGGGGGCCGCCGCGTGCCCGTCCCGCTGCGGTGAAAATCCAGAGTCCTCTGGCCGACCTGCTGAGTCATCCAGCGCTGACCATCGTGCATCACCAACCGGTACTGCGGAACCGCCCCCGGCTCACTCCGCCAGAACGTCGCAATCCATGGCCGCCCCAGATGATCCTCCGCCATGCTGGTCTGATTGGCCAGCTCACTGTTCATCGGAATCCGCGCTGCATACTCCGCGGTCGATTCCCGGATCGGCAACTCATACGACTCACCCGTGGATTTCTTCCACGTCAATCCACCATCGTCAGACCGCGCATACGCCACATCGTGATTGGTCACCACATCCGCCGTCTCACGCCAGACCCACGACAAATGCACCACGCCACCGGCCCCGACACACACCTGCCAGTACGCATTTCTCTGCCCCTCACCATCAATCAACGAATCCTGCAGTCGCTCCCAGCGACCAGTCTGCACCCGATATCGGTTCAGTACCAGGTTGCCATTGCCCGAACCACCATCGCGATAGAAAAACAACAGATCCCCATTCGGATCACGATAGAATTCCGGATACGTCACCCGGTCCTCATTCCGCCCTGTCATCCCTTCCATCGGACGCAGTTTCAGCCCGTCAGAATCCACCGAACGACAGTACTTCAACGGATGCCCGTGATGGTCCCAGGCCAGGTGCAGCAAGCCGGTTCCATCCAGAGCCAGACTGATCACGTTGTGCGCATCCCGCACCCGCCCCTGCAGTCCCGTTGGCTCCAGACGCCATCGGGATTCCCCATGACGCCGCTCCGCCAGGATCACCTGTCCCAACTCATCGTAATACGCAGCCACCTGTCGATCGCCATGACTGCAGACCGCGTTCCGCCGAAAGATCACCGAGTTCACTTTCGTCCGCGCCCAGCCCGTCCCGATCTCGCTGACCCGCAACAGCTCCGGATCCCCGTCACCCCACAGCAACGAACACGACAGCACCAAACTCCACAGCACACCGCTCACGCCGCACTCCCACACGCGCTCTCACTCACCACCAGAACCATTCGGTCACCACCACAGCTTACAGGCCATCCATATCCGCCAGCAGATCCCAGAATTCCACCTCGTTCGGGTCCCCCTTCTTTTCGGATCGGTCCGTGACGGCCCGCTCCCCCGATCGCGCCGGTCCCGCTTTCCGCGGGCTACCAGCCTGCTTCACTGCGCCCTTTTGTGACGCGCCCGCTGCTGCCCCCGCGCCCGCTGCTGCCCCCGCTCCCGCTCTCTGTCCCGCTCCGCCCGCGGCTCCCGCGCCGCCCGCCTGTCCACGCGCTGGTGGTTTCGGACGCGACCCACAGGCCGGACACACAGCCCCGCGACCCAGCGCTGCCCCACATTCATTGCACAGCATCACCGGCTGGTCGCCAAACCCTGCGGAATCCTCCCGCTCCGCTGCGGCACTCAAGCCCGACAGCACCTGCAGGGCCTCAAGCCCCCGGGCATCTTCGCCCCGAACCGCGCTGCCCGCCGACTTCCGCACAGTCTCAGCCGGACGCGCGGCTGCCACTGGCCCCGACGACTCAGCAGACGCCCGCGGCTTCTGCACGTCTACAGCCCCACGCCGCTCAACCCCCGCATCCGCCTGCGGCTTCTGCTCCAGTACAGAACTCAGATTGTCCAGCCGCACCAGCTCCACTTCCGCTCGACACTGACTGAGCGGTTCACAGGCCGTCACATGCACACGAGCCTGTCGGTCATAGCTGATCGTGACCTCAATCTCAGTGCCCTCCGGCAAACCCGGCGGCAGTCCCGTGATGATGCAGTCGCCCAGAATCGTCGGCGGCCGATCACTCCCGGCTCCACTTTCCACAATCCGCACGTGCACTCGCGTCTGCCCGGAAACCACTGTGCCAAACACATGAGTCGTCGAAACCGGCAGGGACGAATTCGCCGGAATCAGATAGTGCGGCACGCGCTGCCCCGTCTCTTCGTCCCGCACCAGAATCCCCAGCGACCGCGCGTTCACACTGTGCTGCTGCACGCGTGCCAGTCGCTCCGATGCCTGACTGCTGAAAACCGACTGCACATACTGCCGGTTGGCCAACAGCATCCCCGCGTAATACGCGGCACCATGAGCGATCGACTGGTCCGGCGACAACGTCGTGTTCAGCGTTCGACCACTCAGCCCCTTCAGCAATTCACGCACCATTGGCATTCGCGAGGCCCCGCCCGTGGTCAACACCGTGTCCACTCGGGCCCAACCCAGCTGATTGTCTTTCAGAATCCGCCGGATCACCACTTCGCAACGTCGCAGCAACTCAGCACTCGCCGCTTCAAATTCCGCCAGATCAATCTGATACGTCTTCAGCCGATTCCCATGACGCACCGTGACCGCCGCGCGCGAACGCACGGACAGACTGCGTTTCGCCTGCTCCGCTTCCAGCGTCAGAAACTGCAGGCTCTCCAGATTCTCACGCGGGTCCTGACCGAACTCCGCCAGAAATCGATTGGCCGCAATGCTGATCAGCACCTCCGTCCAGTCGAGCCCTCCCAGTTCCAGGTCACCGTCCGACGCAATCACCCGCACGTCATCCGGCTGATACTTCACAACCGCCAGGTCCAGAGTCCCCCCGCCCAGATCAAACACCAGCAACTGCTCCGCCACCGCCAGTTCTGTAAACGCGAGCCCCTCCTTTCCCAGCACATGGCACAACGCCGCCGCCACCGGCTCGTTGATCATCTCAATCCGCTCCAGCCCCGCGGCATGGCCGGCCAGCAGAGTCGCATGGCGTTGCGCATCCCCGAATTGTGCCGGTACCGTGATTACCGCCTCACGAATCTCACCGATCTGATCCTGAGCGGCTGCGATGAGCTTCCGCAGGATCATCCCGGAAATATGAACCGGAGAATAACGCGTATCCCCCACCTTCCAGTACTTCCCGGAATCGCCCATGAATCGCTTGGCATGCTGCACAACGCGATCCGGTGACGAAACCGCATTCCGCAACGCTTCTGTCCCGACGATCGGCTGAGCCCCGTCGAAGAACACCACGGACGGCGTCGATAACTCACCTTCCTGATTCGGAATGCTCACCGGCTGCCCATGCTCATTCAGCCAGGCAATGCAGGAATACGTCGTTCCCAGGTCGATTCCGACTGCGTGCGTCCGCTTCATGAGCCGCCTTTCGCCTTTCGCCACGTTCTCGTCTGTCCACGCCCCCCCAGGATCCTACACTCCAAACCCGCAAGTCTCTAATGGAAACTCATCTTTCCGGGTGTTAAAATCCAGCGTTTTCGGGACCGACGGATCCTGCTGCCCCGTGGCCCTTCCCCCCGCAGCCGATTTCAACCCCGTGGACACCAGCTCGGCCATGACCCCAACCATCCGCTCTCTTCAGGTCACCCTCCGCAGGCTCGCACTGCTGGTCCCCCTGATCATCCCTGCATTCCTCGCCGCCGATGACCGCCCGGCCCCGATCTCCGGCAAACGCCTGCAACAGACGCTCGCCGAAAAAATCAGCTGGTCCACCCGCAACGTGCCCATCGGCACGCAGCTCGCCGACCTCCAGGCCCAATCCGGAATCACCATCCTCCGCGATCGCCGCATCAATCCACGCACACCCGTCTCTGCCGACACCGGCTTCGTCTCCCGACTCGATGTGCTGCGACAACTCGCCGCCAAACTCCCGGACAGCACCGTCGTCCCCGCAGAACACTATGTGCTGCTGGGACCCGCTCCTTCCGTCCGCCTGCTGCCCGTGCTGCATGAACTTTCTGAAGCGCAGCAAGCCCGCTGGAAGCGTCTGGCCCCGAGTCCCGGCGGACACCCCACGCGATTGCTAACCGTGTCCTGGAAACAACTGGCGACTCCTCGCGACATCCTCACCGCGGCCGCCACAGAATCCGGAATCCGCATCGACAATCCTCAGGCCATCCCGCACGATGTCTGGAATGCCGCCGAACTGCCACGCATGACATTCCTCGAACTGGCCTGCCTCGTGCTGATTCAGTTCGACCTGTACCCCGTCGCTGATCCAGACAGTCCTCGCATCACCATCACCCCCATCAGTGCAGCCCCGCCCTGCGAACTGCGTCATGCCGTTGCCAGCCGCGACAAATCCGCCGTGATGGCGGAATGGAACCGCCGCCATCCGGACCTGCAGGTCCGCTGGGCCACGTCCTCAGCCACCTTCACCGCCGACCTCGCGACTCACGCGGAATTCCGATCATTGATCGCAGACAACACCGCCGAGTCAGACTCCACCGCACTGAACACCAAACCGCTCACCGATTCCCTGCGGACGCGTCTGTTTCAACTGAAAGCCGAACGCGCCACCCTGGCCGCCGTCGTGGAATCCTTCCGCAGCAACGGCGTCCCGATTGAGATTCCTGGTGAAATGACCCCGGAGATCCAGAAGCGACTGAAAACCCTGATCCCCCT
>JBDKIW010000560.1:0-13187 GCA_039796955.1 Planctomycetota bacterium
CAGAGCCCACAAACAACACAAGACTCAACAGCGAAGTCGAGACGACGTTACTCAGACGGTTCACCATCACCGCAACCTCCGGAACCGGACGCACACACGCATGCACTCTCCCCGTGCTCACTGGTGCTCCATAGTCTCCCTGTAACCCACACCGGCGCCAAGTGGGGGCGTCAACCGATCACAACGAACCGTGAAAGATTCCAGCACCTCGTCCGTCTTCACCTGGCCATCATCGACCTTTTCTGTGACTCAGTGTCGACGATGACACCCACAGCTCAACGGTGGACGCCGCAGCACCTCGACGACAACTCGCGGACTCTTCGCAGCGATCCCTTGCGGGGAGTTTGGCAATCGTTTTTTGCGACAAATCATCGGTTTTATCAATGTTCACTCAATCCTGATTGGCATGGTGCGTGGTTTCCCTGGTACACATGGGGTTGACACAGACCTTCCTCAATAGTCGCAGAAAATTCTTGCGAAAAATCGTTCAATCGCCAGGGAAATGCTGGCGGACACAGGGTATGGTATGGACTCATCCTGACACGCGTGCGACAGGGAACTACCTGATGCCGATTCCTGCAGATTCCGAAGGGAGTGTTCAGCCAATGAAACAGACTCAAGCCAGACTCCGCGGCCACGTGTCAATTGGGGGGGGGGGGGGCTGACCGGGTAAAACACAGCCAGGTGACCTCGCTGTTTCCTCGGAGCACCGTCCAACCACGGGTGAAAATGCCCGTGACATCTCTCCCCCGATCCAGCCTCGTTGAAGAAGAATGGGCGAGAATCATTCTGCCCGATCCGATTTCAAACTCTCGCAGGCGCAACGGCCCGGGAGATTTCTTCCCGGGGCGGCATCAACATGGCAACCTGCTTTTCCACCAGGTCCCCTTGATCGTGGCCCCTTGTCAGCTCCATCACCTGATTCCCGGGAGATCCCTCAAAAACCTCTACCCAAAATCCATCCCTCCCTGATTGGCAATCAATAATTTAAATAAAGTTTTATTCAGCGTATATAACAAGTACAGGTTTGACACCCTCTCAATGACCTGTTACTAAAGAGGAGCCTTCCCTACAGAAGCGTGCCGTGTGCCACGACCAACTGACTCGGGAATTAATCACTCCTCCCAGTCAGCCCGAACCGACTCCTCTCGGATCTCCGTTCGCCCACGAACACAGGAAAGGACGCACCCGATGCAGACAAATGTGGACCGCCATGCCGCAGGAATGCCCCCGGAAGGATTTGATGCGATCATTGCCGATGCCAATCGCCTCAATGCCGAATCGATTGCATGGTGCCTGAAATCTTACGGCGGCTTTCGAACCGTCAACCCCGCCACCTCCAGCACAGAACTCCTGTCCGCACTGCGATCCCAGCGGCCAGCCCTGATCCTGCTTGGCGAGAAAGTTGTCATCAAATGCTTCCGCGAGGTGTTTGGTGAACTGTCCGTGAAACTTGGTGAAATCCGCGTCGCGGTGTTCGCCGACGACTTGTCCGATCGACAACTCGATCTTGTTGTTCACAATCGCGTGTCCGGTCTCCTGTCCCGCCACGAAACCATGCGACGAATCAGCGAACAACTCAGCCAGATCGCCGCCGGACAAGCCGTGCTCTCCGATCACCTCCGTGACCGCATCGAACACCTCGGCGGCGGGCAGTTCCGCTGCACCAGTTGCGCTCATCTCGAAAAACTCACTGAACGGCAGTGGGAAGTTCTGCTGCGCATCGCCCAGGGGCGGCGAGTCTCCGAAGTGGCTGAGGCACTGCACATTTCTGAAAAAGCCGTCGAAAGCCACAAATATCGCATTATGCGAGTGGTCGGCGCCGTCGATCGACTCGAACTGTGCCGCTGGGCCATCCGCGAAGGACTCATCGAAGCCTGACCTGTCCCGGTCAGCGTCCGTACCACGTTGGAAAACCCGCTCCCCAAAGGTCTAAGCATCCCGAAAGGCCCCCCTCGCCGCTCAGAGGTGCCCGTGCCACTAAAAGCCCGCTCAAAAGCCTGTTTGAGTTCGCTTTTGCGCGCGGGCGTTCTCCCGCCCCTCACTGCAAAAAAACTTTCTACCAGGCCGTGAGAAACGCCCCTGCAGCGTTTCCCCCGTCTGCCCCCGCCCCAGCTGTTCCATGCCACGCCATCAGCCAGCGCCGGCCCGCCCCGCAACCCGCCACCGTTCAGCATTTCCCGAACTGCCCGGTTTTGCTATCACTCGCCATGCAGCGCATGGCCGTTGAACCGGGGACTCTGGTTCAGGCAGTCCTCGACAGAAATCACCTCGCTGCTGGCGACTACGAAATTCCGAGCGAAAGGTATTCCTCAGATGACCCTCTACAACGACAATTCACTGACCATCGGTGGCAGCCCACTCGTCCGCGTCAATCGACTGACACAGGGACTCCCCGGCACCGTTTATGCCAAAATTGAAGGCCGTAATCCCGCCTACAGCGTCAAGTGCCGAATCGGCGCCGCCATGATCTGGGATGCCGAAAAATCCGGACGACTGAAACCCGGAATGGAGGTCGTGGAACCCACCAGTGGAAACACAGGGATCGCTCTCGCGTTCGTCTGCGCCGCCCGCGGTTACAAACTCACCCTGACCATGCCCGAAACCATGTCCATCGAACGCCGCATGATTCTCCGCGCATTCGGGGCCAATCTGATCCTGACACCTGGCTCTGAAGGCATGAAGGGCGCCATCGCCCGCGCCGAAGAAATGGCACTCCGCCCCAACACGTTCATGCCCCAGCAGTTCAAAAATCCAGCCAATCCCGATATCCACTTCCGCACGACCGGCCCCGAAATCTTCACCGATCTGGCTGGTAAAGTCGATGTCTTTGTCGCCGGTGTCGGAACAGGTGGCACCATCACCGGTGTGACGCGCTACCTCAAACAGGAAAAAGGCCTGCCCCTGTACTCCGTTGCGGTCGAACCAGCGTCCAGCCCGGTCCTCTCCGGCGGCGCCCCCGGCAAACACCGCATTCAGGGAATCGGTGCCGGTTTCAAACCCGATATTCTCGACATGTCGCTCGTCGACGAAGTGCTGCAGGTCACCGATGAAGAAGCCATGGAAATGGCCCCACGGGTCGCCAGGGAAGAAGGAATTCTCTGCGGAATCAGCTGCGGTGCGGCAATGACCGCAGCACTGAAAATCGCAGCCCGCCCGCAAAGCGCTGGCAAAAACATCGTCGTGGTGCTCCCCGACTCCGGCGAACGCTACCTGTCGTCACCCATGTTTGACTTCACCCGCGATAATCCGGCGGCCTGAGCCTTCAGGACTTTGGGTCAGTCAGGGAACACGGCGTTCGAGTCGCTTTTGCCGCTCGAACGCCTTCCCTACCCAACGCTGAAAATCCGACAAGCGGACACGGACGGTGAAGTGACAGTCTGCCTCCACAATCACTGCCGAAGTTGTGGGGGCGTGGCGAACTGACGCAGCAGCACTCAACCTCCCTGCATCGAACCTGGCTGCGTTCAACTCGGTCGCCTGCAACTGTCCAGCCGCCAGCAATCGCCCAGCTGGCGACGTCCTGAACTCAGCGGTTTACGCAGCGATCTGATCCACGGCCTGGCGAAAAAGCGGCAGTCCGCAAAATGACTCCGCCCCTCTTCAGGGTTCGTTCGATTCGTCACGTGATTCCGCCAGCGCCTGACGCTCCTGCTCAGCACGCACCAGCCGCGGATACAGCCAGCGGGCCCACGCGAAGTACTGCACGGCAAAAAACAGAACCATCCCCAGCCCTACCAGGACCATCAGTAAGAACTGTGGCATCACAGCGGCAGCCATGGCGAGAAAACCAAGGCTGACCATCAGTACAACCATTAACCCGATCGCGACCGTGGGCGGCTGCCGACGTGGGGCTGGACTTCGCGGAAGAGGTGGCGTCATGTCAGTGCTCCACTGCGGATCAGTTCCTGAAGTGTCGCATACCGATGGGCCATCCCCGTGCTGAGCGATTCACGGATCCGCTCTTCCGTCAGCAGGAATTTCATCATTCCACCGGGAAGCTGAAACAACACTTCATCAGTCAGCTCGCATTCACTCTCTCCCAGCACCCGGATCCGCTGCGTATGCTGCCATGCCGGCAGCGGACCCTCCACCAGTACCTCCTGAATCTCGAGTTCACTCACGGCTTTGTATTCGTGTGTCATCCGCTGACGCAAACCCATGGCGGTGATGCGGAAGACAATTTTCGCTCCCACCGCAACTTCGTCAGGCGCCGACAGAATCTCCAGTTCAATCTCCGGGTCACTGATCTCTGGCAGGTTTTGTGGACGCCCAAGATACGCACGCAGTGCAGCGGCGGGGCAGGGCAGAGTCACAGAGGAGACGAATTGCAGCATGTGTCAGATGTCTCAGGAGAAAGACAGGATCGAGAACCGGAATCAAAGCTGAGCGATCAATGTTTGTCAGGCGGGGTCGACGTACCCGATCGTCTGGCCGCCTGCCGTTCCGCGTATAATTCACGGAATGACTTCGGCGGCGCCTGCGGGATTTCACGCTTGCGCCCCCACTGAAAGGCCGGTGTCAATCTGCTGTACACCAGAAAACGCGGCGTCACTCGCAACGCTGTCCGCGCGACCTTGCCAGCCAGATTGAACAACCACGTCCGCGAAAACACGGCGCTGAGCACTTTCATCTGCAGCTTCTTGCCCGCCCCGATCAGATTCTTTTTGTCCAGATGCTCACGCATCGCAAACAACTGATGGTGCAGAGGAATCTTCACTGGACAGACGTCCGTGCAGGATCCACACAGACTGCAGGCAAATGGCAGCGTGCTGTGCTTTTCCGGAGTCTGCAGTGGCGTCAGAATCGAACCAATCGGGCCTGGAACCGTGGACTCGTAACTGTGGCCGCCACTACGACGATACACCGGGCAGGTATTCATGCAGGCCCCGCAACGGATGCAATCCAGACTTCTGCGGAACTCGGACTTCAGAATGGCACTGCGACCATTGTCCACAATCACAATGTGCATCTCACAACCCGGCCGCGGACCATGGAAGTGCGACGAGTACGTTGTGACCGGCTGTCCAGTGGCAGAACGGGCCAGCAAACGCAGAAAGACCGCGAGATCCGCCGCCCGGGGAATCAGCTTTTCCATCCCCATCGCCGCGATATGCACCGGCGGCAGGCCCACTCCCAGGTCCGCATTGCCTTCATTCGTGCAGATCACAATGCCACCCGTCTCGGCAATCGCAAAATTGACTCCCGTCAATCCCACGTCCGCGCGGCAGAAACAACTTCGCAGGTGGTTACGTGCTGCTTCAGTCAGGTACTTCGGGTCTGAGGCTCCCTTTTCGGTCCCCAGATGCTCATGAAAACACTCCCCCACTTCCTCCTTGCGAATATGAATGGCCGGCAACACGATGTGACTGGGCGGCTCCTGACGCAATTGAACAATCCGCTCGCCAAGGTCTGTATCGATCACCTCGATCCCATTCTGTTCAAGGTAGGGATTGAGATGACATTCTTCGGTCAGCATGGATTTGCTTTTGACCAGACGCGTCGCGTTATGCTTCTGCAGAATCGACAGCACAATCCGATTGTGCTCAGCCGCATCAGCAGCCCAGTGCACGATCACGCCGTTCTTCACTGCGTTACGTTCAAACTCTTCCAGATAGTCCGCCATCAGCGACTGTACGTGCTGCTTGATCGCCGAAGCCGTCTCACGCAGCAATTCCCACTCCGGCACACTCGTCGCCATCCGGTCGCGTTTTTCCCGCACAAACCAGAGCGCCTTGTCGTGCCACTGAGCCCGCTCATGATTGGCCGTGAATTCGGCAGCTAGTCCAGGATGTCCCATCGTTTGCACCACACCCGTAAAGATCAGAAAGCCAGCCCGCTGTCCGCCCGTCCGCTGACGGAACAGGTTTTCACTCAGGAATCACAGACACCGTTGATCGCTCAGAGTCCCATCGCTTCCGCCAGTATCTCTACAAAATGCATGACCCGCATCGGCAGTTTTTTGCGGCGAATGATGCCATCCAGATGCATCAGACAGGACATGTCGCCCGCCGTCAGCACCTGAGTCCCTGCCTGCACGTGATCGTTGATCCGATCTTCCCCCATCATTGCCGAAACAGCTTCTTCTGCGATCGCAAACGTGCCCCCGAATCCACAGCACTCGTCACGCCGCGATAACTGCGAGAATCGAATCTCCTGCAGCCCACCCAGCAACCGCTGCATCATGCTCTCACGCGAAGTCATCACCTCAGAACATGGCCCCAGCCGCAATTCCCGCAGTCCATGGCAGCTTTGATGCAATCCCACCTGAAATGGAAATCGCCCCTGAAGCTCGTCCACCTTCAACACGTTCAACAGAAACTCACTCAATTCCACCGTACGACTTCGCACCGTGGCAGCCGCCGCATCCTGAGGATCCACGAGATGATCATAATGATTGCGCACCATCGAAACGCAACTTCCCGATGGCGAAACAATGTAGTCGTAGCCCCCGAACGTACTGATAAAACGCGTTGCCAATGGCCGCGCTTCGTCCATACAACCACTGTTGGCCATCGGCTGACCACAACACGTCTGTGCCACCGGAAACTCTGCCTCCACGCCCAGAGCCTCCAGGACGGCGACCGTCGCCAGCCCTACACCCGGATAAAACTGGTCCACATAACAGGGAATAAACAGAGCGACTCGCATGGTTGGTCGACACGAAAAAGAAAGGGAAACTCAGTAGACACACCCCGCCCAGTCTCGCCCACTGCAACAATTGACCGGTGCTGAATCCTACCCGATCCGACGCCGTGATCCCATGCAGAAGTACTCAGAGACGCCGATTCCTGCATTCCGGCAGAGGATTTCAGCGAAATGACCGTTTTGCCCTCCAACAACCCGCCTCGGAAAAAATGCCGATTTTGACTACAGGTGCCATGCACCTGATCGCCCCCCGCGGCCGAGGACTGCGGAAAAGTCTGCATTTTTTCACAAAGGTGCCTGGCACCTTTACTGCCACAGCATCAGTAGGCCCGGTGCAGACTCCCGGATTTCTGCCGTCTCTCCAGCCTCCCGCACTGTGTCCGAAACCGGCGCCACGTGGTATACTTTCCCCGTAGCTGCATTACCCTTGGCGGCGCATCTCTTCCCATGCCGGATCTGTGTCCATGTCTGACGATTCGATCCAATCCCTTCAGGGCTGTTTCCTCGTAGCCGGTCGACATCTCCGGGATCCGAATTTTTTTCGGACCGTGGTCCTCGTTCTGACCCACAGCGAAGATGGCGCCATGGCGCTGGTCATCAATCGGCCGTCCTCCATGACCATCGGCAAGGCCCTGTCGCAAAATGGGCCCGTCAACGATGCCGATGCACCCGTTTTTATCGGTGGCCCTGTCGAACCCACATCCCTGTTCATCCTGCACAACTGCACCACGCTCGCCGGTGCTGATCGGGAAATCGGGCCAGGAATCTTTCTCGCCGGGAGTGACCTGTCTTTCGAAACCGTAGTCAGGACTCCTGCCAAAGAACCCATTCAGCAACGATTCCGGCTGCTGTCCGGGTACGCAGGCTGGAGTCCCGGGCAGTTAGAGTCCGAACTGGCTCGCGGCGACTGGCATATCCTGAAGGCGGATGCGGAACTGGTGTTCGAGGACGACCCTTACGGCGTCTGGGACGTCTGCATGCGAAGAATCCAGCGGCACACAAGGCTACTGAATGTGCCCGTCCGAAACCCGGAATGGAACTGACACCGCAGAACGACGGTTTCACAGCGAGCGATCTGATTCCCCAGGGCATTTCACTGGGCTGAATCGTCGACTACCAGCGGAACAAACCGGTTCCCCACGTCAGTCCGGCCCCGAACCCACACATCAGCACCAGATCACCCTGACGTATCCGTCCTTCACTGAAGGCGCCGTCAAGTGCCAGTGGAATGGAGGCCGCAGAGGTGTTGCCGTACCTGTCGAGGTTGTTGTAAACCTTGCTGGCGGGAATTCCCAGGACCTTCATGGCGTGATCAATGATCCGCATGTTGGCCTGGTGCAGTACAAACAGGGCAACGTCGTCTGTGGTGTAGCCGGATTTTTCCAGCACAGTCAGAATGGATTCTGTGACGGCCTGAACAGCCCACTTGAAAACGTTGCGTCCATCCATTCGCAGAAAATGTTCGCCGGCAGCGACAGCCGCCGGTGTCAGTGGCTGACTGGTGCCGCCAAAGGGACGGTCCAGCATTGCTCCGCCGGACCCATCGGCCCCCAATTGGTAGCAGATCAATCCGTGACTGTCGTCTGAAGCCTGCAGGATCACAGCGCCGGCACCGTCACCAAACAGCGGAGCAGTCCGCTGATCGTCCGGACGCACGATGCGACTGTTGACATCGGCACCGATGACGAGAGCACACCGTGCATTTCCTGTCACGACAAACTGAGCCGCGGTGACCAGGGCATACATGAAGCCGGAACACGCAGCCTGCACGTCCATCGCCGGTGCGTCCAGTTGCAGCTTATCCTGAACCAGGCACGCCGTTGAAGGGCAGGTGTAGTCCGGAGTAAATGTCCCGACAACCAGCAGGTCTACGTCCTTGGGACGCACATTTCCAGCAGCCAGCGCCCTGAGAGCCGCCTGAACTGCAAGGTCACTGGTGGCTTCTCCCTCACCAGCAAATCGACGTTCGCAGATTCCGGTCCGACGCTTGACCCAACCCTCTTCAAATCCGTATCGCTGCTCCAGTTCTTCGTTGGTGACAACGCGTCCCGGTACCCACGCTCCCAGAGAATGAATCTGGAACCCTGTGAGTCGAGCTGTCCGGTCCGTTCTGCGAAACCGCAATTGCGGCTCGTCGTCGGCAGGCACTTCCTTTGAAGACGGCTGCAAGGCTGAAATCACCTTCCTGGGATCAATCACGGCGTCTGACACGTCGACTGATTCGGTTGTGGAGGAATTCATTCGAGGTCCTCATCCATGATGCCGGTAAGTGAACATCCTGCGGTCGGTCAACATACTCTGTGCACATTTATGCCACGACAATCCTCCTCCACGACGCATTCGTACAGGAGGAAAAAAGCCGTCGTCAGAATCCTTCAGGCGTTCACGCGACCCACCCTGCACGCACCATTCAGTGGCCTTATCTGTTCGCCACATATCGTGGTTACAGGATTCTGTGCGAAAATTCCCGAACCACTCCCGTATTCAGCCCTGATCAACTTGAATGTCAAAACGGGCTGACGGAACCCCGAGAATTACAGAGGCCTGAAATTCTCCTGCGTGACCCACGGATTCTACGCGGCGAAAGTCTACCGGGTTACCCCGCGGTTGAAAACTGAAGCCCGACATTTCCCGGAAAACTGCGTGACATCTTCAACTCAGCCCCTCAGGATTGATCCGCTCGCTCCACTGCCATCGATCACTGCCCCGGGGCCCGGTCAGTCTTCCCAGACATCACCCCACCCCCGGGACGCGGTGACTGCCGTCATGACCCGCCCGGAATAGTCGAATTCCTCTCAATCCCCGGTCGTACACCCACAATTCTGTGTCCCTGACGGTTACACTGGTTTCGGGAACTGTCAGCCTTGCCGGGGACGAAGTCGCCACTTCATGCGAAAAAAATCCACCACTTCGCCACGAGCAGGGCTTTCCGGAGTTTCTCCCGTAT
Organism: Planctomycetota bacterium; assembly: GCA_039796955.1. Classification (GTDB taxonomy): domain Bacteria; phylum Planctomycetota; class Planctomycetia; order Planctomycetales; family Planctomycetaceae; genus SXXK01. The sequence goes on from JBDKIW010000560.1 coordinate 9,596, forward strand.
TGCAGCGTTCAATGCGGGCGGCAATCGTCGGTCAAGGCGCTCGCCGGTCACTTCAACAGTGTCGGCGTTCCGAAGCCGAAACTCCGTCGACACGGCCTCCCCATCGTTCGCCATCGGCTTCACTCTTTCTGGACGACAACTGCAATGAAATGGATTGCCGCCACAGATTCCGGATTTATCCCGGCATCACACGAAGACCCCCGTGCCCCCGGCGTGCTCAAACGGGTCATCGCCACCCGTGATACGTTCCAGCAGGGCCACGTGCAGATGCTGAACTGGGCTGTCCTGCCCGGCCATTCGTCCTTCCAGCGACACTTTCACCAGGATATGCAGGAAGTCTTCATTCTGCTGTCCGGGGAAGTGGAAATGCAGGTCGCGACCGAATGTCGTGTTCTGCGCCCCGGAGATACAGTCATCGTGGACCCGGGTGAGATTCACCAGATGCGAAATCTGCAGGCCTCGGAAGCTCAGTATCTCGTCTTCGGAATTTCCTCCGGCCAGGGCGGTCAGACAATTGTCGTGGGCCCTGACAAAAGCCATGCTTCCGACACACGAATTTGAACTGTTCCCTGATGGCCCGTTCCTTCCGGCTCCGTGAGAAATTCTCTGCTGCGAAACTCAGGTTCTGACAAAGAAACGACAGACCCATGATCGTAAAACTCGGTCCCTGCCGGCTGGAACTGGTTCAGGGCGACATTACCCAACAGCATGTCGACGCCATCGTCAATGCCGCCAACAGCAGGCTGGCCGGTGGCGGCGGGGTCGATGGAGCGATCCATCAGGCCGGTGGTCCGGAAATCCTGCGCGAAACAGCCGCCAAATACCCCGAAGGCTGTGCCACAGGCAATGCTGTCGTGTCCACTGCCGGAAACCTGCCGGCACGCTTTATCTTTCATGCGGTCGGCCCGATCTGGAAAGGCGGACGACAGGGAGAACCCGAGCAGCTGGCTTCCGCCTGCCGCGCCTGTCTGTTCCACGCCATCGAACATCACTGTGACAGCATCGCCTTTCCTGCCATCAGCGCCGGGGCCTATGGCTACCCACTGGACCTCGCCGCCAATAACCTGATCAAGACCACCATGGATTTTGTTCGCTGGCACCAGAAGCCTGCACTTGTCCGATTCGTGCTGTTTGATCAGGGCACCTGGGGCGCCTTCGCCCGCGCTGTCGAGGAAGTTGTGCCGCGATGAGCGATGCCCAGTTTCGCGAGTTCATCGCGTCAGACGGATATCCGATTTGCTTCCGTCACTGGCCGTCCGCCACTCGTCACGGTGTGATCCTCGCACTGCACGGAATTCAAAGTCACTCCGGCTGGTACAAGTACTCCTCCCGTCGGCTCGCTGAGGCCGGTTTCGATGTCTACTTCGCGGATCGCCGAGGATCCGGGTTCAATGGTCGGCAACGAGGCCATGCGGCTCATGGCCTGAGGCTTGTGCAGGATGTTCGCGCACTCCGACAACTTGCTCTCGCCGAACATGCCCCCGATACGCCCGTCACACTCCTCGGACTCAGCTGGGGCGCAAAAACAGCCGCCGCCACCGCCTGCCTGTTTCCCGAAGAATTCCAGCGCCTCGTGCTGCTGTACCCGGGAATACGCCCCCGTCTGAAATTCACCGTCAAACAGAGACTCCAGCTGACGCTCGCCCGAAAACTGGAGGTCGTCCGCAAGTCCATCCCCATCCCACTGGATGATCCCGCGCTCTTCACCTCAGTCCGCGAGTGGCAGCAGTTCATCGAAGATGACCCCCTCGCTCTGCACACCGTTACCAGCGCCCTGCTGAATTCCGGCCGAGACCTGGATCAAATCATCAACAGTCGATTTCACGAGCTGCAGATTCCGACCCTGCTGATGCTGGCGGAGAATGATCAGATTGTGGACAACGAAGCCACGCAGAATCTGGCAGCCCGACTACGCACGTCTCAACGGACCATTCGCACATGGCCGAATGCCCGACACACGCTCGAATTCGAACCACAGCGCGATCAGATCTTCAATGAACTGATCCACTGGCTCGGAGCCTGCTGCGCTCCCGATCCCAGGCACCAGCCCCCGGAAACTCGCCCGGAACCACGAAGATAATCTCCCGATCGCGGGTGACTGCTGTTGCCGAGTTCACTGAAACAATGTCAGTCAACGAAAAAAGCACATGCAACCCGAAGGATCGCACGTGCTTCCTGTTTCTGATTTTGCCGAGCCGTTGTTGCCACGACAGGATTCGACTCAACCTACTTCTTCAATTCCGCTTCGATCGCTGCCAGCACTTCGGCAGCATCCGGCTTGACACGCGGAGCAAAGCGGGCAGCCACTTTGCCGTCCTTGCCCACGATGAACTTTTCAAAGTTCCAGCTGATGTCGTCAGTCTTCTCAGACTTGCTCTTCAGGAATGTATAGAGGGCATCCTGCTTTGCGCCGTTGACGTCCACTTTGCTCATCATCGGAAACGTGACACTGTACTTCGAGGAACAAAACTGCTTGATGTCCTTCTCTGTGCCCGGCTCCTGACCACCAAACTGGTTGCACGGTACACCGATGACAACCAAACCTTTGTCTGCGTACTTCTCATGCAGCGACTGCAGCTGCGTGTACTGTGGGGTCAATCCGCACTGGCTGGCCACATTGACGATCAACAGGACTTTGCCCTTGTAGTCCGCCAGCTTGACGTCCTTTCCGTCAATCGACTTCATCTGGAACTCGTGCACAGAATCCGCCGCCATCGCCGCTCCCCCGGTAAAACAAGCCAATGTCAAAGCCAGTGTCTGCCAGAACTTCATGAAATCGCCCCTTCACGTCTTCAACCGATTCAACCGAATAACGGAACGACCCAGCGGTCTCAACAGGCCCATCGTGGCACATGCCAATCTGAGCCCGTTGCAATTCTCATCCCAGGTCACATGCTTTTATTGTTACCCCAACCGCAGGAAAGGCAAGCGAATCGCCGGGTCAGAAAAAGGGGTCAGGTACCAATAGCCAAACGGCCCGAAGGGTGCTCCGCTGCATCGGAAAAGGGGTCAGGACCCAATAGCCAAAAGGCCCGAAGGGTGCTCCGCACTATTGGGTCCTGACCCCTTTTCCGATGCGCACTATTGGGTCCTGACCCCTGGTACGTGGCTTTGATGGCTTAAAATCAGTAGCACGCGTAGCGGCGCGTAGTGTGAAAGGTTGTTTCAACACTTTCACTCACGGAGACCGCTAAAATGGCCACAAATTGCAAAGATGGCACAAAGCACAAAGACAGCACAAAGCGCAACGAAGGCACAAAGCGAAAACGAAGTCGATCGCAGGCATTCAGAAAGAGAGTGCTCGGCAGACCGCAGGGCGTCATCCAACCACGAGTGCAGGCCGTCGGGCCGGAGAAGTTTGGCGTCGTCGCGATTGATTGTGCCAAGGCCAGATCGAAGTGGATGCCCGTTGACTTCTATGGCAACGTGCTCTCTCCACCAGCTGGCGTTGAGTACAATCGAAACGCCTTTCAGCTTGCAGTCCTCACGCTGAAGCAGGCCGTTGCAAAGCATGATCTCAAGGATGTCATCGTCGCCGTGGAAATGACCGGCACGTATCACAAGCCGCCGATGCGAGCCTTTCGGGAAGCGG